>NZ_JBSGCD010000003.1:0-434239 GCF_053601675.1 Micromonospora sp. NPDC004704 | reverse complement strand
GGCCACACGCCGGGTCACCACCATGCCCACCAGCAGAAAGACCACTAACGGCACACCACCAACCAAGATCAATCACTCATGAAAGACCGAGGCTAGACCCAAGCCGCCACGGATTACGGCGTTCGTAAGTACCGAAGTGATCGGGACGCGAGGGGACACGAACTCCTCGATCGCATCTGGATCCGTGATTAGGGCCCGCGCCTCCTTCGCAGCCATCACCAAGCGTTCATGAGCGGTTGAATCCCGTTCGGACCCGGAGTCATCCAGCGTGAGCATAATCGGGTGGCTAGGTGCGATGACTTTGAGGTCGGCTGCTAGCCATTCTGGGTTCGGATTAGTACGCAGGAAGACCAGCCTCTCCCGCTTCTCATCCGGCCAGGTTAGCACTAGGTCAGGCGCGAACGTGTGGTTGAAGTATTCGGTCTTCCTGACGCGGGCAGACGGATCGCCGGATCGCAGAAAGTTGCTGACGCTGGTTTTCAAGGAGTCGATACGTCGATCCGGCGTGTCGAAATCAAGCGCATGACGCAGTGCCTCGCTGAATTCGCCGCTCATTGGGACTCCTCCCCGATGCCCATGAACGCCATAACCCGCTGGTAGTGATCGCTCGTGATTACTAAACCTTCTTGCTCATCACAAAGTGTCAGCAGCCACAGGCGATTGGTCAACTCATATATGACTTGCGCGTCTAGTTTTTCTTGTGCTTCCTCCGCCGATTCCGTCCCGAATACCCGAAAAACGTTGTCAGCGTGAAGAAGATGCTTTTTAATGGACTCTGCACTCCGATGTTTATGCCAGCTTTGCGCTTGAAAGGGCGCCCAAGATAACCATAGGAGGTTATCGCACCGGTCTGGCTTCTCTTGGAAGGCTACGTAACATTCGGCGATGAATTTCCGGTACTCCGTGGCCGAGTCCATCTCGTAGCGATACGCTTTGACCTCCGCCATGAATGACATGTCATGCAGAGTGCCGCCACGCAACTTGCCCCCCAAGTCAAAGCTGAAGCCTTGACCACCGTAGGGCCACTGAAAATGCAGCAGGTCCTTAAACACCTTGTCAGTGTTTGTGTATATCGACGCAACACGGGTCGAGTAGTTCAGCCATCGCTTAGCTCGATCTACGCCAATGCTGCCGGTCTGCTGTCGTAGCTCGCCCGCCACCATCACAGGATGGTATGTCAGCGCACACGGAAAGCAACAGGACCGAAGATGCACCTAGAGCCCGCCGGCCGGCTGACGACAACGCCTGTTTGGCTCTCGGTGGCCCCACTGCGGAGCCGTGAGCAGGGCGGGGCACGCCCCAGGCCCATGGCGGCGTGGGGCAGATAGGGAGCACAAGACACCGTCAAACGTCGTCCTCCAGCCACAACGATGGCAGCCGGAGACGCCGTGCAAGCAGGCACCAACCAGCAGTCCAGACCCGACTACCAACGTGACCGAGGCGGCGGTGGCCCGACCGGGAGCCAGGATGAGCCTCTTAACCCCGCTGCTCCGGCCCTGAACCTCGGGCAGTCGCTGGGCCGTCTGGGCCGTTCCTGGGTCGTCAGATGCTGACTAACGATGACCGGTGACGACCAGCGACACCAGACGAAATGCCAGGTCAAGCGCCGGGTGGGGCGCCCGACCAGGTGGGCGACGGACGAGTCGACCTGTACGCCGGATTCTGCCACGTACACGGCCTCTGAACAGCAACGGAATCCGCCAGCGGCAGCGTCAGGGCGTCGCCAGGGCGTCACGCCTGCTCCTCACCATCGTCCGGGAGGTTGTCGACCTCCGGAGCCGGGGCGAACAGATCATCGATCGCGTGCCGGGTGCGCTCCTCGCTGGCCGGCATCAGGTGGGTGTAGACCCGCAGTGTGAAACCGGGGTCGGAGTGCCCAAGGTAGGTAGCCAGAGCCTTGATGCTCTCCCCCGCGTCCAACAGGGCTGATGCGTAGAAGTGTCGGAGCGCGTGCATGCCGGTCGACCTCGACGGAGCCAACCCGGCCGCGATGAGCGCCGGACGCCAGTTCTTCTCGTCGAACGTGTTCCGCTTGATGACGTTCCGGCGGGTGGTCGTGAGCGCCAGGCGGAGAGTGACCTTTTCGTCGCTGGCCGGGTCCTCCCACGGAAGGGTTACCTCGACCGGAGGGAAGGCGTCGAAGTGAGCGCGCAGGACTGTGGCGACGCTGGCAGGTAGCGGGATCCGGCGGTCGCGGTCGTTCTTGGGTAGCCCGAGCACCAGCCGGTACCGGACGATCTTCACTTGCCGAACGACGTGGATCCAGCCGCCATCGAAGTCGACATCGTCGGGCGAGAGTCCGAAGATCTCTCCCTGGCGCATGCCACACCCGGCGCCCAGGTCAACCGAGGGGCGGTATCGCTCGGCGAGGCCCTGCCGGATTGCCGAAACAGTGTCGAGCTTCCACGGCACCACCCGACGCACAACCGGCCTTGGTGGGGTCACCGACTTTGCCGAGCAGGGATTCTTGGCGATGCGCTCGTCATCGACGGCCGCGCCGAGGATCGTACGGAGATGCGCGAAGACCACGGCACGAGTGGCCGGGGCGAGCACGCCGACCATGCTCCGGTCCCACTCGCGCACATGCCCCGGCTTGATCGCTGCCAACTGCCGATCACCGAAGAACGGCAGCAGGTGCTTCCGGACCCGGAACTCTGTCGTCTCGCGGGTCGACTCATCGAACGAGCGAGTCCGTAGCCACTCTTCGGCGTACACACGAAAGGTCAGGCGTCCGGCGGTCGGGTCGATGTAGGAGCCGCGTAGCTTGTCCGTCTCCGTCGAGACCAGGAAGGCTTCGGCATCACGCTTGGCGCGGTCAGGGAACGACTTCTTGTGCTCCCTGCCATCCGGCCCGACGTAGCGGACTCGATATCGCAGGCCCTTGCCGAACAACTCGGTCTTGACCCGTTCCCGTCGCCCGTCCGGGTGCCGCATGACCTTGTACCAGCGGTCCTCGATGTGTGCCATCAGGCCGCCACCTGCTTCTTGACCCAGGACCGTACGTCCGCCGGGTCGTAACGCAGGTGTCGACCGACCCGCGCGGCTGGAGGCCCGTATCGGACCTTGCGCCAGCGGTACAGCGTCTCAACAGGTATCCGCAGGTAGGCGGACACGTCCTCTACCGACCACAGCTCGTTGTTCCCGTTCATGGTGCGCCCCTCCCCCGTCACGCCGTCGCCAAGATCGGTGTAGCGCTGGTCGACTCCTGGGCCGCTCGGTCCTTGGCCGCGAGGAGTTCGGAGCGCCACCGGGCGCGTTCGGAGATGGAGCGCATGAGCCGGTGGGCGAGGGGTGTCACGTCGGGGTCGTGTGGTCGGGCGAGTTCCCAGGCGTGCCGGACCCGTTCGACGGTGGCGCCCTGGGCGTGCTCGACCCCGGCGAGATCGGTGGTGACTCCGAGAAGCGCCTTGACCCAGGCGCGAGCGTCGTACTTGTGGTCAGCGAGGGTCTTGCCGGACCAGTCGCGGGAGACGAGGATGCGCCGGCCGCCGATGCCGAGGGTTTCCCGTTGGTGGACCTTGCCTTTGCAGCGGCCGGGCTTGAGCTTGGCGTGTGCCTTCTTCGGCTGGATGCCGTAGAGGAGCCAGTTGGGGCACCGGTCGGTGCAGGGTGTGATCTGGAGTTGGTGCCAGAGCCGGTCGAGGTGGCGTTGCTGCCGGTCGGTGGTGATCTTGTGGCAGTCGCCGGTGGCTTTGGTGATGTATTTCGTGACGTACCGGATGGTGCGTTCGGCATCCTGCGTGCCGGGCATGACGCCGCGTGCGTCGACCTGGGAGCCGAACCGGACGACGTGTACGGGTTCGGCTTCTTCATCCTGGTCGAGTGCGTCGAGGGCTTCGGTCCAGGTGGCCAGTGGTTGCCGGGTGTCCGGGTCGACCCAGGCCGAGGCTTCTTCGTCCCAGATCGGGAGCCGGTTGCGGTGGTAGAGCTGTACGTCCACGCTCGGCCACCACACCTGGTGGTACGTCGCCGCTGCCACGGTGCGGAGGGTGTCGCGAGGAATGGTGCCCCGGATGGCGAAGTGTGCGTGGGGGGCGAGGCGTCGTTGCGGCTCGACGCAGCCGGCGTACTGGACGTTCCAGCCTTCGCAGCGTCGGAGGTTCTGCCAGAACCGGTCGAGGAGTCGGGGGAAGTGGACCGCGTCCCAGGCTGCTCGGCGGTAGTCGTACCGGTCGGGGTTGACGGGGGTGCCGTCGGAGAGGACCGGGCCGTAGGAGTCGAGGGTGAGGGTCAGCCACATCGACGGCTGGTAGGTGGTGCCGTCCGGTGCCTTGTAGGTCTTGCCGAGCGTGCGGGTTTCGACCTTGCGGCGGGGTAGGTCGGGTGCGTCCTGCCGCCGCCTGGTCGAGCGCTTGCGCCGGGGGCCGTTGTCGTCGTCGGCCTGGTCGTCACCGTCGACGTGGTGCGGTGGTCCGACTCGGCCGCGTAGTCCTTCCGCCGCGATGGCCTCTTCCACCTCTTGGATGGCTTCGTCGAGGTCGGCGACCTGGTCCCACTGGGACGAGCGGACGGCTTCGTCTCGGGCAAACTCGAAGTGCGCCCGCAGCACGATCAGGGCTTTCTGTTCCTCCGTCGCTGGTTCGGGTGGCGGTGAGGGTTCGTCGGATCGGTGCCAGCCTTCCCGGATCTGCGCCTGCCGCAGCCGTCGATTCTTCTTCGCGCACGGCGGGCACTTGTCCTCACGGATTGCCCCGCAGGGCAGGTCGATGACCTCGGTCAGTCCGCTGTCGAGGTCGGTTCGTCGCATGGGGAGTGGTCGGATGCAGACGCCGTACTCGGTGGCGATGTCCCGGAGTACGTCGATGGAGCGAGGGAGCGCCATCCTGGCCGCTCGCGATCCGGGGCGGGGAGGTTCGGGTGTGGCGGCCGGTTCGAGGCCGGGCAGGGTCGGGGCGGTCATCGGATCACCCCGACGACGTTGGGCCGGGCAGGATGGACCACGCCCAGCGGAGGCAGCACCGCCGAGGCAGCGGACCGTGCAGGTGGAGCGACGGGCGCGTACACGGCTGGTTCCCGTACCGGTTCCGGGTCGACCGCGACGCGTTCCGGTTCGGGTTCGTTGACGGCAGGCAGGCCCTCATCGTCGGCGATGACAGGAGCAGCGGGAGCGCTGGACAGGACGACCTTGACCAGGGCGAGGAAGGCGAGGGAGGGGACGGCGGCGACGACCCAGCCCCAGACGGTCGGTTCGGCTTCGGCGACCTGGGCGGCGAGGGAGAGCAGGGAGAAGGCGACGAGGAGGACGCCGACGAACCCGACCGGCCGACCGGTACGACGCCGGGAGCGGATTTCCAGGCCGAGGTAGATGGCCATGAGTTCGACGGCTACGGCGTTGGCCCAGCCGATCCAGTTGGGCTGGCCGTGGGCGACGGTCAGGTCATGTACGTGGGTGAAGGCGGCGGCCCCGGCCATGCCGCCGATGGCGAGCAGGATCAGCACCTTGACCGCGTTCTCTGCGCGTTGGCGGATCATCGGTCACCCCCGGTGGGACGGGTGCGGATGGTGATGTGGATGCGGATGCGTCGGCCGTTCATGTCCCGGCGCCGGAGGACCAGGTGAGCGATGCCCTGGAGTGCGGCGGCAGCCTGGTCGGGTGGGCCGACGAGCCAAATTCGTAGCGGCCGGCGCATCAGGTTGACCAGGTATGGGAGTCGGTTGAGGGGTGTCATGGCTGGTTACCTCCCGGCCGGTCGGATGGTGGTGTGGATGTGGTCGGGTGGGTCGCCGAGGGTTACGACGGCTTCGGAGAGGCAGCGCCAGAGGGTCCACGCTTCGTCGGCGGTGAGGTACATGCGTCGCCGGCCGCCGCCGACGGCGAGGTAGACGGGGTACGGGTCGGGCCGGTCGGGGTCGACGCGTACGGAGACGGCAGTGTCGGGGTCGGTGCCGTTCGGTGCGCGGAGTCGGTAGAAGCGCCGGGCGTTCGGGGTGGTGGTCACCGCGGCTCACCTCCCCGCTTGTCGGTGTCGCGGTTGAGGAGGTTCAGCAACGTGTCCGGGATCAGCGGCCCAGCCACCGGCCGCCGCGGCAACGGGACGCGGATGGGTTCGGTGGCGGTCTCCCGGCCGACCTGGGCGAGGATGTCCGCCGCATCGGCCGGGGCGGGGTACTCGCGCGCCATGTCCCGGATCTGCTCGTCGGTCAGGTAGGAGAAGCGGACCCGCATCGGTTCCGGGGTGCCGTCGAGGATGACGTAGCCGACACCCTTCGCCCAGCGCGGCATCTGGTCAGCGAGTGCTCCCCGGTCGCGTGCGCCGTCACCGAGGATCATGTCCACCTGGGATTCCTCGGTCAGGCCGAGCGCGATCCGGGTCGGGAACAGGTCCCGGAACGGCAGCACCTCTTTGCGTGGGTCCTGCAACGCGGCCACGACCAGGACACCGACGCCGGCACCCTGGGACAGGAGTATTCCCAGCGAGGCGGCGATGCGCTTACGCAGTTCCCCGTCTTGCAGGTACGCGGTCAAAGCGGCCATCTCGTCGATGACGACCACGACCAGGGGGTCAGCCACGGTCGGGGTGTGCACCCGGACGTTGCCCGCCAATCTGGTCTGCCGCTCCCGCATCACCGCTACGGCTTCGTCGAGCAGGTCCGCCATGGCCTCGAAGGACTTGCAGGCGAACCGGGCGAACATCGGCCGCCCCAACGCGAACTCCATCCCGCCCTTCGGGTCGATCACCCACAGCCGAACCAGCCCCGAGGCGACCCCGCCAGCGAGGGAACGGACGAGGGACCAGAGCACCGAGCCCTTACCGCGCCGAGTTGCGCCGCCCACCAGGACGTGAGTGGCGAGCAGATGCAGGCACCAGGTACGCAGGTCTTCCCGCCGTGCCAGCGGGAGCGCGGTGAAGTCCGGCACCGCAGGTACGGGGAACGGCGGCACGATCGTCCGCAGCGCATCCGTACGCACCAGGACCAGGTAGACCACCGTCGGGCGGTCCCGGAACCGCATCCGGTCGACGAGCCGCAGCAGCCACGCCCAGCGGCCGGTACGGGTCGGGGCATCGTCGGGCCGTTCCGAGTACACCCGTGCGTACCGCCGGCCGAACGCGTACGCCAGGTTCGCGGTCACCCGTTGGAAGTCGGTCGGGGTCTGGCCGCGCACCATCCGGATCGTCAGCACGTCGAGTGCTTGGTCTGACCGCACCGACAGCAGTTCGGGTAGGACGGTCTGATGGTCGTACGTGCTGGCCAGCCCGCACAGCGTCATGGCTTCACGCCAGACCCGCCGGTAGACGAACGCCTGCCGGAACCGGCCGAGCAACGGCCCCGCCAACCAGGTCCACCAGGACGGTTCGTGCTTCCACCGCCAGACCGCCGAGCCCGCGCCGGCCAGGACCAGTGGCACCAGCAGACCGGACCAGCCGTAGTCGATGTAGACCGCGATGACGAAGCAGGTTGAGGTGGTGGCGATCGGGTGCCGCAGGCACCACCAGACAGCCTTGCCGGTCCAGCGGGCGAGCAGGCCGAGGATCACCGCCCAGACGGGCAGTTCGAACCGCTTCGGCCGGAACACCACGAAGTCCCCGCCCGTGGTCATCACCACCTGGCCCCGAGGCCGCCGCCCGATCATCGGCCACCCCGCAGGGACACGAACCGGCCCGAGGCATCCCGAACCGGAGGCAGCGGAAGGACAAGCTGGTCGACGCAGAGCGGGCAACGGCCATCCGTGCCGCCGTTGGTCGGGTCGTAATTTGCCTGGCACACGCCGCACCGCACCCGCTTTTGGGCAGGCTGGCGCCTACGCTTGGACACGTTGGAACCTCTCCTCAGAGATGGGGGAAGGGGAAGACAGAGGGCGGGGCTGCCGTCCGCCAAGACCAGACAGCCCCGCCCGTACCTGATGCGGCTACGCCGCCGCCCTGCTCGTCACGCCCGCCGGAGCGCGCATCCCGGTCGCCCGCAGCGAGTACGCCATCCGACCGTTGTTGGCCACGTACGGCGTGACCGTCATCCCGTCGAACTCCACCTGCTCGAAGTAGGCACCGGTCGGGGCCGCCGGCTGGTAGTCAGCCGAGATCTTCACCGTCGTCTCCCGCGACCGCTTCCCCAACTCCGGGTCCAGGTCCATCACCTTCACCTGCCACACCCGCTGGCCGGTCACCTTGTCCTTGGCCGGGGACCGCCGGCCAGTCTTCTCGTCGTAGTCCTCCACCTCGCCCATCGACTCGGGCACCAACGCGCACCCCGCCGGGAACACGTCCTCACACCGGACCGAGAATCTCGTTCCGCCCCTGAGAGCCATCTGCTCAGACCTCCACTATCTGCCTGGCTATCCTGACTAGCCAAGCGGTGTGGATCAAAGGTAGGTCGACTTGGCTAGCCATGTCAAGAGATAGATCGAAAACTTTCCTAGCTTGGCTAGTCAGCGGTATCGTCCGCGCATGAGTCTTGACCCCGACGACCCCCGGACACCGTCACAGCAGATCGCGGCAGCCCTGCGCGCCGAGATCAAGACCGGCAAGTTCGCCCCCGGCGAGAAGCTGCCCTCGCAGCACGACCTGGTCGAGCGGTTCAGCGTCGCCCGCGAAACGATCAAAGCCGCCCTCCGCAAGCTGCAAGAGGAACGGCTGATCGTCACCCGCCAGGGCAGCGGCACCTTCGTCCGCGCCAACACCGAACGCCCCGTCGGACTACGCCCCCACGTTGAACGCGCCTTCGAAGCCACCCACGTCACCATCGACTTCGCCGGCTTCTCCGGTGAAACCCTCTACAACGCGATCCAGGAAACCCTGGACAAGGTACGCATCGGACGGCTCACCCCGGAGTCGATCCAGCTCCGCATCCTCCTCTCCGACATGACCGCCCCGATGGCGATCCCCTGCCGCGCCGAGGACCAGGCCGACGACCCCGCCATCCGCGCCCGCGCCCAACGCATCACCGACCGGTCCATTCAGGCCGTCATCGACGCCGTCCAGGAACTCGCAGACCTCGGCCTGGTCAAGAGCGCATCAACCGAGGTACGCGTCCACAAGGCCGCCCCACTGTTCAAGCTGTTCGTCATCAACGAGGAAGAAGCCTTCTTCGGCTTCTACCCCGTCGTCGAACACACCGTCACCATCGACGGCAAGCCCCTCGCGATCTACGACGCCATGGGCAAGGACGCCATCCTCTTCCCGTTCACGCCCAGCGACGAGGACTCCTCCAACGACGCCCTCTACGTCGAGCAGGCCCGCGCCTGGTTCGACAGCATGTGGCGCACCATCGCCCGCGAGTACACATCGTGACCCGCACCAACCTGCGCACCATCGCCGACCGGAGCCGCTACGTACTGCTCGACTTCGACGGCCCCGTGTGCAGCATCTTCGCCAACTACCCCGCCCCCACCGTCGCGACCGAGCTGCGCCGCCTGCTCGTCGACCAGGGCGTGACCCTCCCCGAGCACATCCAGACCGAGGCCGACCCCTTGGCCGTGCTCCGGTTCACCGCCACCCTGAACCAACCGACCATCACCCGCCGCATCGACGACGCACTCCGAGCCGCAGAGGTCACCGCGGCTGCCACCGCCGAACCCACCCCGTACGCACGCGAAGTCATCGTCACCGCCCACCAAACCGGCCGACGCGTCGCCATCGTCTCCAACAACTCCGCCGAAGCCGTACGCGCCTACCTCACCGCCCGACGCCTCACCGACTACGTAGACCCGATCGTCGGTCGCGCCCATGGCCAGCCGGACCAGATGAAGCCCAACCCGGCACCGGTCCTCGCCGCCCTCCGCGAGCTGCACGCCGACCCTGAAAAGTGCGTCCTCGTTGGCGACTCCGAGAGCGATGTCGAAGCCGCCCAGGCCGCCCGGGTCACCGCCATCGGGTACGCCAACAAACGAGGCAAACGCACCCGCCTCGCCAAAGCCGAAGCCATCATCGGCAGCATGGCCGAACTCGCCACCGCCCTCGCTCGCGAAGAGCTGTAGGACAATATCCACACACGTGCGTCTCGTCCCATTTGACAATAATTGCCCGTTATGTCGGCCACGTCTGACGCGAATGCTACAGGGCTATACGTAGCACCGAGCCTGGTGATTAAACTACGTGGCCACAGTGGGCAGCGATGGAAATGAAGGGCCGGCATGGAGATTTCGGTGGACGATGCCGTTCGACTGATTTCGACGACATTGAGCAGCGAGGCGCATGTAGAGAACGAAGCATTCATCTTCGACGGCCGTCGCAATACTCTGGCACCGGTTCCGGTGACCGACATCGAACAAATTGTAAACGAATTGAGTCAGCACAAGGAAATCAATGAGGCATGTGTCGTCACGCCAGGCAGCTACGAGGTGCTTGTGCAGTTTGGGGGGAAATCCGCTTGGGGGCCGCGCCAGCCAGGAGAGGAATTTCGATTAGAAGATGCGCGCTCTGGGCTGGCTTATGAGCTTGGGCCAGCGAGTGCGCCGTTCACCATTCGCCTAATTTCCAAGATGCAAGAACGTATCGGCCCCCGCTGGCGGCGCGCTTTCTGGATGCCGATCCCAGGGAATCGACATCCGAGTGACCCACTCGACACCCTCATGATATTCAGGCGGGCATCGCGTGCCCGGACTTTGCGCGTTGTGTCGTCGACACCACGCAGCGAGGCTTCATGGAAGCCATTCGTTGATGCATTTTTCTTTCATGTTGGTTATAATCTCGATGTTGCGGTCATGCCACAACTTAGCCTCGATCACTTGTTTGAGTCTTCCAAAATCAGCAGGGTGAGGAGGTCGTCCGTCGACGAACTCGACGGCCCCAGGCGCCAGTACGTGGCCGACCTTGTGCATCACTATCAACTAGGGGTCTCGGCCGACAGTCCCATGCTGCAGTATCTGTCGTATTATCACGTTGCTGAACACTGGTTCGAAAACATATTCCAAGAAGATCTGACCGAGCAGATTCAAAATATCATCACCTCCCCTGGTTTCTCCTACCGGCGGAAACAAGATGTGCGACAACTGATTCGACGAATTAGCAAGGCCGTGCAATTGCGCGACGATGAGCTAGTCATCAATGAGCAGGCAGCACTCCGACTCACTCTGCGGAGATACGTCAATCTTGCGCAGCTCGTTGATGATCTCAACCATTTTGAACCGAAACTGGTACCGCGTTACGCCAATGAAGTAGTGGGTTTCTCGGCCGGCGATACAGTAGATCTGGCAGCGAGAAACACCGAGGAGGTGTTCGGGGCTCTCGGTCGACGAATTTACAAGACGCGGAATGCTTTGGTTCACAGCAAGGAAGGCGCCAAAGGACGCTTTATACCCTTCTCCCATGACGCCGAACTAGTGGCGGAAGTGCCGTTGATGCGCTTCATTGCCGAACAAGTGATTGTGGCGACCTCTAAGTTACTGCCTTAGCCCTCCCCCTTCCAATCTGAGCTATCCCGTGACAATGCACTCAGTCAACCAAGGGCATGCGGCCAGCGAGATAATCATCGATCTGTCGCCGCATTGTAGGGTGGATGTCCAGATCAGCCAGTTCACGAGGTCGAAACCAGCGAGCCTCGCTCGCCTCATCGTTTGGTGCCGGAGTACCTCCTACTGGACGACCCAGGAGTGTCACCTCGTACTCCTGACGCACCTCACCATCCGAATAAGCCACGATGTGGCCAGGGTCGGAATAGATGCCAAGAATGCCGGTCACTTCGACATCAACGCCGGTCTCCTCCCGAGTCTCCCGAACCGCGCACTCTGACGGGGTTTCGCCGATCTCCATCTTGCCCATGGGCAGCGCCCATTGGCCGGTGTCCCGCCGCCGCTGGAGCAGGATGGCGCCCTGGTCGTTGACCGCGAGGACGCCGCATGCCGGCACCAGCGTGTTCGCCTTCGGTGCGTTCGGGTCGTTCCAGTACTCGACTCGTCCCACGCTCAGACCTCCGTACCCAGCCATGGCATCGCGGTAGCCCACACCCGTTCGAAGCTGCTCACATAGTGATCGAACAGGCTGCCACCGTCGACTTTACGGAGATGGAAGGTCGGATTGGCGCTGGCAGCCTCGCCGTACGCGTGTGGGTTCGTCAGGATCTCGTCGTCGTACCGGAACAGGCTGTTGTAGAGCGTGGTCGGGTGTAGCCGGATTTCGCAGCCGTCCATCCCCGCGACTTCCCGGTAGTACGTCAGCGACGCCCGGATCTTCGCCGCGAGCGTGCCGCCCAAGCCCTCCTCCCGATCCCGAACGGTCACCGCGTCGCTGTTCGGGTCGCCGAAGCAGAGCCGGACCTGCACCCCGGCTGACAGACGATCAGCCAGCATCCGGGCGACCCGTGGCTGTATCTGTGCGAAGAAGGTCCCTGAGAAGACCAGCACGTCTACCCGTTCCTGCGCCTCCGAGAGCAGCCGTAGCCACGTCTCACGCGGAACCGATGCCCGGTCCGGAAAGACCTCGATCAACTCTGCCTGACTCGCCTCACCACGCTTGGCAGCGACGGAGGCAAGCACGTCAGGCCAAAGGTACGCCTCTTCCGCACCCAGCCGCCGCGCCGTCGCCCACCGATGCCGCCGATGCGGGACTCGCCCCAGGCTGATCCACCGCTCGACGGTCTTCGGGTCGACGCCACACTCACTCGCCAGGTCCTCAACCGCGACGCCCCGCCGCACCATCACCGTCCGCAGACGTTCATTCATATCTCTATTGGACGTTTGCCGGACGGGACGCTGCAAGGCCGTCACGGGACGTATCACCAAGGCCCTAGACGTTCACGAGGGGTCTACCAGGGCAGGCGCGACGTACGACCGGTCGCCGGTTGACTACCCAACGTCGTACGGGGACGGCCCTGGTCTCGTGCTCGCCGCAAGGGCCGCGAGGGCAGGTGCGTACGACAGCACCAGTCGGGGTGCGGGTGAGGTCCCCCGCCGACACCCGTACCCCGACCACCGCAATGAGTCCAAGGAGTCAAAACGTGACCGACGCACGCTACGCAAGTGGCCCGCCGCCAAGGAATGCGATCTCGCCAACCGCGACCCAGCGCCCACTACCGCTCATAGATCTCTCAGCAGAATCGCGATACGTCGTCCACATCCCCTTCAAGGCGCCCACGCTCGGGGGAGCCCTCGGAGTTGGCGAAAGGCTCGCGGACTTCCTCAGTTTCATTCCTGAATTCGACGCTATTGACACGGCCGTCAGTCTCGAAGACGATCAACTTAATCAACACGCCATCTTTTGTGGAAGCATTATTCCCAATCAGGGACGATGTCTCTATCTGTATGGCCACAGCGACCCCTGCAACCCCACCTAGGAGATTACCTTGGCCCGCCGCTCGATTCATTCATTCATTAGCCGATACAGGTGCTCGTATCTATGAGCGAAGCCAGCAGGCCCCGGCTCGTCAAAGTTACCGTCAACCTCAGTGGCGCCACCGACGCTGCCTTAACTCGGCTGGCAGTTGAGCAGGACAGCAGCCGGACCGACGCCATCAATCGTTCAATAAAACTGGCCGCCTTGTTGTATGAAATGGCGCCTAGCGGTCATTTCAAAATCATTTTGGCAGACGGCCCAGAGAAGGACATCTATTTATTGTGAAGTTTTCTGTGTGTGTCGCGCGAAGAGGTTGGGGAGATCGACAGGCGCCCTCTTCCGCGTGTAAACGAGCAGGATTTCAAATCACATGATGGGTCGCTCCGTCCTGACTGCGTTGTATCCCACCCAATAAGCGGGCATTTCCCATTTCGCTAGTCTTGCTTAAGGGTGGGTGAGATTCGTAGGCGTGCTCGGTGCAAACATGCTTTCCTATGCAGACATCTTCAAGGGAGTCCAGCATGATCCGATCAGGCTTGAGGGTGGCCCCCTCGGTGCTTGGGATCCGTCCCCCCGACGAACGGCCGTAGTGAACAGTAACGTTTTCGGGGCCTAGAACCTGCGTGAAACAATGGTTCATCAGCCCTTGTGCCAGATCATAAAAGGGCGAATCTTCAGGCTCCGTGTTGCCGTATACCGGCATTAGCTCTGAGTAGCGATCGTCCATTGCGAAGGTGGCGGATGCCAGATCCTTAAGCTGCACCGAAGGATTCGAGGAGGTGGGTCGATATGCCCACGAAATGGTGCCGTGGCCGAGTATACACAGTGCTCGCACTACGTTCTGACGTGGCAGCAGTTGGTTAATCCGGATGAAGTGCTCGACCGCTTTGTCTCTATCCAGTCCATCCCCAAGGTCTGCTGCAACGACCGCAGAGAATAGCGGATTCGACACCCAATGGGTGCAGGCGTTCCTGGTATCGTTTTCAACCAGTCGGTCAAAGGCCACGCGCGGTCGGAATAGGCGGTGGCATGTCACGAGCTTGCGCATCGCATCTTCGAGGCTCTTGCGGGTGAGGGATTGTTTAACCTCAAGGACGGCGTACGCCCCTTCTATGGGTAGGTAGACCTTGCGGGAATCCTTACTTGGACCGGCTTTCACCGCAGGAAACCACTCGTCGTTAAATATCACCACATCACAATCGCCTGCCGAGTAGCCCTTACTGTCGCTTAAGGATCCAGTCCTGACTGAGTACCGATTCGGTAGCAGTTCCCGCAATGCCTCGCGGATGATCTCCTCCACGATCCAGCCTGAATCGAAATTTTGTTCGTTGAAGCGCTTCTCGTAAGCTACTCGCCCAAGAATCTCCTGCTCAATTTGATGGCACCTGCTGAAAAAGGCCCTGTCGAGGCTTTCGGAAGGGTGAAGTTTCGGACGCCACCCTTCAACATCAGGAAGACCTGACGCGGGGCGTTGGATGCGGCGACGGCTCTTGCGTGCGGGCATAAAGGCAAGGTACCGGGAGGGAGCGACGTTGCCGATTTATTCTCTTCTGGATCAAGAGCCGCGCTGCGCGCGGCGCGCGGACGGTGGACCGCCCGGCGGCAAGCCGCCCCGGACGCCTACGGCGCCGGGGCGGTCAACCGCCGACATCCGCCGGTTGGCCGCCCGCGCTTGGGTCTGCCTTCTTGCGGCCGGGCGGAAGCCGACGGGGTCGCTGCACGACGGTGTTGGGGCTTCCGGCTGCCGCGCCAGTCCAACCCCGGGACTGGCTTGCCATCGGACGACTCGCCTGACGAGGACAGCTACTCGGGCCGCTTCAACAGTCCGTCGACCAACTCCACGCCCGCGGCGGGAAGGCGATAGCGGTACCGAGTGACCTCCAGGTCCTGATCCTGCGGGGTCCAGGCGTCCCATCGCCGTACGCGTCCGCCGCGGGTTTCGATCTCGCCGTTCGGTTGTCGAGACCACTCGATCTGGTCGACGACGACAAGGTGGGTGACAGCGTCGTGCGCGTGATCCACCTCGTTGCGGGTCAGCTCGACGGTGTCAGCGGTGCCGGACGAGCCCTTGACCTCAATGTGGATTTCCTCGGTCCCCTTGACGGCGTGCAGATCGTAGGACCGGGTCGTACCGACGTCGCTGACGTCGTAGTCCTCGTAGAGACTCGCCGCCCGCTCTACCGCATGCCGTTCCAAGGCCCGCTTCAAGATGGGGTCAGCGATGTACCCCGAGCCGCGGGGACGAGCCGTCCGCGTTCGGTTGCTGGGCAGCCGCGGCAACGGAACCGCTGGTCGGCGGGGACCCAAACGCGGGATGCCCGCTAGTTCCGGTACGGCGTCGAGGATAGCCGCGGGGAACTTGACCAGGTACGCCTGCATCACTCGGACAGGGCGACTCGTATAGAAGGCGAAGGGGAAGTACAACGGACCCGGGTGCTGCTCGTCGAGCTTTTGCTTGATGTCTCTCAGCGCCGCTTCCGCATCCTGGAAGGCCACCTGGTCCACAGGCGTCGGCAGTGGGGTGTAACCGGTCAGCTCGTACCGCCAGGATGGCTGCGGATGCTCGACGGCCGGCCGGCTCTGGCCGTAGGTCCCCCGTGCCTGCCAGACCAGCTCATCATCGAACGGTCCCTCGGCCGCGCGGGAGTAGCCGACGATGCCGGGCACCTGGCGCTGTGTCTTGTGCCAGTGCAGGACGATGTCCCCCGGCCTCAGCGCTTTGACGAGCGCGTACGACCAGTTTTCCCGACCGCTGCCGTCACGCTGGAGAGCCTGCACGTTTGCGCCGAGGTCGTCCCGGTCGGTGATCTCCATCCAGTAACACTCGCTCGGATCGTCACGCCACCACTCGTTGATCTGCACCGTGCCCGGTTCGCCGGTCTGCCGTGGGGCCGGCAGGGGCGCTGGCGGGTCGTCCGCGGCCGGCTGCACGGCTTCCGGGGAAGCAGCGAGGCTCTGGGCTAAGCGGACGGCGTCGGTCGGGCCGTAACCAGGAACATGCACGCGGAGCCGAAGGCGCTTCCGGTTGTTGCCCGCCTTGCGTGCGTCCGGCGCCTGCCCGATGCGCCCCTGCCTGCTGGTGAGCTGAAGCCGGAACCCGCCGATGTCGTCGATGGACGCCATCTGGACCGGATGGTCGAGGACCGTACGGTCGGACTCGGAAAGTCGCTCGGTCAACCGCGAGTCGACCAGGGCCGTCGTCAGCACCGCACCGAGCACCCGCAACCTCGCGAGGATCAGCTCCAAGGCGGGCGTGTAGTCGGAGTTGCGGGCCGGGCCGGAGGAGGTGAGGCCACCCGCGCTCTCAAGGATCACCGCAATCCCCTGGCCGTCCGGCTCCACGGAGAACTCCGCGTTCAACACGCGCCCGCTGTCATCGGTCATCCGCACGCCGTACAGAGTGCCATGAACGCACGACATGGCCGCGTGCCTGAGCTAGGGCGTCTCCAGGGCGTCAGGGCGTTTCCAGGGCGTCAAACGCCGGCCAATGTTGACCAAGAACGACCATCGACGCCCGGACATAGAGCCAGTTCAGAGCCTTGATCAGGACTGCGACCAGGAGGGCGACGGACGAGTCGACCTGTACGCCGGATTCTGTGCCCGGCGGCACCGTTGCCGGTGTCGCCGGCGGCGGCCATCCATCTCGGCCTGCCGTTGCCGGCAGGCTCCAGCGGCCTACCCGCAGACATCGGGCGGGCAGCCCTCAAGCGTCTGCGCGGGCCGTCACCTCGCGGTGATGGCCCTGTCTTGGCCTTGCTCCGGGCGGGGTTTACCTAGCCACCCCGGTCACCCGGGGTGCTGGTGGGCTCTTACCCCACCGTTTCACCCTTACCTGGCGTCACTACCGCGCTTGTCAGCTCGGCAGACTCTGCCCGGCGGTTTGTTTTCTGTGGCACTGTCCCGCGGGTCGCCCCGGGTTGCCGTTAACAACCACCCTGCCCTGTGGAGTCCGGACGTTCCTCGGCGACGGGTTCGACCCCGTCGACGCGACCGCCCGGTCAACTCGTCCGTCGCGCCGGCAAGTCTACTTGTCGACGGCGTCACGGAGCCGCCGGGAGTGACGCTGCCCGTACCTGACCGGTCGTTACTCTCGGCAGCGATGGACTTCCTCGACGCGGGCCTGCTGCTCGCCGCTGGGCTCGCCGCGGGCACCATCAACGCGGTCGCCGGTGGCGGGTCGCTGATCACTTTCCCGGCGCTGATCGCGGTCGGACTGCCGCCGATCCAGGCTAACGTGACCAATTCCGTGTCAGTTTGTCCGGGTTATCTGGCTGCGGTTGCCGGCAGCAAGGACGACCTGCCCGATTATCGGCGCCTGGTGCCACTGCTCCCCACCGCCGCGCTGGGTGCCGCCGCCGGGGGCGCGCTGCTGCTGAACACCTCCGAGGGCGCATTCAAGATCGTCATCCCGATCCTGGTGCTCGGCGCGACGGCCGTACTCGCGTTTCAGGATCGGCTGCGTCGCCTGGTCGGGCATCCGGCGGACCTGGGGCCGCGCCGCCGTACGCTCACCCTCCAGGGCATGGTCGCGCTCGGTTCGGTGTACGGGGGTTACTTCGGTGCCGCCCTCGGCGTGATGCTGGTGGCCGGTCTCGCCCTGGTGCTGGACGAGACCCTGGCCCGGGTCAGCGCCCTGAAGAACGTGATCTCGGCGGTGGTCGGGCTGACCACGGTGGCGATCTTCTCCGCGTTCGGGCCGGTCGACTGGGCAGCCGTCGCCATCGTCGCGCCCGCCACCCTGGTCGGCGGTTACCTCGGCGCGCGGGTCGCCCGCCGGTTGCCGCCGGCCGTGCTCAAGGGCTTGATCGTGGCCTTCGGTACGACCATCGGCCTGCTCCTGATCTAGCCATGGAGAGCGCTTACGGCTGTGCTCCGGAAACGATCGATTGCCACTCGCGCAGTGCGGCGGCCAGCTTCACGGTCTGCGGGTGCTGTTCACCGACGAACCGGGCGCTGTCGGCGAGCAACCGTTCGAGCGTGGTTATCGCCTCGCCGGTCCGCTCGGCCTTCCAGTAGAGGCCCGCGAGGGCGAGCCTCGCGTTCGGTCCGCTCGGGTGCGCTTCGTCGTACACCCGGCCGTTGTCGTTGATCACCCGTTCGAGCATGGGGATTGCCTCGGCGATTCGCCCGGCGTCCGCGTACGAGGCGGCGAGGTTGGCCCGCGCGGTCACGGTCCCGGGGTGCCCCTCACCGAGCGCCCGTTCGCTGGCGGCCAGCACCCGTTCCTCGATCGGGATCGCCTCGGCGACCCGCCCCGCCTCCCGGTACGAGGAGGCGAGGTTGCCGAGCACGGTCAGCGTCTGCGGGTGCTCGTCGCCCTGGACCTCGACACAGTCCGCGGCCACCCGTTCGGCGAGCTCAATCGCCTCGGCGTGCCGGTCGGCTACCCGGTAGGAGGCGGCGAGGTTCATCCGCGCGGTCAGGGTGTTCGGGTGCAGGTCGCCGAGCACCTGCGCGTTGTCGACGACCACCCGCTCCTCGATCGTGATCGCCTCGGCCACGCGCCCGGCCTGCCAGTACGACGCGGCCAGGTTGATCCGGGCGGACAGGGTGTTCGGGTGCCGGTCACCGAGGTTGCGCTCCCGGTCGGCGACCATCTGCTCCTCGATGGTGATCGCCTCGGCGGTACGACCGCTGTGCCGGTAGGCGTCAGCAAGACCGAGCCAGAGCGTCGTCATGCCGGGGTGCCGGTGGCCGACCAGCCGTCCGGTGACGGCGATCAGGTGCTCCCAGTAGCGGATCGCGGCCTGGGGCAGTCCGCCGGCCAACAGGCTGTCCCCGAGCGTGAGCAGGACTTCCGGCGGGTTGGGGTACCACAACCCACCGGCGGTGTTGTCGATCAGCGCCGCCGTGTTCGTACGCAGCGCGGCGACCAGTTCTGCCTGGTCGGGGTGGGTGTCCGGGTCGGGCCAGGCGTCGAGCAGGGCGTCCGCGACGGCCTGGATGGCGGCCTCCAGTTCGACCGGCGGGGTGGTTTCGCGTACGGCTCGGGCGGTGAGGGCGTGCACGCGTACCGCGCGGGGTCCGGTTCGCGGGTCGTGGGCGAGCAGTCCGTACCGGTGCAGCAGGCGCATCGCGGCCCGTGCCCGGCTGACGGTCACGCCCCGGTCCGGTGCGGGGTTGTGCCTGCTCAGGTGGGCGACGACGGCGGCGTCGGTCCAGAGGGTGTCCGGGTGTCCGGCTGGGTCGAGCACGGCCGCGAGCCGGAGTGCGGGAAGCGCCAGACCGATGGGTTCGCATGCCTGGGCGGCGTCGAGGGCGACGAGCAGGGTGGCACCGATCGACCGGCGCCAGCCCCGGGAGTCGGTGGTCGACGGCAGCACGGCGTCGAGCTGCGACCGCCGGTCGGTGAACAGACCGAGGTACGCGGCACACCCGACCGCCTCGTTGACCATGTACGCCGCCGCGTGCGACAGGGCCAGCGGCAGGTGCCCCAGTGCCGTGGTGAGCGGGCGGGCGCCGGTGTCGAGCAGGTGCGGCGCTCCGGCGGCGGTGAGCCGTTCGGCGAGGTAGCCGGCGGATTCGGGTTCGTCGTACACGTCGACGTCGATCACGGTCCGGCCGTGGTCGGAGAGGATGGCGTCACGGCGGCGGGTGGTGGCCAGGACCCGTCCGTTGCCGGTGGCACCGGTCGGCCACCACGGCTCGATCCGCTCCGGCTCGGTGATGTCGTCGAGGACGATCAGCCACGTACGTTCGGTGGTGGCCAACCAGTCCAGCAGCGCCCGTGCCGCCACGACGGCATCGGAGCCACCGCCACCGGGAGCCTGTACGCGGCCAGCGGTCTGCGCGTACGCGGCCACCACCGCGTCGGGTCCGCTGGCGTCGACCCAGACCAGCAGGTCGACACCGTCCCGGGCGGCCTCGATGGCGTACGCGGCGGCGAGTTGTGACTTGCCGACACCGCCCCCTCCGGTCAGGACCTGGGTGGACACGGCGCCGCTGCGGCGCGTACGGCTGGTTTCGATCGTGGCGCGGAGCCCGGCGCGGTCCTGGAACGCCGATGCCAGCGCGGGCACCATCCCCACCCGCTGCGGCCAACCGACCGGCGCCCCTGCCTGCACGTAAAAGTTGTTCTGCTGACTGTTGACGCCCCCCTGATTGACCTGCACCCCCCGCCCACCCGAAGCATCAACCCCATCCACCCCACCACCCTCCCACCCCACCCCCACCCCGTCCACCCCGTCCACCCCCGCCGTTGACCATGAAGTTAGCGACAGGATTCAAGCCGAAATCCGTCGCTAACTTCATGATCAACGGGGCGAACCGGGGGGGAGCCGGAGGGGAGCTCAGGCGACGGGTTCTGCTGGGGTGGGGGTTTCTGTGCGTTGGGTGGGGATGGGGCGGGGGTCGTTTTCGTCGGCGAAGTAGTCGTCGCGGGTGGTGCCGTCGGGGCCCTCGGTTATCCGTAGGGCGCGCAGGATCAGGGTGAGGATGGTGGCTACCAGGAGGTTGAGGGCGACCGCCACCAGTCCTACGTAGATGGTCTTGGGGGTGTCCAGGCCGAACTTCTCCAGGGGGAAGTTGGAGCCGCCGAAGTGGGCGCGCTTCGAGGCGGCGTTCGGGATCTGGTAGAGCATCCACATGCCCAGCCCCATGCCGGCGGCCCAGCCGGCGATCAGGGCGCCCCGGTGGAACCAGCGGGTGTAGAGACCGAGCGCCACCGCCGGCAGGGTCTGGAGGATGATCACGCCGCCGATGAGTTGCAGGTCGATGGAGAACTGCGGGTCGAGGAAGACGATGCAGGCGACCGCGCCGACCTTGACCACCAGGGAGGCGATCTTCGAGACGTGCGCCTCCTGGGCCGGGGAGGCGTCCCGCTTCAGGTACTCCTTGTAGATGTTGCGGGTGAACAGGTTCGCCGCCGCGATCGACATGATCGCGGCCGGGACCAGGGCGCCGATGCCGATGGCGGCGAACGCGATGCCGGCGAACCAGCTCGGGAACTGCTGCTCGAAGAGCAACGGGACCACGGTGTTGTTGTCGACGCTGCCCTCGGTCGCGCCGGGCAGCGGCGTCACCCCGGCCGCGATGGCCATGTAACCGAGCAGGGCGATCAACCCGAGCAGCAGGCTGTAGGCCGGCAGCGCGGACATGTTCCGCTTGATCACGTCCCGGTTCTTGCTGGCCAGGATGCCGGTGATGCTGTGCGGGTAGAGGAACAGGGCGAGCGCGGAGCCGAGCGCGAGGGTGACGTACTGGATCTGGTTGTTGGGGTTGAGCAGCGTGCCGTCACCCGGCGCGGCGCTCGCGTCGAACTTGGCGTCCGCCGCGTCGAAGATCTCCCCCCAACCCCCCAACTTGTACGGGAGGTAGATGATCGCCACCAGGATCACGATGTAGATCAGTATGTCCTTGACGAACGCGATCAGTGCCGGTGCCCGCAGTCCGGACTGGTAGGTGTAGGCGGCGAGGATGGCGAACGCGACGATGATCGGCAGGTGCCGGGCGACGGTGCTCTCCCCGGTCACGCCCATCGTCTTGAGCACCGCCTCAGCGCCGGTACGGCGACGAAGGTGTACGCGGTGTAGAGGTCCCCGCCGACCAGGAACCAGGTGATCCAGCCCCCGAAGCTGCGCCCGCCCAGCCCCCATTCGTCCAGGTGGGCCATGTCCTTCGGTGCCCGCCACCGGGCGGCGACGAAGCCCATGCCGCTGACCAGCAGGAACAGCAGGGTGAAGATGATGATCTCAGTGAGATGGTCGCGCCACATGTGGGCTCACCCCCGCCGCTTCGTGAGCTGGTAGACCACCGTGGTGGTGGTGACGCCGAGCAGGATGAAGGCCAGTTGCAGCCAGTAGAAGACCGGGAAGCCGAACAGCCGGGGTGAGTCCTGGTTGAACAGGGGCGTCATCAGCGGGACCAGGATCGGCAGGAAGAGGAGCCAGTTCCACGGGCTGCGGTCGCCGGCCTTCGAGGCCGCCACCGGCACCGGTTCGGGAGTGGGAGCGGGGGCCTCGGGCGTACCGGCCGGATCCGGTGGGTCCGCCGTACCGGGGTTGGCCGATTCTGGTTCGCTCATCGCACACCTCCACCAGCGGTTCTGATCTCGTACGCGGCCGGAGGTTATCGAGGCTGTGACCGCCATCACGTACCGACGGCGGAGGTGGTGCGCCGAACGGCGAGCGCGCTGCGCCGAACGGCCGATACGAGGACTGCCCCGCCGACCGGGTGGTCGACGGGGCAGCCGTCAAGCAGGTGCAGGTGGCGACGCTTTCCCGTTAGCTCAGAAGGTCCAGAGTCCGAGGGAGATCGTCCGGGTCAGCGACGCGTTGTCGTCGTCACCGTCGAGCGACCAGATCATCGCCCCGCCCAGTCCCTTGGTCCGGATGTAGAGCGCCTTCTGCAGCACCACCGCCGGGTCGTCGTACGTCCAGAGGGTCGTGCCGTCGAACAGCCAGGCGTGCCCGGCGCGCAGGTCGCGGTGCACGGTGTAGCCGTTGCCGGCCAGGTTCTTCAGCACCTTGTAGTCCTCGTACCCGGCCTCGAAGGTGGCCGGTGCGGGGCCGGCGGCGGGGCCGAAGAGCCCGTTGCCGCCGCCGGTGATCCCGGTCCAACCCCGACCGTAGTACGGGACCCCGAGGACCAGCTTGCGGGCCGGGGCACCCCGGTCGATCCAGGTGTTGATCGCGACCTCGACGGAGAAGTCCGGGTTGTCCGGCGCACCCGCCGGCACCCGCAGCGCGGACTGCTGGTTGGCGCGGGCGTCCCAGCCGCCGTGGAAGTCGTAACCCTGCACGGTGGCGAAGTCCAGGTACTTGAAGATCTTGTTGCCCTCGAAGCCGGCGTCGATGGTCGCCGGGGCGGCCGGCAGGAACGCGGTCAGCTCGTAGTGCTCGCGCTTCTTCTTGCCGTACGCGTCGAGCTGCTTGCGGAACTCGGCGAGCAGCTTGGTGAAGTTCTGCTTGTCCTCGGCGCGGATCACGTTGCCCGGCTCGCCTGCCGATCCCGGCCACTCCCAGTCCAGATCGATCCCGTCGAAGACACCGGCGGCCGTGCCGGGGGCGGTGCCCGGCAGGTTGCCCTTGAGGTACAGGTCGATGCAGGAGGAGACGAACGCCTTGCGGGAGGCGTCGGTCGCGGCGGCGTTGGAGAAGTACGTCGACCAGGACCAGCCGCCGAGCGAGATCAGCACCTTCAGGTCGGGGTGCTTGGCCTTGAGCTTGGCGAGCTGGTTGAAGTTCCCGTTCAGCGCCTGGCCGGGCGCGTCGGCGACCCCGTCCACACTTTCCTCGGCCGGGACCGGCCGCTGGTAGTCGGCCCAGGCGTCACCCTCGCCCGGTCCACCGTCCACGTAGCACTTGCCGTCCTCGGTGACGTTGCCGAACGCGTAGTTGACGTGGGTGAGCCGGGCGGCGGCGCCGGAGGTGTCGAGCTTCTTGACCGGGAACGCCCGGCCGTAGATGCCCCACTGGGTGAAGTAGCCGACCTTGTAGTAACCGTCCGAGGCCCGGTTGGTGCCGGTGGCCTGCGCGACGGTGGGCGGAGCGGCGGTGAGCAGCAGAGACGCGGTGACGACGAGGACACCGAGTCGACGGGCGAGACGGTTATTCATCCACACTCCTTGAGGAGCTGAGATCTGTAAGGAAACCTTGCAGATCGATGATCTGCTGATCACCTGCTGCGGTCAAGCCCTGACTCTGGCATGCTGGTCGGGTGCCGAGGTTCCCCTCGTACGACGCGACCGAGTTGACCTACCACGTGCACGGTGCCGGGCCACCGCTGGTCTGCCTACCGGGCGGCCCCGGACGCGCGTCGTCCTATCTGGACGAACTCGGCGGACTCTCGGCGTACCGGACTCTGATCATGTTGGACCACCGGGGGACCGGCGAGTCCGAGGTGCCGGCCGATCCGGCCAGCTACCGGTGCGACCGGCTGGTCGACGACGTCGAGGCACTCCGGCAACACCTCGGCCTGGACCGGATGAGCCTGCTCGGCCACTCCGCCGGTGGTGACCTGGCCCAGCTCTACGCTGCCCGGTTCCCGGACCGACTGGAACGGCTGCTCCTGATCACCCCGGCCCTGCGGGCCACCGGGACCGAGGCGACCGGGCAGGACGACGCCCTCGCCGCCCGGGCCGGCGAATGGTGGTACCGGGGCGCCCGAGCGGCACGGGCCACCTGGCAGGAGGCGGTGGCCGGCGGGGCCAGCCTGGCCGACACCGCCGCGCTCCGGCTCGCCGCCGCCCCGTTCAGCTACGGCCGGTGGGACGAGCGCGCCCGCGCCCACCGCGAGGCCGACGCCTGGGAACGCGCCGACGCCGCCACCGAGGGCTTCTACGCCGGCTTCGAACCGGACACCGCAGCGGTACGCGCCGCGTTGGCGACGTTGGACGTACCGGTACTGGTGCTGGCCGGTGAGCTGGACCCGATGCCGGCGCCACCGGCCGCACGGGCCCTCACCGACCTGTTCCCGTACGGCGAACTTGTGGTGCAGGACCGGGCCGGCCACTACCCGTGGGTGGACGACGGACCGACCTTCGCCCGACTGGTGCTCACCCACCTCACCGCCGTCGCCCCGCACACCGCCTAGCTGGTGGTCAGGTGGGCGGTGTCGTTGACGGTGCGTACGGCCACGCCCCCGTCCGGCCAGAAGTCCACGATGGACAGTCCGGCGGGCTCCAGGTAGAGGCGGTGCAGGAAGGCGTCACCGGCCGCGAGCGCGTCCCGGAGCAGGATCTTCAACGGCGACACGTGCGAGACCACCACCACCGTCTCCCCCGGGTACGCCGCCAGCAGCGCCGACTGGGCCCGACGGACCCGACCGGTCACCGCCCGGAACGACTCCCCGCCCGGCGGGGCGACGGCCGGCGAGGCCAGCCAGGCGTCCATCTCCCCCGGCCAGCGTTCCTGCACCTCGGCGAAGGTGTGGCCCTCCCAGCGGCCGAAGTCGCACTCGATCAGGTCCGGCTCGATCCCCACCGGTTTGCCGCCGAGCTGCTCGGCGATGATCCCTGCGGTGGCCGTACACCGGGACAGGGGTGAGCTGACCACGACCGCGGCCGAGGGTGCCAGCCCGGCCACCCGGGCGGCCGTCGCCCGCGCCTGGGCCAGGCCGCGTTCGGAGAGCGGCACGTCACCCCGGCCGGAGTAACGGCGCTCGGCGGTCCGCTCGGTCTCACCGTGCCGGACCAGCAGCAGCCGGGTGGCGGTCGACGCCGGCCTCGGCTCCCACGAACTGCGGGTGGTCGAGCCCTGGGCGGCGACCTCCCGCGCACGGGCCCGGGCGGAGGCGTCCGGCCCGGCCAGGGCACCGGCCTCGGCAACCTCCGGCCTGCCCGCCGCCAGGTCCATCGCCGCGTTCGCCAGCGCGTCCGCGTGCCGGTTCTGGTCGCGCGGGATCCACTGGTACCGCACCGACTCGAACTTGCGGACCAGGGTGGCCGCCTGCGCCGCCAGCGGGCGCAGCCCGTGGTTCTTGATCTGCCAGCGGCCGGACATCTGCTCGACCACCAGCTTGGAGTCCATCCGTACGTCGATCTCGGCTGCCCCCAGCTCGACGGCGGCCTCCAGACCGGCGATCAGGCCCCGGTACTCGGCGACGTTGTTCGTGGCCACCCCGATCGACTCGGACCGCTCGGCCAGGACCTCGCCGGACTCGGCGTCCCGGACCACCGCCCCGAAGCCGGCCGGACCCGGATTGCCCCGCGCCCCGCCGTCGGCCTCCATCACCACCCGCAGCCGGCGGCTCATTCGAGCACCCGATCCACCGGCTCCGGACGTTGGACCTCGGCCCGGTTCCGGCGCCGACGGGCTGACACGGTCACAACCCCGACTCGGCGGTCCGGACCATGATCCGCCGGCACTCCTCGCAGCGCACCACCTCGTCCGGCGCCGCCGCCTTGATCCGGGCCAGGTCGGCGCCGTAGAGCTCCAGCCGGCACCCGCCGCACCGGCCGTGGGTCATCAGCGCCGCGCCGAGCCCGCCGGACGTCTCGCGGATCTTGTCGTAGAGGGCCACCAGGTCCGCCGGGAGGTCCGCCGAGAGCGGCTGCCGCGCGCCGGTCTTGAACTCCTCCTCCTTGGCGATGTCGGCCAGCGACTGGGCCCGCCGCTGCTCGGTCGCCTCGCGCGTCTCCCGGGTCGTGGTCAACCGCTCCAGGATCCCGTCGAGCACACCCTGGGCGGTTTCCCGCTGCTCCATCAGCTCCAGCTCGGTGTCCTCCAGCTCGCTCTGCCGCCGGTTGAGCGAGTTGAGCTCGTGCTGGATCGCCTCCAGTTCGCGGGCCGGGCCGGAGCCGACGGTCAACCGTGCCTGGTCCCGGTCCTTGCGGGCCCGAACCTGGTCGATGTCCTTCTCCATCCGGTTGATGTCCCGGTCGAGGTCGTCCACCGCCACCTGGGCGCGTACCCGCTCGTCCTCGAGCGCGGAGAGCTGCCGGGCCAGCGCCTCCAGCTCCGCGTGCTCCGGCAGGGTGCGGCGCCGGTGCGCGAGCTGGGCGAGCTGGGTGTCGATCGCTTGCAGGTCCAGCAGGCGACGCTGCTCTTGCGGGTTGGCCTTCACAGAAGGTGCTCCTTGTCCACGGGGGATGCGGCGTGCACGGGAGGTACGGCGGCCACAGGCGAAGGTACGGGGGTGACGGGTGATGCGGGGGCGCCGTGGGACGGCGATCCGGCCCGGACCGTCCACGGGTCGGTGTCCAGGTCGGACACGTACGCGCTGACGGGCAGGTGTTCCCGCAGGTGGGTCGCGAGGTCATCCAACCAGGGACGCTCGGTGGCCCAGTGGGCGGCGTCCAGCAGCGCCGGACCGCCCTCGGCGAGGTATTCGCTGGCGGGGTGGTGACGCAGGTCCGCGGTGAGGAAGGCGTCCACCCCGGCGGTGCGCGCGTCGCCGAGGTAACCATCGCCCGCGCCGCCGCTGACCGCGATGGTGCGGATCACCCGGTCCGGGTCACCGGCGGCGCGTACGCCCCAGGTGGTGGGCGGGAGCGCGTCGGCCGCGTACCGGGTCAGGTCGGTCAGCGTCATCGGTCGGGGCAGCCGGCCGATCCGACCGGCGCCCCGTCCCGCTCCCGCCGCCGGGCCGGTGGCCGGACGCAGCGGGCGCAGGTCGGTGAGGCCGAGCCGGGCGGCGAGCGCGTCGGAGACGCCCGGGTCGGCTACGTCGGCGTTGGTGTGCGCGACGTACAGGGCGACATCGTTTTTGATCAACTGGTGCACGATCCGACCCTTGTACGTCGTCGCCGCGACCGACGACACCCCCCGCAGCAGCAGCGGATGGTGGGCGACGATCAGGTCCGCCCCCCGGGCCAGCGCCTCGGCGACGGTCTCCGGCACGCAGTCGACCACGCAGGCGACCCGGCGTACGGGCGCCTCGGGGTCGCCGAGCACCAACCCGACCCGATCCCACTGCTCGGCCCAGGCCGGCGGGTAACGACGGTCCAGCGCGGCCACCACTTCGGCCACGCTCGACGTCTCGGATCCAGTTGTTCCCACGGCGGCCCAGCTTACCGGCGTCGGCCCGTCGACCGTGGTGCCGGCTCGATCGGCCCGGCCGGTCGGTCCGGCCGGACCACCGTCCGGGAACTCCGCCGGGCCGGGGCCGGGCCGGTCGGGGCGCTCAGCCGGGGAGGCCGTTGACCGCGCATCGGGCCCGCAGGGCGTCGCGCCCCAGCTCCCAGGGGTACTGGTCGAGGTAGTGCGCCCCGCTGCCGGGGGCGAACGGCGGCAGCACGTCGTCGCCGAACAGCACCGTCACGTCCCACCCGCGCAGCCGGTCCAGGCTGGCCCGGAAGGCCGGGTGGGTGGCCATCGCGGCGTTGGTGAACGGCATCGCCACGATCGGGAGCCCCAGCCCCTGTCCCTCGATCAACAAGCCCAGGGCGAGGCTGTCGGTGATCCCGACCGCCCACTTGTTGACCGTGTTGACCGTGGCCGGGGCGACGATCATCGCGTCGGCCGGCGGCAGCAGGTCCGGATCACCCGGAGACTTGTACGTCGAACGGACCGGATAACCGGTCTGCTCCTCGATCGCCGGTACGTCCACGAACTTGCGCCCGTCCGGCGTACTCACCACGCAGACCACCCAGCCGTCCTGCTGGGCGAGTGCCACCAGCCGGTCGACGTTGCGGGCCAGCGGGGACCCACAGGCGATCACGTACAGGACTCTGCGCTGGGGTTGCCCGGTCATCCGGCCACCAACCCACTCATATGCCGACACCCATGTGCTCAGCCAACTCCGCAATCGGCGCGGGCGGCGCACCACGTGTGCGACGGAGGATGTCGGACATCACCTCGTGCGCGATCGGCCGGCACCGGATCTCCGAGGGGGCCAGCCGGTCGCCGTCGACCAGCATCTCCCCCGCGCTGCTCACGTCCCCGATCTGGGCGAAGCCGCGGGCGATGTCGAGCAGGTGGTGGGCCCGCCGCTCGGGCAGCAGGGCGGCGAACCTCCGCTTGTCGATCCGCTGCTCGTGGGTCTCGACCGCCTGCCGGCCCTCACCCAGTTCCACCGCCGCCGCCGCCCGGTGCAGTTCCAGGTTGGTCGGGCCGAAACTGGTCCAGTAGTAGTTCTGGTCCGAGCCGAGCGCGTTCGACGCCTCCTCCGCGCCCCGGATCAGGTCCCGGACGGTGGCGTTGTCGCCCAGCCGGGCGGCGGCCATCGCACCCTGGAGCAGGAGCATGCCGTACACCGAGAGCCGGTCCGGGTCGGCGCCGTTGGTGCCGCCGGGGGCGAGCCGGTTGGCGATGTTGACGTTGACCTCCAGCGCCGACCGGGCCCGGCCCAGGGCGAGCAGGGCGTTGCCGACCCGGTACGTGGCCACCCCGGCGAGCAACTGGTCGTCGGCGCGTACGGAGACGGCCATGGAGCGGTCGGCGGCGAGCCAGGCCAGCTCGTGCTCACCCAGCTTGCGCAGGGCCGACGAGGCGATCTGGTAGACCTGCCCGAGCAGGCTCGCGGCGAGTTGCCCGTCGTCGCCGGTGTAGTACGCGTCCGCCGCCTGTGCGTCGCGCAGCAGCTTCGGCAGCGCCCGGGTCAGTACGCCGTAGCGCGCGTACTGGTACGTCAGCCAGGCGTGGCTGACCGCCTTGCGGAACTCCGGCAGGGGCGGCGGGACCACCTGCGCGTCGAAGTACTTGCTCATCGAGACGTACCGCTCCAGTGCGGCCCGGATCTCCTCGACCTCGACCTCGTCGATGCAGTTCAGGGCATCGGTACGCCGTTCCGGGTCCTTGCCGAGCAGGAGCTGTACGTCGATGGTGAGCACGTCGGCGATCTCGTAGAGGACGGAGAACTTGTCCAGCCGGCGTACCCCGCGTTCGACCTTGTCGACCCAGCTCTTGGACTTGCCGAGGCGGTCGGCGAAGACCTGCTGGGACAACTTGCGTCGACCACGCCAATAGGCGACGCGGCGCCCGATGGGCAGCTCGTCCACGTCCGTTCCTCCCCTTTGCCATGCCGGCGGTCCGGGCCGGTCGAGCTCTGTCGGGTATGTAATCGGGCTCAGTTTTCAGATGTACGCTTCGTTGCCGTACGAGATCCATTGTGCGTTTTGTTCGCTATGTGCCGGTCGCACATTCTGTGCGTCTGACCCCCGTTTGGTGCTCGTACTTTTCGATGCAAGTTGCAAGTGGCTTTATGCCAGGAGCAACGAATACGCCCGGCGCCGGTGACGGCGCCACTCCATCGATCTCACCTTGATCGACCCCGAGAGGAGCTGCGTGCCATGTGGGGGACCACCCGACCGCCCATCACCCGCCTGACCACCCTGGAACGGGTACGCCTGAGGCGGGTCGCCGTCCGGTACGCCAT
Source organism: Micromonospora sp. NPDC004704 (assembly GCF_053601675.1). Lineage (NCBI taxonomy): Bacteria > Bacillati > Actinomycetota > Actinomycetes > Micromonosporales > Micromonosporaceae > Micromonospora > Micromonospora sp. NPDC004704. Next base: position 404,279 of record NZ_JBSGCD010000003.1, on the reverse strand, counting down.
GCACGGCTGGGAGGTGACCCCCGGCGCCTTCCTCAACCGGCAGCGCTTCGTCTGCGGCCGGGCCGGCTGCCCCACCACCGGCTGCCACCCCGCCCTGGAGGAGTGGGAGGGAGCCGCCAGTTCCGACCCCGCCCGGGTCGGCGCCTGGTGGCGGGTACGGCCGCACGCCGTACTGCTCGCCACCGGCTACACCTTCGACGTGCTGGAGGTGCCGGCGTACCTCGGCCAGCACGTACTCGACGCCTCCCGGCCGCACCCCGGCGTGACCATCCCCGGCCACGACCAGGTACGCGGCCCGGTCGCACTCACCCCCGGCGGGCGGTGGATGTTCCTGGTCCGCCCCGGTGACCCGCTCCGGCCCGAACTCGACCAGTGCCTGTACGTGATCCGGCACGGTCCCGGCTCCTGGATCCCCGCCCCGCCGACCCGGCTTCCCGAGGGAACCGTGCGCTGGGTGGTGCCACCGGAGGAGGTCCGCTGGCAGCTTCCCGACTCGTACGCCGTACAGGAACTCCTGGTCGACGCGTTGCAGGCGCACACCCCGGCGATCCCGGTCGCCCTGCTGCCCGGACGGCTGCCCGCTCCCCGGCGCGGCTACTGAACCCCCGCACCGCGTGGCGCCCGGCTCCCACGCCGGTCCGGGCGAGTCGGCGCGCGGCATGCAGCGACCCGCCGAGGTAACGGTCGTTAACGCAGGTAGCACAGCCGAGGTCGGGACCGCAAGAGGCAAACCGAGCCGGCGCGCACACGGGGGATGACATGCGAACTGACGAGACACCGCCGGCATCCGGCGGTATGGACGGGGCGGAGCCGGCCACCGGCTCACCGCCGTGCCGGTGGGCGGGGACCCGACCGAAGGGATCCCGCCCCGGCGGCCCTCGGCCGACCGGCTCCCGACCGGCCGGGACCCACCGCCCCGTGCGCTGACCCGGCCCGCCACGTACGTCAGTCCGTGATCGGCAGGCGGTCGGACCGGGGCGTACGCCGGTCGTCGGTGACCACGGCCCACTCGTACCCGGACAACCGGCCGAGCCAGCCCACTCCGGCCTGCCCCATCGCCAGCGCCGCGGTCGCGTACGCGTCGGCGGTGCCGAGGTCGGTGCCGACCACCGTCACCGAACGCAGGCCCCGGGCCGGGGTGCCTCGGCGCGGGTCGATCACGTGGTGCCCCCGCTCGTAGACCCCCGAGGTGGCGACCGCCAGGTCGGTCCCGTGCACCACCAGCGCGACCCGGCTCGGGTCCCACGGGTCCTGCACCCCGACCCGCCACGGCTCGCCGGAACTGGACAGGCCGCGTACCCGTACGTCACCACCGGCGTTCACGCAGTGGTTCGGCGCCCCGGCGGCCACCAGCCGGTCCGAGGCGACCTGGGCCGACCAGCCCTTGACGTACCCGGACGGGTCGAACCGGCCGGTGGCGTACGCGTCGAAGAAACCGTCGGTGTCGCCCCACAGGTCGGCGCAGCGTTCCAGGGTGGCCCGCAGGTCCGCCGACGCGTCGGAGAGCACCACCTCGCCCCGGTCGAACCGGCTCACCTCGCTGTCGGCCTTGAACGTGCTGAACCGCTGGTCGACCTCGCGCATCCAGCCGAAAACCTGCTCGGCGAGCTGGTCGAGGCGCTCCGGGGGCAGGTCGTCGGCGAGGTCGAGGCTGATCGCCGTACCCATGACGAACTCGACCCGGCGCAGCCCCGGCCTGGTCCGTACGCTGGTCACGCCGACCTCACATCTTGTCCAGGGCGGCCTGCAACGACCGCCGGTACGCCGAACTGGTCGCGGTCGCCCCGCTGACGGTGTCCGGGAGCCGGCCCTGGTTCGCCGCCGTGACCGCCTGCCCGCCGGTCCCGCTGTAGGCCCGGTCCACCCGGTCGCTGTTCCCCTCCGAGGTGGCCGTCTCGCCCGGCAGTTCCAGCGCGATGACGTTGGTGACCCGGTCGCCGGAGACGGTGATCTGCACCTGGACCAGGCCGAAGTCGGCCGCGGGCGTCACCGAACCGTCGATCTTGCGGGGGCCGCTGGCCGGCGGCGGGGGTGCCTTGGTGGTGGTGGGCGCTCCCCCACCGGTTGGCGCCTTCGACGTGGGCTTGCCGGTCGGGGTCTTCGACGGTGACTTGCCGGGTGATCCGCTCGGCGCACCCGGCTTACCGGACGCGGTCGGTTGCGCACCGCCACCGGCCGGGTCCGGGGTCGGCTCCGGCGGGGCACCGGCGCTCGGGTCGGTCGACGCACCCGCCGTTCCGACCGGCACGTCCTGGGCGGTCGCGGTCGTCGCCGGCCCGCCCTTGAGCACCACCAGCAGGGTGGTGCTCGCGGCAAGACCGGTGATGCCGAGAATGGCGCGACGCAACGGTGCAACCTCCGTCAGAGTTCGAACGTGGCCAGGTGGATCTGCCGGCGCGGCACCCCGGCGCGACGCAGCGCCCGGACCGACTCGCGGACCAGACCCGCCGGCCCGCAGAGGTAGACGTCCCGCTCGGTCAGGTCGGGCACCAGCCGGCGCAGGCCACGGGCGGTGAAGATCTGCTGCGGGCCGGGGTCGTTGCGGGAACCGAGGACGTACCACATCTCGGTTTCCCGGGCCTCGGCCAGCCAGTCCAGCTCGCGCCGGAGCAGCAGGTCGTCCGGGGTGCTGGCCCGGTAGATCAGCGCGGCACCGGGCGGCAACTCCTCGAGCAGGGCCCGGATCGGGGAGATCCCGCTCCCCCCGGCGATCAGCAGCGACCGCTCCGCGACCCGGTGGGCGGCGGTGAACGTACCGGACGGGCCGGAGGCCCAGACCCGGGTGCCGGGACGCAGCCGGCGCAGCTCGGACGTGTGCCCGCCGACCACCTTGACGGTCAGCCGCAGCCAGCGGCCGTTGCGCGCGGCGGAGAGCGAGAACGGGTGCGACTGCCACCAGCGCCCGGCGGAGAGGAACCGCCACCGGAAGAACTGCCCGGCGAGCACCTGCAACCGGTCCAGGTTCCGGCCGGTGAGGTAGATCGAGATGGTGTCCCGGCTCTCCGCCACCACGTCGGCGACGCGCAGCCGGTACCGCAGGTTCAGCCACAGCGGGGTGAACACCCGACCCCAGAGGACGGCCGCGATCACCAGGACGTAGACGGCGATCCACCCGGTCCGCACCGGTCCGGGCCGGAACAACTGCTGGCCGTACGTGAACTGGTGGCCGAAGCCGAGCAGCAGTACGGCGTAACTGCTCAGGTGCAGGTAGTACCAGAACTCGTACGGCAGTGCGTTGCGGACGAACCGGATCCCGGTGAACCCGAGCAGGACGATGATGGCGGCGGCGCCGAACGCGGCGAGCATGTCCTCGTAGTCGCGCAGGAGGGTGGTCGCCTCGGCGAGCAGCGTCTTGCGTTCCAGGCCGGCGTAGCCGGCGAGGATCAGCCCGACGTGTGCCAGCACCGCGACGAACACGGTGCCGCCGATGTCGCGGTGCCACCGGCTGAGCTGCTCGGCGCCGATCCACCGCTCCAGCGACCGCAGCCGGCTCATCAGCAGCACCTGGACCAGGAGCAGGTAACCGGCGATCAGGCCGCTGATCCGGCCGGCGGCGGTGAGGGCGGCGTGCTCGCTGTTCACCGCGCCGGGCTCGGTGTCCAGCCACCACGGCACCACGGCGGCCAGCAGCCCCACCCAGAGCAGGAGGACGACCACCCACCGGCCCACCGGCCCCCGCTGCTCCGGCACCTCGTTCGGTACGCCCGCAGGCGGATCGGACCGCGCCGGCCGGGTCTGCTGCCCGCCCGACCGGGCCTGTTCGGTACGGCGGGGCTGTTCGGGGTAGCGGGTGTCGTCGGTCCAACGGGCGTCGTCGGCGTAGACGTACGGCTGCTGGCCACCGTCCCGGGAGTAGTCCCCGGAACGGTGGCCAGTGGAGGTCGACCGGTTTGTCACGCGTACAGCTTGACCGGGGTGAAGGTCTGACGGGGGAACATCTTCTTCACCTCGGCGTCGGTCAGGCCGAAGCGGCCCTGGGCTACCGACCCGTACACGTGGAACATGTTGTTGTACTCGGGCACGTCACCGCTGTCGAGCTTGTCCAGCCCGTTCCAGTTGCCGAGCAGGGAGCCGGCCAGCTTCTTGCCGGACAGGATGGTGACCACGCCACCGTGGCCGTGGTCGGTGCCGCCGCTGTTCGAGGCGACCCGGCGACCGAACTCGCTGCTGACCATGATCGTCACGTCGGCGGCCAGCGGGCCGAGGTCGGTGAAGAACGCCGCCATGCCCTTGGCCAGCTCACCCAGCCGGTTGTGGAGCTGACCGCCCTTGGCCGTGCCCTGGTTCTCGTGGGTGTCGTAGCCGCCCATGCCGATGGTCGCCACCCGTACGTTGGCGCCGCCCTTGATGAGCTGGGCCAGGGTACGGAACGAGTTGCCGATGCCGGTGTACTCGGCCCCCTCGGCCGGGGTGTACGGCTTGGCGGCCAACTGCTGCGCGGTCTTCAGCGCGCCCAGCCCGGCGATCACCGACTCCTCCACCGGGTGGTTGATCCCGGTGAAGAGGCCCTGGATGGCCCTGGCGGTGGCGTCCTTGAACCGGCCGTCGCCGTTGAAGCCGAGCGACCCGACGTTGTTCAGCGACAGGGCGCTGTTGTTGCCGACCAGCGAGCGCGGCAGGGTGCTGCCGACACCGACGCTGCGGAACGCGGTGCCCGGCCCGAGGGCGTCGACCAGGCTGTCCAGCCAGCCCCGGCCACCGGTCTCGTTCGGCAGGCCACCGAGGTTGCAGGCGTCCGCGGCCTGGAAGTGGCTGCGCGACACCCGAGGGTCGGAGGCGGCCGGTACGAAGCCGAGCTGCCCGGCGTCCAGGAACTTCTGCAACGGGGCGAACGCGCTGGTCAGCTTGAACCCACGGTCCAGGGCGAGCGAGTCGGTGCCGAGCAGCAGGTCGGGGCGGGCCTTGCTGAGGACCGGGTCGTTGTCCGGCGCGATCAGGCTCAGCCCGTCCAGCCCGCCGTAGAGGAAGACGTGGATCAGGGTGCCGCCGGGGGTGGCGGCGAACGACGCCTGGGTCGAGACGAACTGGGTGGTGGCCAGGGCGGTCACCGTGGCGGCGGCACCGGCGACGAACGTACGGCGGGTGACGCCGCGTCCGTCCTGCTGGGCCTCCTCCACTTCGGACAGGTTGAGGAACTGCTCGCGTACGGCGGCGTTCTCGGCGGTGACCGCGGCGTGCTCGGCGCGCAGCACGGCCTCGGTCCGGTTCGGGGCGAGACGCCGCAGGTCGGGGCAGTCGGGGTGCAGGGGGTACGAGTGCACAGTCTTCTCCACTGTTAGCTCACCGGAGGTGGTGCTGGGGGGAGGCGAGAAGCGCCCGCGCGATGGCGGTGATCGCGCCGTTGAACGTGGCGTCGACCTTCGCGTCGGCGGTCACCCCGGCGATGCCGAGAATCAGGGACTTTTCCTTGTCCGTCAGCTTCTGGTGCACCAGCCGCAGCGACAGGGCGTCGAGGTAGGCGCCCGCGGTGGCCGGCGGGGCCGCCACCAGCTTGTCCGGCTTGGTGTAGGAGAAGACCTTCCGGTTGCCGTTGATCACGTCGTGGGCTTCGTTCCAGCCGTTGACCATGGTCCCGGCGGAGGTCCAGGCGACGTAGACGTCCGGGTAGCCGTTCGGGGTGGAGAGGCCGGCGGGGAACTGGCCCAGCTCCTCCATCTTGTTCCTGAGCTGGTTCAGCCCGTCCGCGAACGGGGTCCGCTTGAGGTCGGCCCGCTTCTGGTAGTCCGGCGACGGGTCCGGCTGCATGCCGAGCACCCGGTACGTGGCGACCAGGTACTCCATCGGGCGGCGTACCTTCTGGCCGACGGAGCCCCAGAACTCGGTGGAGCTGAACAGGGTCATCAGGGTCGGCTTGATCGCACCCTTGTTGGCCGTGTACGTCTTGGCCAGCCGCTCGACCAGGGACTTCGGCGGGGTGTCCGAGACGAACCGGGTGGCTAGGCTCTGCGCGATGTAGTTCGCGGTCGAGGGGTGCAGGGCGAGGTGCTTCAGGTACGCCTTGATCACCGACTCGCCGCCCTCGGCGGAGCTGTTGTCGCTGTTGAAGCCGAGGATGCTGACCTTGCCGACGTAGTGCCGGTTGGCGCGGTAGACGTACTCGTCCTTGTCCACACCGAGGCCGGTCTGGAGCATCGCGGCCTGCCGTACGTCCATCTCGGTGTAGCCGCCGTCGACGCCGACCGAGTACAGCTCCAGGTTCTCCCGGGCCAGGTTCTCGTTGATCGCGTCCTTGTGCGACTCGTTCTGGTTCAGGTAGACGATCAGCGCCGGGTGGGTGTTCGCGGCGACCAGCATGTCCGCGTAGTTGCCCAGGGCGTGCTTGCGGATCACGTCCCGGTCGAACGTGGAGCGGGTGATGTCACCGCCGTCGAAGAACGCGGCGACGTGCAGGAAGTCGTTCCAGAAGTCGACCATGACCTCGAAGAGCTGCCGGTCGGACCAGATCTGGCGGGCGACCGACGCCCAGACGAACTCGTTGTCGGAGTTGTCGACGTCCTTGACCGTGTCGCGGCGTTCCCGGAGCTGCTTGATCGAGAGGTTCAGGGTGGGTAGCTCGGAGAGCTTCAGCTCGCCCTTGGTCGGCGCGATCTTGTCCGGATCGAGCTGCCAGCGCAGCCACTCGTCGATCCCCATGGTCTTGATCTCGGCGAGGACCTTGGGGGTGGCGCCGAAGGTGGCCCGGGTGGCGAGGTGCCGGATCGGGTCCTTGGCGAGCACCGTCTTGACCGTGACCTCGGTCGAGGCCGCCGCGGAGGCCGGGCCGGCGAGGGTACGACCACTGGCCGGCGCGTTCTTCTTCAGCTCGGCCCCGGCCCGGGAGCCCATGTAGCTCTCGTTCTGCTCGGTGTAGGTACGCACCGTGCTCGGCTGCTGTCCGCTGGGGCGGTCGGCGGTCCCGTCGGTGATCGCGGCGGCGGTCGCGTTGCCGTTGCCGTTGCCGCCACCGAACGGGGTGTTGCCGAGGATCTTGTCGCCCAGTTCGGTGCCGCGCGAGGCCATCGCGATCGCACCGGCACCGGCCACCACCGCGGCGGCACCGGTCAGCGCTACCAGGGCCCGGCGACGCCCGACGTTGCGCTTGCCCGGCTCACCGTCGTCGTCCAGCTCGGGAAGCTGCGACGGCCCGGCGTACGGGTCGCGGCCCTGCGGCTCCAAGCCCTCCGGACCGACCCACTGCGGGCCCCGGTGCCCGGTGCCACCGGCGCGGTGCTCCTGGGTCCACTGGTCCACGTACTGGTCGGGGTGTTGCTGTCCACGCTGCGGGTGGCCCGACTGGGGGTAGCCGGGGTACTGCTGGTGACCCGCCGACTGCGGGTAGCGCGCGTCCGGGTACGCGTCGGATCCGGGGGCCGGGCGGCCGTACGCGGACTGGCCGGGCGCGGCCCGGTATCCGTCGGCGCCGGGCTGGGGTCGACCGTCCCAAGGGCTGTCGTCACGCGATCGGCGTGGTGGCACATTCTGGTCAGCCATGTACCAATCCGTCTGCTGAGGCGCGCCGGATTCAGCCGCGTAAACGGCAGGGGCGGTGATCCGGCGGCGGTTACTGAGGGGGTTGCTACGGCAAAGTAACCAAGCCGCCGATCCGCTTCAAGGTCGCCGAAACCGCCCTCCAGCAGCGACTTAAGCAACCCTGAAGGGGAATCACCGGCGCGCGGTTTCGACCGGGGCGCACGGCAACGGTCGCCAGCAGCACCGATGTCGCCGGGCCGGTGGTTACGAAGGGATCCGTAACCTGCTCGTAGCACGGACCGGGATTCGGCGGTAAAGACAAACTTAAGGTGGGAATAAGTAAAACCTGCGCCAATCCGAGCGCTGGAACGCAGGCGATCGGGAGCGGGAGTGAGAGCGGCTACGGATCGGGTATCCCCGCCCCGGACAGTTGACGCGTGAGGGGAAGGCTGCCGCCATGCTCAGCAAAGAGGATCAGCGTCGGTTCGACGAGATCACCCGCCAGCTGAGAATCAGCGACCCGGACTTCGTCGCCCGGCTCAGCGATCGTGCCCAGCACCGCCGGGGCAGACTTCTGCTCCTGATGACCGTCGTGCTCTGGAGCGCCGTACCGGCCGTGGTTGTCATCGGCGGTTGGTTGGCGGCCGTGATAGCGCCGGTCGTACTCGCCGCCGCCAGTGTGCTGGCCTGGCGGGTCCGCCGGTTGCACCATTGACCCCGGCGTCACCCGTGCCGGTTCACCGTCGTCACGCGCGGGTCGTCACGGTGCGGGTTGGCCGAACCGGTCGTACGCCCGCCGCAGACGCTCGACCAGTCCGGGGCCGCCGATCGGGGCACCGGGAGCGCCGAGTTGGCGCAGCAGCAGGTCGGGTTCGGTGGCCAGGATCGGCACCGGATCCGGCAGCGGCACCGGTGGTTGCCAGTAGCGGTCGACCGCCGTGGCCGGTGCGAGGTCGGGCAGGTCGGCCAGGGCCAGTCCGGCACCGGCGACCGGCACCGCCGGACGTTCCAGTCCGGGCAGTGGCTCGGCCGGCACCGGGTCGGCGTACTCGTCGGACGGGCCGACCGGGTCGACGGACGGGTGTCCGGCGCGGAGTTCGCGCAGCCGGTCGAGCAGTTCGGCACGGGTACGGCCGCGCCAGTGCAGCAACTGGAACGGGTCCGCGTCGAACGCCTCGGCGAGCAGGTAGAACGAGGCGGCGAGGTGCTTGCACGGCACCGCGAAGTCCGGGCAGTTGCAGCGCATCGTCAGGTCGTCGATCACGCTAGGGAACAGTGGGGCGTCCGCCTCGGCGAACACCCGTTCCAGTTCCGGTGGCAGGTCCCCGGCCAGTAGTTGGGCGCTGAACAGCGCCTGACCGGCGAGGACCGTCTCGATCCCGGTCCAGACCGGTTCCGGGTACGGGTGCAGCCGCACCGTCACCTGGTACGGCTTCGGCCGGGAGCCCTGCACCACCGCCGTCACCAGTCCCGGCGCGACCTCCAGCGACAGCACCTGCCCCGCCCGGGCGTACGCCCGGCCACGGGTGAGTCTGGTGCCGAGCGCGAACGACTCCAGTACGTCGACGAACCGGCGGGACCACCAGGACGCCCCGATCGAGCCACGGGCCGTACGCGCCCGCAGTCCGCCGTCGACCTTGCGGGGGCGCCCGTAGTCGGCGAACCGTCCGCTGCTCTGCTCGGTCACTCGGCCACCGCCCCGGCTTCCAGGGCGAACAGGCCCCGTAGTTCCGATGTGGACAGTTCGGTCACCCACTGCTCGCCGGTGCCGACGATCTTCGCGGCCAGACCGCGCTTCTCGTTGATCATCGCGGCGATCTTCTCCTCGACCGTGCCGGCGCAGACGAACTTGCGTACCTGGACCGCCCGGCGCTGACCGATCCGGAACGCCCGGTCGGTGGCCTGGTCCTCCACCGCCGGGTTCCACCACCGGTCCACGTGCACCACGTGGTTGGCGGCGGTGAGGGTCAGCCCGGTGCCACCGGCCTTGATCGAGAGGACGAACAGGGGCGGGCCGCCGTCGGACTGGAACCGGGTCACCAGGGTGTCCCGCTCGGCCTTGCCGACGCCGCCGTGCAGGTAGAGGACCTCCCGGCCGAGCCGGGCCGAGAGCTGCGCCCGGAGCATGTTGCCGAACTCGGCGTACTGGGTGAACAGCAGGGCCTTCTCCCCCGCCGCCAGGACCTCGTCCACGATCTCCTCCAGCCGGGCCAGCTTGCCCGACCGGCCGGTCAGCGCGGAGCCGTCGCGCAGAAGTTGCGCCGGGTGGTTGCAGACCTGCTTGAGCTTGGTCATCGTGGCCAGCACCAGGCCCCGGCGCTCGATTCCCGTACTGGACTCGATCTTGGCCATCATGTCGTCGACCACGGCCTGGTAGAGCGAGCCCTGCTCGGCGGTGAGGTTGCAGAGCACCTCCATCTCCAGCTTCTCCGGCAGATCGGAGATGATCGACTTGTCGGTCTTGGTGCGGCGCAACACGAACGGGCCGGTGAACCGGCGCAACCGCTCGGCGGCGGCGTCGTCACCGTGGCGCTCGATCGGGACCGCGTACCGCTTGCGGAACGCCGACGCGGTGCCGAGCAGGCCGGGATTGGCGAACTCCATGATCGACCACAGGTCGGCGAGCCGGTTCTCCACCGGCGTACCGGTGACCGCTATCCGGTGCCGGGCGGGCAGTGCCCGGACCGCGGCGGCCTGCCGGGTCGCCGCGTTCTTGATCGCCTGCGCCTCGTCCACCACCAGCCGGTGCCAGTCGACCTCGGCCAACGCCGCCGCGTCCCGCGCCGCGACCGAGTAGGTGGTCAGGACCAGGTCCGCGTCCCGCACTGCCGCGGTGAACGTCTCCCCGCGCGCCCGCTCGGCACCGTGATGCACGTGTACGCGCAACTCCGGCGCGAACTTCGCCGCCTCCCGCTGCCAGTTGCCGACCAGCGACATCGGGCAGACCAGCAGCGTCGGCCCGTCGGTCGGCCCGTCACCGGCGAGCAGCGCCAGCAACTGCACGGTCTTGCCCAGCCCCATGTCGTCGGCGAGCACCCCACCCAGGCCGAGCGACTGGAGGAACGCCAACCAGGCCAGACCCCGCTTCTGGTACGGCCGCAGCGTCCCCCGGAACCCCTCCGGCTCGTCGCGCGGGGTCAGGTGCCGCTCGGCCTGCCCGGCGAGCAGGTCACCGAGCGCCCCGTCGGCGCCGACCGTCAGCACCGGCAACGCGTCCGGCTCGTCCGCGCTCTCCAACCCCAGGCGCAGCAGGTCGGCGACGGTCAGCTCGCCGCTGTCCCGGAGCAGCCGCAGCCCTGCCGCCAGCCGGCGGGCGTCCAACTCGACCCACTGCCCGCGCAGGCGTACCAGCGGGGTCTTGAGCTTGGCCAGGTCGCGCAGTTCCCGGCCGGACAGCGGCTGGTCGCCGAGGGCCAGCTCCCACTTGTAGTCGACCAGCGCGTCCAGGCCGAGCGAGCTGCGCGCGGCGACGGTGCCCGGCGCGGTCCGGCTCTTCGCCTGCAACCTGGCCCCGAGCCGGGCGCTGGGCCGGGACCACCACGACGGGAGCAGCACCCCGAACCCGGCGGCGTGCAGGACCGGCGCCCCGTCGCGCAGGAACCGGTGTGCCCCCTCGGTGTCCAGCGCCAATCCGTCCGGTGCGGCCGTACGCAGGGCGTCGGTCAGCTCCGGCCAGAGCCGGCTGGCCCGACCCAGCTCCGCCAGGAGCGTCTCCTGTGGCGCGTCGAGGTGCCGGGCCAGTGCCCGCAGCCCACCCCGGGACTGCCAGATCCGGTCGGCGCCGACCACCAGGCTCGGTTCGTCGGCCGACTGGAGCGCGAACTCGACCCGCCAGCCGCCGTCGGTGTCGACCTCGATCCCGACCCCGTCCACCTCCTCGGCCCCGAACTCCTCCGGGTCCGGTGCCGGCGGCTCGACCAGCCGGAAGCAGGCCCGTACCGGGCTGCCGGCGGCGTCACGCTGCCAGGTGTCGAGTTCCGTGATCAGGGTGCCGAGCGCGTCCGGTGCGATGTCGAACCGGCGCTGCCGCCCGGTGAGCGCCCGCAACCAGGCCCGTACGCCCACCGACACCCCGGTGGCCCGCGAGTCGATCAGGCGTACGCCCTCCAGGGCCGTACGGGCGGCGGCGTCGGTGAGCGTGTCCAGGGCGTCGGCGACGAGTACGGCAACGGAGAGGTCCGGTTCGGCCGCCCGTGCCGCCGGGGGCAGCGCCATCGCCAGTGCCCGTACCCGGGCCGCGTCGGCACCGGTGAGCAGCGGACGCCAGACGGCGGTGGCCGGATCGGCGCCGTCGGTGCCGGCGCGTACGCCGGGCAGGGTCCGCCCCCGGCCGACCAGGTCGGCGGCGAACCCGGCCAGTTCCTCGATCAGCCGCAGGGTGCCGCCCCGGACCACGGTCGGATCGTCGGCGAGGGTCAGGAGCACCGGCAGGGCGTGGTCGGCGTCGTACTCCAGGGTCGGGACCCGCCAACCGGCCAGGGTGAGGGTCGCCCGACCCGGCTCGGCCTGGTCGACCCGGATCATCTCCGGCGAGTCGACGGGGAGGCCGGCGCGGGTCGGCAGGGTGAGCAGCGCGGTGCTGGTCGCGGCCTTCGCGGCGACCTCGTCGAGCACCTCGGCCAGGGCGGCGTGACCGGCGGCGTACGGATGCGCCCGCTCGCGCGGTGCCCGACCCGATCGCCGGACCACCGGCGCGACCAGGGTCGAGTCCTCTCCCCAGAGCGCCAGCCGCCCACCGCGCAGCCAAAGCCCGTGGATCACCCGCAAGGAAGGGCCCTTCTCGTCGTTCTCGAAGCAGGAAGGGTCCCTTCCTAACATCCCAGGCTAGTCATCCGGCGGACCCACCCCGACGGACGGACGGTCCGGTGTAACCGGCCTCTCCGCCGGGACTGTCCACCGGACCCCGCCGGCCGGCCTCGCCCCTCGCCGAACGGGCCGCCCGGCTAGCCTCGGGCGGGTGACCGAGTCGACGAACCAGCGCAACGCCGTCCTCGCTCCCGGCGGCGGGTACGGCCCGCAGGCGCCCCTGTTGATGTACGCCGCGGACGCGGCCGAGGCCCGAGGCGCCCGTCCGCATCCGATCTCCTGGACCGGGAACCCGAGGGAGGTCCCGCCGGAGGAACTGTTCGACTGGGTCGCCGCGCACGTGACGCCGGTCCTGGACGAGCTGACCGCCGGGACGCCCGGTGACCCGCCGCTGCTGATCGGCAAGTCGCTCGGGACGCACGCCGCACCGCTCGCCGCCGACCGGGGACTGCCGGCGGTCTGGCTCACCCCGCTGCTCACCGTCGAGCCGGTCGTCGCCGAGCTGCGCCGGGCCACCGCACCGGCCCTGCTGATCGGGGGGACGGCCGACCCGGCGTGGGACGGTGCGCTCGCCCGCCGGCTCTCGCCGTACGTGCTGGAGGTGCCCGACGCCGACCACGGGATGTACGTCCCCGGACCGCTGGCCGGGTCGGCGGAGGTGCTCGGTCGGGTCGTCACCGCGATCGAGGAGTGGCTCGACAACGTGGTCTGGCGTACGCCGGTCGTCGCCGGAAATTGACGGGCGTTCGGCCCGGTTCGTCCGTACCGTACGGGCACATGAGTGTGACGATCCGCGAGTTCCGGCTGGACAGCCCGACCGCCGAGGCCGATACCGAGGCCGCCGCGTCGGTGTTGCGCGCCGTGTTGCCGTACCTCGTGGTGACGCCACGGGCACTGCGCTGGCAGGTGGAGACCGCGCCCGAAGCCCAGCACCACCGGCTGCTGCTGGCCGAGGCGGACGGGCAGCTCCTGGGCTGTGCGCGGACCGGGATCTACTACGACAGCAGCGAGCCCGGTCAGGCGTACCTGAACATCTACGTCCACCCGGACCGGCGCGGACGGGGTGCCGGCCGCGCGCTGCTGGCGGCCGGTGAGGCGTACGTGACCGGGCTCGACGCCCGAACCAACTTCTGCTGGTCCCTGGACGACGACCGGTCGATCGCGTTCGCCGAGCGCAACGGGTACCGGCGTGGCCGTTCGGCGCACTTCCAGCGGCTGGCGCTCGACGACGGCTCGCTGCCCCCGATGCCGCCCTGCCCGCCCGGCATCGAGGTACGCACCGGGGCCAGCTTCGGCGACGACCTGCGGGGCATCTGGGCGGCCGACAACGAGGCGGCCCTGGACGAGCCGGACGACCTGGACATCGAGCCGATTAGCTACGACCTGTGGTTGAGCCAGTACTGGTTGCACCCGGAGCACGACCGGGAACTCACCTCTGTGGTGACCGTGGACGGCGAGGTCGCCGCGTTCAGCCTGGCCATCACCGACGGCGGCACCCGCTACATGTCCGGGATGGCCGGCACCCGGCGCGCCTACCGCCGGCGGGGCCTGGCGAAGCTGGCGAAGTCCGCCTCGCTGCACCGGGCCCGCGCGGCCGGCTACACCGAGGCGTTCACCAACAACGACAGCGGAAACGAACCGATGCTCGCGATCAACAAGTGGTTCGGCTACCTGGAGTCCGCGACCGAGGTGCGCTGGATCCGCGACCTGAACGGCTGAGCCCGAGCGGCCCCGGTCGGTGCGGGCCTGCGGGACCGGGGCGATCCGCTGCGGGCGGTCCCGGCCGGCGGGTTAGATGGTGGCATGGGAGCGACGGCACAGGTACCGCTCGAGGGCGGGGTGGCCGACGGTGGCGTGGTCACCGTCGAGTTGGACGCGCACGGTCGCCCGCCCCTGGTCCACCCGCACCTGGGCGAGGGCGGCCTGGCCAAGGCCGAGATGTACGAGCTGGAGTCGGTCCTGGACGACGGCCCGCCCTGGGTCTACCGCTGGCGCGGCCCGGCGTCCTGAATCCCGGAACCCGCCGCGTCAGATGCGCTTCAGCAGCGGGGTCACGAGCCGGCTGGTGAGCCGGGCCTGTTCGCGTACCTCGTCGACCCGGCGGGCGGTGTCCCCGGCCCGCGCCTCCCGCTCGTCCCAGAGCTGGTCGACCTCGGCCAGCAGCGGCCCCTCGACCTCCCGGGCCAGCCCGCTGAGCGCCGGCACGCCGATCCGCTGGGCAAAGTCGAAGACCTTTCCCGCGTACGGCAACGGCAGGAACGGTACGCCGGACATGGCGGCGAAAATCAGGAAGTGCAGTCGCATCCCGACGGCGATGTCGAAATGCGACATCAGGCCCAGTAGTTGCCGGGGCGAGTAGTCGCCGTGCAGGATCCGACCCCGGTCCGGGGCGGTCATGTGGGACAGGACCCCGTGCGAGTGCTTGATGTCGTCGCGCTCCATCGGGACGAACAGGACGTTCGCCTCCAGCCGCCGGACCAGGAAGTCGCCGATCTGGGCCAGGAGCCGGTGGTAACCGTCGACGTCGAGGCGGGAGGCGGCCCGCCCCGGCTCCCGTACGCTCATCCCGACCAGCCGCCGGCCGGGTCGTACGCCCTCCCGGCGCAGCCACTCCACCGGGAACTCCTCCGGTTCGAGCAGGAAGGCGGGGTCGGCGGTGACCGTGATCGGGGTGTTCACCCCGATCCCCTCGAGCACCAACTGCGACTCGTCGTCGCGTACGGTCACCCCGACCGCCCCGTCGAGGCTCTGCTGCACCATCGAGCAGTCGATCGAATCGGTCAACGGACCCGCACCCACCGCGTACGTGAACACCGGTAGACCCCGCTCCTGGGCGGCCAGGACCAGCCGCAGGTAACGCCGGGCCTCGCTGTCGTAGAGAATCCCGCCGCCGCCGAGGATCAGCAGGTCGAGCCGGGCGACCGTGGCCGCCGAGTCGGCCCGCCGGATCCCGTCCCAGGCCGCCGGTTCGACCCCCGGATGGGCGTGCGCGGTGTGCTCGGGGTTGCGGGAGAAGACGATGATCCGCGCCTCCGGGCGGGCGGCGCGCACGTCGCCGAGGATGCCGGTGAGGATCGCCTCGTCGCCGAGGTTGCGGCCACCGTACGACCCGATCACGCCGATGGTCGGTTCGTCACCCCTCGACATCTCCACCCACCCTCCGGTGCTGGAGTGCGGCGTACCCGCTCAGCCGCTCTCCATGCCTGTCCGGAGGGTGGGTGTACTCCTTGCGGGTCAGGCGGTGATCAGGTCGAACTGTTCCCAGGGGCCGATCGCGGCCCGGTTGGCGACCAGCGCGCTCGATCCACCACCCTCGGCGCAGACGTAGCTGTTGTTGATCCGGGCGAGCAGGCTGACCGTGCCGTTCGGGTTCTGCACCAGGGTGAACGACTCCCACGGTCCGGCCGCCGTACGGTTCGCGACCAGCGGGCCGTCACCCGCGTCCTCGGCGGTGACCAGTTTCCCGTTGGCCCGACACCGCAGGGCGATCCCGCCGTCGCCGAGGTCCACCCGGTCGAACTGCTCGGCGGCACCCGCTGCGGAGGCGCTGGCGATCAGGGCCGAGTCGCCTCCGGCGCCGGCCGAGACGAAGAGATTGTTGGCCCGCGAGCGCAGGCTGATCCCGGTCTCGACGACCGGGCCACCGACCACCGGCGGGGTCGGACGGGTGGCGGTCAGCGCCAACTGCTTCTTGAGCATCCGGCCCCCGTCGGCGGTGAGCCGCAGGTAGTAGTCGGAGGAGCACACGGTCCCGTCCTCGTCGAGCGAGGGCATGGTGATCCCGACCGGCACCATCGAGGCGTTCTCGGCATTCTTGGCGATGTGGTTGCCCTCGCCGTACTCGTCGAACATGGAGATGTAGATGCCCTGGGCGCCGAGCCGGACCATGTTGTAGAACTGCCGCCACATGAAGTCGCCGTGCGCCCGCTGGCCCTCGGTCAGGTCGCCGGGGAGTACGCACGGCTGGTAGTCGATCCCGTGCGCGTCACAGTCGGCCTGGTCGGCCTGGTTGACGTTGGCGTAGAACCGGTCCGAGTCGGCGGTGTTGCCGATCCGCCCGACCATCCACGGGGAGAGCATGTGGAAGGCGCGGTAGACGTCGCCGAAGCCGGGGCGGGAGTCCTCGTTGCCGGACCGCCAGTGCGTCGGCACACCGCCGATGACGTAGCAGCCCTGGGCCTTGAACCAGTTGACCACGTCGAGGCAGGCCGCCGCGCCGAACGGGCGGCCGGAATCGTTGAAGCCGAACCCCCAGACGCAGACGACCGGCTTGCCGTTCTGCCGGGCGTACGCCGACGATCCGGTGTGGACGGACATCTTGCTGCTCCAGTCGGCCTTGATCTCCGACTGCATGTTCGTCCAGTTCGTGACGTCGTACATGATGTAGAACTTGCGCCCGGTGCGTTCCGCCGCGCTGCGGACCCTGGTGGCCATGGCGTCGCGGGTCGGCCCCTCGGAGCTGTTCGGGTTGAAGCGTTGCAGGGCCGCGGTGTCGCAGCCGTACTGCTGCATCCACGTGAAGTGGGTGTCCACGGTCTGCTGGTCGTACGAGGAGAACAGGGTCGCGGGCTGCCCGTTGCCGAAGTTCGGGTACGCGGTCCGGTACACGTTCGTGTACTCCCGCATGTCCGGCCAGCCCTTGATCACGTTGTTGCTCGGTGACGGGGACTGGGACCAGTTCTCGCTCCAGTGCCACCAGCCGTTGATCGGCGCCCCGTCGCCGGCGCACGCGAACCAGCCCTGGTAGCCGACGGTGATCTTTCCGACGACATCGCCCGGTCCGCTGGCCGCCGACGCCGGTCCGGCCAGGTACGCCGAACCTCCGAGGCCGGCTCCCACCAGCGCGGAGGCGAGGACCGACCGTCGTGAGATGCCCATGGAACTCCCTTGAATCATTCGGCCGACAAACGCGGTAGCCGTCGCAGGGAAAACCTAAAGACCGCCGCTCGGTGCATCAACACGAAAAAGCCGCAGTTAAGGCAAATTTGAAGTTACTTCACTCTTCGCGCTGCCCTGACGTCGAACCGGCGATCACCCGTCGGCACCTCGGGGCCCCCGCATATACCGTCGCTCGGTATATGCTGCCGACATGAGTAGTCCGCCACTCACGGAACCGACGTTCCTGATCCTCACCGCATTGGCCGAGACACCCCAGCACGGTTACGGCGTGATCGGGGACGTCCTGGAGATCTCCGACGGCCGGGTGAAGCTGCGCGCCGGCACCCTCTACGCCGTACTCGACCGGCTCCGGACGGAGGGCCTGATCGAGGTCGACCGCGAGGAGGTGGTGCAGTCCCGGCTGCGCCGCTACTACCGCATCACCGCCCTGGGCGCGCAACGGCTCGCCGAGGAGGCCGCCCGCCTGCGGCACAACGCGAACACGGCAGGCAGCCGGCTGCGCCGTCGTAACCTGCTCGCCGAGGGAGGCGTCGGATGACCGGCCGGGATCTGGAGAGCCGCTACCGGCGGCTGCTCGCCGTCTATCCCTGGGAGCACCGCCGCCGCTACGAGGACGAGATGCTCGGCGTACTGCTCGACGACGCCCGACCCGGACAGCGGCACCCCCGCATCGGCGACGTCGCCAACCTGGTCGTCGCGGGGTTGCGTGCCCGGCTGGGTTGGACCGCCCACGGGCTGACCGACCGGGCCTGGTCCGACGCGGCAGCCGTGACCGGCCTGCTGGCCGCACTCACCCTGCTCACCATGAACGGCCACGCCCTGATATCGGACCTCCCGCCGGCCATGGGACCGCAGTTCTACCAGTTCGCCGGCGACGGAATCGGCGCGATCGACTGGTTACCGGTCGGCACCTGGGCGGCGGTCAGCGTCGCCCTGCTGGCGGGACTGCGCTGGCCGGCGATCGTGCTCGTCTGGGCGGCGCTGCTCACCGAGGTCACCCTGGTCCCGTCGCAGTACGACACCGATCCCGTCCCGGCCGTGAGCGCCCTGTGGCAACTTCCGCTGGCACTGGTCGCCGCCGTCGCGGTCACCGTACGGGCGCCGCGCCGCCGCGCGCTCGTAGTGCTCGGCACCCGTCGACTCCTGACGATCGTGCTGGCCCTGGCGACGATCGACGCGGTATTTCTGATCAACCGGCTCGCCAGCGACGGCGTCGGCGCGAACGGCGCGACGTTCTACGTGTTCCACCTGCACGACAACAAGGTGCCCCGCCCCGATCTCGAACTGGCCTCCGGCTCCAGCGCTCAGCTCCTGTTCTACGAGGCGTTCCTCGCGGCGGCCGTGCTGGCCCTGCTGGTCGCGCTGACCACAATGGACGGACCCGTACGGCGGCGGATCGCGGTCCTGCTGGCACCGGTCGTCGCGTTGGTGGTGCTGGTCGAGCAGACCCTCGACGGGTGGGCGGTGTCGAACATGAACATGGGCCGCCCGATCTACCTGGCGCCGGCCCAGTGGGTGGTACTCGCCACCGTCCCGGTGCTGACGCTCCTGATCGCGCTGCTCCTGCTGCGACGACGCGAGCACACCCTCCGCATGGTCGCCCTCGGCCGCACCACCGACCGCGAACACCCCACCCCCTAGAGCAGGCCCCTCTTGTAGAGAAAGAGTGGCAATCGCGCGCCGGATTGCGCCTCGTTCTCTACAAGAGGGCGGATCTTGGGAGTGGAGGGGGTGGTCAGGTGAGGGCGGGGAGGATTTGGGTGGCGAAGGTGTCCAGGAAGTCGCGTTGGTCGAGGCCTACGTGGTGCAGGTAGATCTCGTCGAAGCCGAGGTCGGCGTACTCGTGGAGCCACTGGGTGTGGCGGGCGGGGTCGTTCGAGATCAGGACGTGTTCGCGCATGTCGTCGGGGCGGACGTACGCGGTGGCGCGGGCGAACTCGGCCGGCATGGCCAGATCCCAGGCCACGTCACTGCCGAGGATCCCGGTACGCCACTGCTCGTGCGCGATCCGCAGTGCCTTCTCCTCGTCCCGGTCCCAGCTCAGGTGCACCTGCAACTTGACCGGCTTGCCCGCGCCACCGCCCTCGCGGTACGCCTCGATCACCGGTCGGAGCTGTTCCACCGGCCGGTTCACGGTGATCAGTCCGTCGGCCCAGGAGCCGACCCACCGGGCGGTCTCCGGGGTGACCGCCGCACCGAAGATCGCCGGGGGTGACGCCGGCAGCGTCCAGAGTCTCGCCCGGTCGACGGTGACCAGGCCCCGGTGGCTGACCGTCTCGCCCGCGAACAGGGCCCGCATGATCTGCACCGATTCGAGCAGGCGGGCGTTGCGCTCGTCCTTGGCCGGCCACCGCTCGCCGGTGATGTGCTCGTTGACCAGTTCCCCGCTGCCGACCGCCATCCAGAACCGGTCCGGGAACATCTCGGCCAGGGTGGCGGCGGCCTGGGCGATGATCGCCGGGTGGTACCGCTGGCCCGGTGCGTTGACCACACCGAACGGCAGGTCGGTGCTGGCCAGTGCGGCGCCCAGCCAGGACCACGCGAACCCGGACTCGCCCTGCTCGGGGCCGAACGGGGCGAAGTGGTCCGAGCACATCGCCCGGCTGAACCCCGCCTGCTGCGCTGCCTGGACCTGACGCAGCAACTCGCTCGGCGGAAGCTGCTCGTGCGATGCGTGGAACCCGTACGTGGTCACCAGGACCTCCCGGCCGTCGTGGTCGTTGTCACCAACCAGGTGCCCACTTCGCGGAGGTCCCGAAACCCGACCGGTCGCCGTTGCCGTGCCGGGCGGGACGGCAGGGGACGGTCGGCACCGACGGACCGCAGGCCGCGAGGCTGCACCACCGGCGCAGCCCGGTCTCGTCGAGGAACAGCCAGCCGCAGCGCGGGTCGGGGCACACCCGGATGGTGAGCCGGCGCGGATCGGCCAGCAGTTCGGCGGCGCTCCACGCGACCGCGTACAACGGTGACCGCAGGCCCGACGCGGCGGCCGGGCACCACCGCCCGACGCCGTCCACGTCGCGCCCGAAGACCAGCGATTTCGCGGCGGCCTCCGCGGACCGGGCCACCGCGTCGAACGCCCGCCGGTCGTCGGGGTCGGTCAGACAGGCATACAACCGGGTACGCAGTGCGCGAACCTCGTCGAGCACGGTGGCGGCCGTACCGGGGTCCCGTCGGGCGAGTTCGACCAGTCGGCTCACCTCGACGTCGTCGAAAAGTCCGACGTACCCGCCCCAGACCGCCAGGGTCCGGTACGCGCGCAGCCATTCCGAACCGGGCAGCGGCGGCTCCTGCCCCCAGCCGGCGAACGTGTTGCAGAACTCCAACGCCGGATGCCCGCCCACGTTCCACGGCAGGGTCTCGTCGCGCACCAGCACCTCGTACGCGGGCCGACCGGGCCGGTCGAGTCGCCGGTCGTCGAGCAGGATCCGTTGGTGCACCTCCCGCAGCTTCGGCCCCGGTTCGACCCCGAGGTCGTCCACCAGGCGTTTCCTGGTCGTCCGGTAGAGCAGCAGCGCGTCGGCCTGGCGGGAGGCCCGGTACAGGGCGGTCATCAGGGTCGCGACGAGCTGTTCCCGGGTCGGGAACCGGTCGACCAGCGGGGTCAGGTCGCCCACCACGAGGGTGTGCTGTCCCAGGGCGAGCTGGGCCTGTGCCCGTGACTCGATGCCGGTCAGCCGGAGTTCTTCGATCGGGCCGTGCAGCCGTTCCCGGAGTTCGTCGTCGGCGGTGTCGGCGAGCAGCGGTCCACGCCAGAGCGACAGCGCCCGGTCGAGCAGCCGTACGCGTTCACCGGGGTCGGTGGTCGCACCTGCCAGGGAGGTGAGCCGGGTGAACTCCGCCACGTCGACCCGGTGCCCCTCCGCCTCCACCAGGTAGCCGTCCCCGCGCGTGATGATCCGTACCCGGTACGGGGTCAGTGCCACCCGGAGCCGACCGACGTACGTGTGCACGGCGCTGCGGAACGACACCGGCGGGCGCCCGTTCCACAGCAGGTCGATCAGCCGGTCGGTGCTGACCACGCGGCCCACATCGAGCAGCAGGACGGCGAGGATGCACCGCTCCTGGCGACGGCTGCCGATGTCGACGGGGTGACCGTCGTGGCGGGCTTCGAACGGGCCGAGCAGTCGGAATTCCATACCCACACTGACAGCCTGGCCGCCGGGGACGGTTGCCACCCCGGTCAGCCGATGGTGAGTCCCGGTGCCCCGGCCGGCCCGTAGGGGTGTTCCGGCGTCACCGGACGGTCAGGACGTGGTGAGCGGGGCGGGAAATGCTGATCCGGTCATGCTTCCGGACAGAGACCTGGAGTGATCATGCGTTGGAGACTGAGCATCGGAGCGATCGCGGCGGCGCTACTGGTGGCGACCGTGCCCGCCACGGCGTCCGCCGCACCGGCCGGCACCGGAGGCGGGTGGCCCGGCGGGTGGGTGCCGGCACCGCAGGAGGCGTTCGAAATGCCCGCCGGGGCGCGCTGTGATTTCGCCGTACGGGTGCAGCCGGTGGTGGACGAGGTCCGCAAGCTGGTCCTGGCGGTGTATCCGGACGGCTCGCCCAAGCGGGAGCTGTACACGGGTGCGCTGATCAACGAAATCACGAACCTCGAGACCGGTGCCACCAGCACGGCGGACGCGAGCGGCACCTCGCTGGTCGAGTACGCCACCGACGGCTCGATGACCTGGTACGTCACCGGGCCGGTCCTGCTCGGCTTCCGGGAGAACGCCGGCTCCCTGCCGCGTGGCCTGTGGATCGTCGACGGAGTGTTCATGGTCGAGTTCACCCCGACGTTCGACAAGACCATCACGATGGCGCACGGCACCACCCACGACGTCTGCACCGACGTGGACTGACCGGCGCCGGACGGGCGGGCGCGGAGCGGCCGGGTACGCGGGGCTCAGGGTTCGGCGAGTGCGGTCTGCACGACCTGTACGCCGTCTCGGCGGCGGACCAGCGTGCCCCGGCCCGGTGGCAGCGGGGTGGGGCGGATCGAGCCGAGCACCGCCCCCTCCTCGCGGTTGCCGGACATCAGCAGCCCCGGAGTGTCCAGCTCGCGCAGGCGTTGCAGGACCGGCTCGTACTGGGCCCGGGCCACCCCGGCGACCCGTCGGGCCAGGATCAGGTGCAGGCCGAGGTCGCGGGCCTGCGGCAGCAGGTCGAGCAGGGCCGCCAGCGGGTTGCCGCCACCGGTCGCGACCAGGTCGTAGTCGTCCACCAGCAGGTACAGCTCCGGTCCCCGCCACCAGGTCCGGTCCCGGAGCTGGGCCGGGGTGATGTCGGCTCCCGGGAGCCGCTCCTGCATCACCGAGCGGACCTGGCCCAGTATCTCGCTGAATGCCTGGTGGGACGCGGCGTAGCCGATGAGGTGTTCACCCTCGATCGCCCGGAGCAGGCTGCGCCGGTAGTCGGCGATGACGATCCGCGCCTCGGCCGGGGTGTGCCGGGCCACGATGGTCCGGGCGATGTGCCGCAGCAGGTTGGACTTGCCGCACTCGGCGTCGCCGAAGACCAGCAGGTGCGGGTCGACCGAGGGTTCGAGGTACACCGGGGCGAGGGCGGCCTCGTTCACCCCGATCGGCAGCCCCGGCCGGTCCGGGTCGACCACCCTGGCCAGGTCGTCCGCGGTGAGCGTACGGGGAAGCAGCCGTACGCTCGGCGCGGGTTGCCCGGGCCAGCACTCGCGGATCCGACGGGCCAGGGCGGTGGTCGCCTCCGTCTGTTCCCGGTGCGTCGGTCCGCCCTCGCCGATCCGGGGTGCGGCGGCGACGAAGTGCCGCTTGTCGGCGGTCAAACCCCGGCCGGGCCGGTGACCCGGCACGTTGCGCGCCACCCGGCGGTCGACCTCCGACTCGGTCGGGTCGGAGAGCCGCAGCTCCAGCCGGATGCCGAGCAGGTCGCGCAGGGCCGGTCGGATCTCCGTCCACCGGACGGCGGTGAGGATGACGTGCACCCCGACTCCCGGTCCCCGGGCGGCGAGGGTGAAGATCGCCTCCTCCAGCTCCTCGTAGTCCTGGCGCAGGGCGCTCCAACCGTCCGCCACCAGGAACAGGTCCCCGAACGGGTCCTCGGGAAACTCACCGGACGCCCGCCGGTCCCGGTACGCACCGATCGAGTCGATGCCCAGCCGGCCGAACAGCGCCTCGCGCTCGTCGACGATGTTCTCGACCTCGGCGACGGTACGGCGTACGGCATCGGGTTCGCGGCGGGTGGCGAGCCCGGACAGGTGCGGCAGGCTCGCCAGGTTCGCCAGCGACCCGCCACCGAAGTCGAGGCAGTAGAACTGCACCTCGCGTGGGGTGTGGGTGAGCGCGAGCGCGGCGATGACCGAGGCGACCAGGGTGCTCTTGCCACTGCGGGGCGCACCGACGACGGCGAGGTTGCTGGTCGGGGCGGCGAAGTCGAGCAGGAGCCGGTCCTGGCGCTGCTCCAGGGGCAGGTCGACGATGCCCACCGGCACGGTCAGCAGGTGACGTTCGGCCGCGCGCAGGCCGAGTTCCGGGTCTTCGACCAGGTTCATCAGCCTGTCGAGGCCGGGCGGTTCGTCGAGCGGCGGCAGCCAGATCGGGCGGGCGGGTGTTCCGGAGCCGCGCAGCCGCGAGATCACCACGTCGAGGACGGTGCTGTCGCCCAGTTCGCGGTCACCGGCCAGCGGCGGCGGTACGTGGGCGAGGTACGGGCCGGAGACGTACCCGGCGTGGAACCGGGTCAGGTCCTGGCCGACCCTCAGGTAGCCGTGACCGGGGGCGGTGGGCAGTTCGTACGCGTCGGCCACCCCGAGGACCGCCCGGGACTCCGAGGCGGAGAAGGTGCGCAACCCGATCCGGTACGACAGGTGGCTTTCCAGGCCCCGCAGCCGGCCCTCCTCGATCCGCTGACTGGCCAGGAGCAGATGTACGCCGAGGCTGCGTCCGATCCGTCCGATCAGGATGAACACGTCGACGAAGTCCGGCCTGGCGGCGAGCAGTTCGGCGAACTCCTCGCAGATCACCAGCAGGGTGGGCATCGGGGGCAGGGTCGGATTGGTCTGCCGGGCCCGTTCGTACTCCCACCGGCCGCCCACGTTGCCGGCTTCGCGCAGCACCTCCTGCCGGCGCCGAAGCTCGCTCTGCAACGCCTCGGCCGCCCGTTCGACCAGCGACAGGTCGTCGGCGAGGTTGGCGATGACCGCGGCGGTGTGCGGGAGCTGGCCCAGTGGTCGGAAGGTGTTCCCGCCCTTGTAGTCGATCAGGAGGAAGTTCAGCTGGTCCGGCGTGTGCCGCATCGCCAGCGCCGTGACCAGCGTACGGAGCAGTTCGCTCTTGCCGGAGCCGGTCGCGCCGACGAGCAGGCCGTGCGGCCCGTCACCGCCCTGCGCGGCCTCCTTGATGTCGAGCTGTACGGGCCCCCCGTGTTCGTCGAGCCCGATCGGCACCCGCAGGTAGTCGGCGCCGCTCGGGGTGCCGGCGCCGGTGAACTCCAGCAGCGCGGCGTAGTTCGGCACGCCGAGCACGGTCAGGACCTCGCTGGGTGGCGGGACCGTTCCCGGCGTCTCCACCGTTTCCACCGCACTCGTCGGGTCGCCCGGATCGGTCTGCGGCACCACCACCCCGCGTGGTACGCCGCCGGTCTCTCCCCACGGGGGTAGGCCGTCGATGGTCCCTCCCGGCGTTCCGTCGCCGGACGGCCTTGGTGGCTGCCACGCCTCGGCGATCGTCGAGATCAGCAGCGCTGCGCCGTCGGGTGCGCCGTCCACCGGTTCGGTGTCGACGTCGACCTCGCTCGGGGTCAGGTCGGGCAGGGCGATGCGGAAGGTCTGCCGGCCGTGGATGGCCCAGCCGGGGAGGTTCGGCAGGCGGCCGGCGTGGTCCGGGTTGACCCGCGACTCGTGCGGTTGGGTCAGCCGGGTCTCGATCCGCGACTGGGGCAGTTCGAGCAGTTCCTCGGGGATCGTCCGCCAGCTCCGGTCGAGTACGGCGACGTGCATGCCGTACCCGAGGCCCTTGTTGGCGAGGTCGATGACCCTCGGGGCGAAGTCGTGGATCAGCGTGGCGAAGTCCTGCCAGCGGTCGACCACGAGAAAAACGTCCGGGTACGGTCCGGAGTCCAGCATGGCCCGCTTGGCGCGCAGGCTGGTCGGTGATTCCAGTTCGTGTTCGCGGAACAGTTGCTTGCGCCGCAGCACGTCCTGTTCGAGGTGGTCGAGCAGCTTGCCGACCTCCCCCACCTCGTCGTCACCGACCACCGCCCGTACGTGTGGCAGCCGGCGCATCGGGCCGAGCCAGTTGCCGCCGGATTCGAGGCAGTAGAACGCGACCTCGCGATCGGTGTGGGTGAGGGCGAGCCCACCGATGATGGTGCGCAGCAGGGTGGTCTTGCCGGTGCCGGCGCGCCCGACGAGCAGCAGGTGCCCCTCGGTGGCGGCGAGGTCGAGCCAGACCGGTTCACCGGCCGGTTGGTCGATCCGCTGCGCCTGCCCGATCGGCACCTTGAGCAGCCCGCGCCGGCGCCATTCGGTGGCGCAGAGGCGTACGTCGTCGCTGGGTTCGAGCGGGCCGAGCAGGTCACCGAGGCGAACCTCTCGCTGGTCGCGGTGGCGGCGCTGGCGGTGGTGCCCGTCCCGGGACAGGGCGATGTGGATCTCGTCGCTGGCCCGGCCGAACTGGCACGGTGACTGGTTGGGCGCCCGCCGGGGCAGCTCCATCCGCACGTACCGCCAGAGGTCTTCGGGGGTGATCCGCCCGATCCCGGTGATGTCGGCGGCGCCGGTGCCCAGCCCCTGGATGATCGTCTCGGTGAACGCGGACCGCAGCCGTGGGGTGATCTCGGTGGCGGGGCGGCCGTCGTCGGCCCGCTCGACGGAGTTGGTGGCGGTGATGACGTAACGCCCGTATCCGGCGCTGAGCTCACCGTCGATCGGCAGGTCGTCGGTGGACTTGAGGCCCTGGCCGTCGAAGGCGCCGCTGTAGCAGCAGTCGAGCAGGATGACCGAGCTGGCGGCGTCGGACTCGTCGAGGAGTTCGCGGACGAAGGAGGCGGAGATGGCGGTGGACGACAGGGCGTCGAGTTCGGTGTTTGCCACCGCCAGGTAGAGCCGGCCGCGTTTGTTGCTGCGGATCCCATGACCGGAGAAGTAGAGCAGGAACAGGTCCTCGGGCCCGGCCGTACGCAGCATCGACTCGATCGCCCGCTCGACCGCGCTCTTGGACTCGTTCTCCAGCAGTACGGTGTGGTCGAACGCGCCGACGTCGGCGTCCGACAGCAGGCTGGACAGGTCGCGGGCCTCGTCGCGCGGCGCGTACAGGTCCGACAGCGACTCGTCGATGTACCGGTCGTTGGCGATCAGCAGGGCGAGGCGGCGTCCCATCGTGACTCAGCGATCGGTGTCGGCGCGTTGTTCGCCCTCGACCGCCCGTGGTCCGTCCCCGCCGCCCGGCGGAGCGGGTGCGGTGCTCAGCGGAGCCGAACCGGTGCCGAAGATCTTCTCCAGTTGGGCGACCAGGGCCGGGTCGTCGAGCCGGGTCGAGCCGGTGATCTCGACCTCGTTCTCGCCGCTGCGCAGCCTGATCGACCGCGCGTTGGCCCGGTTGACGTACGCGACCACGATCTGGGCGATCGCCCCCATGGTGGCGGCGGAGAAGACACCGCTGACCACGAGCATGCCGAGTTCCCACGCCTGGGGCGACTTGCCGGGGCCGATCGCGGTGGATCCCGCGTGCCCGATCCGCAGCCCACGGATGGTACGGAGGTCGTCGGCGAGCCCTCCGGCGAGTGCGTCGAGCCGTTCGGCCGCGACGGGTGTCTGCGGTTCGATCGCGACGGCGACCTCGGACATCGGTGATACCTCCCACGGTTCGCGCGCGTCTACATTGAACACCACCGTGCCCCGCCCGGCGGGGTACGGCCGCCACCCGCCGGAACTTTTGTATCCGTCGATCGGAAGTTGTGGCGGTCGCCGCGAAAGGCATAGAAAATTCGACGTTTGTCGATTAGTGTGACGCCAACCTCAGCGCGACGTATCGGCGAAGTTACATCGTCGGCGTGGCTGGCCTCCGAGTCGGTGTCTCCGGGCCAGTTGTCGACGGGGCGTCGCATGTGGACCGTCCCGTCCCACCGCGCCCAGGAGACACCATGGACAGACGATGGCTTCGCCATGCCCTCGCAGTTGCCTCCCTCGCCCTGGTAATACCCGCCACCCTGCCCTCGCCCGCCTCGGCGGGCCCGATCCGCGCCACGGCGCCGGTCCACGCCACAGGCCCACTGTCGGCGCTGGCCCCTCCGCCGCAGGAGCCCGGCGTCACCCTGCGGGTCTTCGACGTGCAGGTGCCGCTGGAGGAGATCTGCGTACTCAAGCCGGGGCAGACGCCGAACATCGACAAGCTGATGCCGACGATCAACTGGACCACCACCGCGGACTTCGGCGGGATCGCGGACAACTTCGTCACCCAGGTGATCGGCAACATCAACGTTCCCCAGGCGGGTACGTACAACTTCCGGCTCTTCAGTGACGACGGGTCCCGGCTGACCATCGACAGCACCGTGGTCATCGATCACGACGGCCTGCACGGCGCCAACCCGCCGGTCGACGGCTCGATCGCCCTGACCGCGGGTTACCACTCGCTGCGCATCGACCACTTCGAGCGCGGCGCGGACCAGCAGATCACCCTGCACTGGCAGCCGCCGGGCGCCTCGTCGTACGTCCTGGTCCCCAACTCGGTGCTCAGCACCGATTCCGGTGTCGTACGGGTGACCGCCCCCGGTCAGAAGCAGTGCGAGGCGAGCACCGACACCCCCGGTGACGGGCTGCCGCTGACCTCGGTCCACCCGAGCTACAACCTGACGAACCTGCGCCCGACCGGCTTCCAGCCGCAGGTCACCGGGATGGACTTCTTCCCCGACGGCCGGCTCGCGATCACCACCTGGGGCGGCACCGACAACCTGCTCGGCGAGGTCTGGGTCCTGGGCAACACCACCGGGAACACCGGCCCCGGCCAGGTGACCACGCAGCGGGTGGCGAGCGGGCTCCGGGAACCGCAGGGGATCAAGATCGTGGACGGCAAGATCTACGTGTCGGAGAAGCACCGGCTGACCGAACTGAACGACACCAACGGCGACGGGGTGACCGACAACTACCGTACGGTCGCGACCTGGCCGTTCGGCGGGAACTTCCACGAGTTCGGGTTCGGCCTGCTCTACCAGGACGGGTTCTTCTAC
This sequence comes from Micromonospora sp. NPDC004704, assembly GCF_053601675.1. NCBI lineage: Bacteria > Bacillati > Actinomycetota > Actinomycetes > Micromonosporales > Micromonosporaceae > Micromonospora > Micromonospora sp. NPDC004704. The sequence continues at coordinate 375,938 of NZ_JBSGCD010000003.1, read as the reverse complement.
CTCAACCTCTCCGTCTCGATCAACCTGGGCGGGAACACCACCGACCCGCAGCCGGCCCCGAACCGGGGGCACCACCATCAAGGTGAACCGGACCACCGGCGCGGTCAGTTACGTCGCGGGCGGTCTGCGTACGCCGCACGGGATCGGGTGGGGTCCGGAGGGCGGCATCTTCGTCACCGACAACCAGGGCGGTTGGCTGCCGTCGTCGAAGCTGCTGCACGTCAAGCAGGACCGGTTCTTCAACCACTACATGAACCCGGCGGGCCCGTTCGACTCCCGCCCGGTGACCCAGCCGGTGCTGTGGATGCCGCAGAACGAGATCGCGAACTCGCCGAGCACCCCGGTCTACCTGAACACCGGCACCTTCGCCGGTCAGATGCTGATCAGCGACGTGACGTACGGCGGGATCCAGCGGGCGTACCTGGAGAAGGTCAACGGCGAGTACCAGGGCGCCCTGTTCCGGTTGACCCAGGGCCTGGAGGCCGGGGTGACCGAGCTGACCCAGGGTCCGGACGGCGCGATCTACGCCGGTGGCCTGGGTGCGGGCGGTAACTGGGGCCAGGAGGGCAAGCTCAGCTACGGCCTGCAGAAGCTGACCCCGAACGGTGCGAACACGTTCGACATCCTGGCGATGCGGGCGACGCCGACCGGTTTCGAGCTGGAGTACACCCAGCCCCTGTCGGCGGCGACCGCGGCGGCGCTGGCCACCTCGTACAAGGTGCAGCAGTGGCGGTACCAGCCGACCGCCGCGTACGGCGGCCCGAAGTTGAACCTGCAGACCCTGACCGTCTCCTCGGCGACCCTGTCGGCGGACGGGAAGAAGGTCAACCTGGTGATCAACGGTCTCCAGCCCGACCGGGTGGTGTACGTCCGTTCGCCCCGCCCGTTCACCTCGAACACCGGTCAGTCGCTGTGGAGCACCGAGGCCTGGTACACCCTGAACAGCATTCCCGGCACCGCCGCCCAGCCGAACCTGGCGCTGGGCAAGGTCGCCACCGCCGACTCCTCGTGCAAGGCCGACGAGGGTCCGGCGAAGGCGGTCAACGGCAGCGTCACCGGCGGTGTCCTGGACAAGTGGTGCTCGACCGGCACCTCGAAGTGGCTCCAGGTCGACCTGGGCCAGGCGCAGACGGTGAGCCGCCTGGTGCTCCAGCACGCCGGGGCGGGCGGGGAGCAGGCGTCCTGGAACACCCGCGACTTCACCCTCGCGACCAGCACCAACGGCACCACCTGGACGACGGCCGCCACGGTGACCGGCAACACCGCATCGACCACCACCCACACCATCACCCCGGTCCAGGCGAGATACGTCCGGGTGAACATCACCGCCGGTGAGCAGGCCGGCGGCAACGCCGCCCGGATCTACGAGTTCGAGGCGTACGGTGCTTCGGCTCCGCCGCCGACCACGAACCTGGCCCTGGGGAAGCCGGCCAGCGCCGACTCCTCGTGCAACGCCAACGAGGCTCCGGCGAAGGCGGTCAACGGCAGCGTCACCGGCGGCGGGACCGACAAGTGGTGCTCGCTCGGGTCCTCGAAGTGGCTCCAGGTCGACCTGGGCCAGGCCCAGTCGGTGAGCCGGTTCGTGGTCGCGCACGCGGGTGCGGGCGGGGAGAACACCGCCTGGAACACCCGTGACTTCACGATCGCGACCAGCACCAACGGCACCACCTGGTCGACGGCGGCCACGGTCACCGGCAACACCGCCTCGACCACCACCCACAACATCACCGCGGTCCAGGCCCGCTACGTCCGGCTGAACATCACCGCGCCGACCAGCACCACCGACAACGCGGCCCGGATCTACGAGTTCGAGGCGTACGGGACGGCTGCGCCGCCGACCCGGATCAACCTGTTCGACGGCACGAACCTGTCGGCGAACTGGGAGCACACCAACGGGGCCGCGCCGACCTGGCCGGTGTCGAACGGGTCGGCCGAGGTGCTCGGCGGGGATCTGCGTACCAAGCAGAGCTTCGGCGACTTCAAGCTGCACGCCGAGTTCTGGATCCCGAACCTGCCGCCGGAGGTGACCGGCCAGGCGCGCGGCAACAGCGGCATCTACCTCCAGGACCGGTACGAGTTGCAGGTCCTGGACTCGTTCGGCGACACCACCCCGGCCGACAACGAGTGCGGCGGTTTCTACCAGAAGCGGGCCCCGGACAGTAACCGGGCGACCGCGCCGGAGACCTGGCAGACGTACGAGATCACGTTCCGGGCGGCCCGGTGGAACGGGACCACCAAGAGCGAGAACGCCCGGGTGACCGTGGTCTGGAACGGCGTCGTCGTGCACAACAACGTCGAGATCGACGGGTCGACCGGTGGCGGTGCCGCCGAGAGCCCGGCGATCGGCCCGATCAAGCTCCAGGACCACGGCGACGCTGGCGCCAACGTCCGTTACCGCAACATCTGGATCGAGCCTCAGAGCTGAGGCGGGACCCGGCGGCGCGGGGCCAACGTCGTCCCCGCGCCGCCGCCACCACCGGACCGCTACGCGGAGAACCGGGTACGCAAAAATGCACCCGCCCTGGTCAGGGCGGCGTCGCCCTCTTCGAGTACGGCCGCGAACGAGTGGAACACGTGCGGGACCTCCGGCGTCACCTCGAGCGTCACCGCCATGTCGGCGCTCGCCGCCGCCGTGGCGAGCCGGGTCGCGTCGTCGAGCAGGATCTCGTGCGATCCGACCTGGATCAGCAGCGGCGGGAGCCCGGCCAGGTCCGCGAAGACGGGGCTGATCAGCGGGTCCGTGACGCTGTGGGTGCCGGCGTACCCGGCGGCCCGCTCCCGCAGGCCCTCCTCGCCGAGGATCGGCTCGACCGCACGCTTGGCGCTGATGCTCGCCCCGCTCAGCGTCAGGTCGACCCACGGGGAGATCACGAAGGCCGCGACCGGCAGCGGAACCCCCTCGCTTCTCAGCTTCACCAGGGTTGCCAGGGCCAGGCCGCCGCCGGCGGAGTCACCGGCAATCGCGATCCGGTTCGCCGGTACGCCGCTGTCGAGCAGCCCCCGGTACGCGGCCACCGCGTCGTCGAGCGCCGCCGGGTACGGATGCTCCGGCGCCAACCGGTAGTCGACGTTCACGACCCGCGCTCCGGCCCGGCGGCCGAGATCGGACGAGAGCCCCGCGAACGCCTCGGCGCTGCCCAGCGTGTACGCGCCGCCGTGCAGGTAGAGGATGACGTTGTCGGCCTCAGCCCGCTCGATGTCGACCACGGGTACGCCCCCGAGCGTCGACAGCTTCGTCCGGGCTCCCTCGGCCAGCGGCAGGGCCCGCATCATCCGGTCGTACCCGGCCCGCTGCTCGGCCAGGGTGTGGCTCGGCGGCGCCTGCCGGATCATCTGGTCGAGCGCAACCCGCTGTTCCCTGCTCATGATCCATCTCCATCCGAACCCCCGAGGGGCTCACTACCTAGACTCGACGTGGTGGTGCCTCCGGCCCAACACGTTGCCACGGAAGTTAATTCCACGGAATCTAAGTGCGGTGTGATGAACCTCAAGCAGCTCTTCACCGAACTGGTACGCCTGGAGACCGAGATGTGGAACGCGGTCGACCAGCGGCTGCGCGCCGAGTTCGATCTCCCACTGGGCAGGTACGACCTGATGCAGGTGATCTCGCGTACCGAGGGATGCCGGGTGTACGACCTGGCCCGGGAGGTGTCGATCACCGTCGGGGCGGCCAGTAAGAGCGTCGACCGGATCGAGGCGAACGGGCTGTGCGTACGCCGGCCGCACCCCGAGGACCGGCGCTCCTCGATCATCGAGCTGACCCCCGCCGGAGAATCCCTGCTCGCCAAGGCCACCGCCACGGTCGAGAACGAACTCGACGTACGGCTCGGCTCGGCGCTCCCGAAGCGCGACCTCGAACACCTCGGTGCCACCATCAGCACCCTCCGCGCCGCCGGAGCCCGCGCCGACGCCGAGACACAGGCGCAGGGGCGCTGATCGCCGACCCGCGTGCCCGTCGGTCCAGCCGCTGGCTTCGAACCGGCCCGGCGGCAACGGATACAGTAGGTCCGCGTCGTTGATCGTCGGCTGCCCGAGGTGCACGACCACACCGTTGACGGTGCGCAAAGGCGGCCGGCGATCAACACGAGGCGCCCTCCGGGATCTGCTCGGACAGCCGCTCACGCCCTGACGATGGGCGAATGAGCCGATCCGACGACGCGCCGATCAACCGACGAACAGTTCTCCGCACGGGCGCCCTGCTCGGCCTGGGTGCCGGCGGCCTCTTCGGCACGGGTGCCGCCGAGGCCGGAGCACCCTCGACCGGCGGCATCCTCCGCACCGACCCCACCGGGGCCTACGGCGACGCGCCCTCGCCCACCGTCGCCCTCCGGTCCGACCAAGCCTCCGGCCTGTACGTGAGCGAGTCCCCCGGCATCACCCCGGCCCGTACGCCGTTCGACCCGAAGGCCCGCCCGGAGCAGAGCGTCAACGTCACCCGGCGACTGTCCTTCCGCAACAGCTACGGTCCCCGGATCCAGATGGTCATCGCCTACTACAGCCCGGTGACCTGCTCGGCCTGGGGAATCTGGGGGACCCGTGGCTGGTGGATCCTCGACTCCGGGCAGACCGCCCTGGTGTTGATCACCGACGTCAGGGTGGCGTACTTCTTCGCCGAGGCCGCCGACGGCGCCTTTTGGGCCGGTTCGGACCCGACCATGTTCGCGCCCGGTTTCGCCTTCGACTCGTGCATCTGGAACCAGCGCATCGGCGACCGCCACCTGGGCCTGCGCGGGGTGGACATCCGCGCGGAGAACTACACCGTCAACCTGACCCCCTGACCCGTTCCCCCGGCCGAACCGGCATAACACGTCGAGTTCTTACATCGTCTTTGATGTACGTACATCAAAGACGATGTACGTCCGAACCGAGTTACTCGCCCGCGGCCCGAACCTCGGCCACCGCCGCCCGGAGGCGTCGACCGGATCCGACCCCGATCGCCCGTTCCCACGCCCAGGTGGGGAAGCCGCTGCCGTTGTCGTAAAAATCCGCGAGCAAGGCTTCGAGTTCCGGTGCCGGCCCCTTCTCGGTGAGCAGGACAACCAGCGCCGCCTCCCGACGGCTGCGATCGGGCAGGTCGGCGTCGGCCCGCAGGCGTTCCTCGAAAACGTCCCGGTCGAGCAGGGCGACGAACTCACCGAGCTGCTCCGAGAGCAAGTCCGCCAGCACCGGCCCGTGGGTGTGCACCGCCTCCACCGAGCCGATCGACCACTGATGATCACCGCCGGGATGCCAGAGCCGCGTCTCGACCACGCCTTCCGACGCGTACGGATCTCGCAGGTCGGAGTCTTCCTCGGTTTTCCTCATCCAGCTCAACCAGGGCCGTGGCACCAGCGCGATGTTCTGGAAGTGGACCACCACCGCGTCACCGCTGTCCGCGAAGCGCCGGTACGTCCTCCCCTTGCCGCCCACACCGTGCGCGGCCATCACCGGCCGTACGTACTGTCGGAACAACAGCCGCACGGCGGCGTCACGCGGACCGGCCACGCTCACTTCGTACTCCCGGGGTTTGGCGCTTGTGCGGTTCGGGCCTGGACCCTCGCACGCGGGTCTGTCATTCCCGCCGCTGCGGACAGCGGCGATCGGGAGCGGGCCGCTCACCCGACGTTGCGCTGTGCCGCCACACCGCTGGCGCGTACGCGGGTCGCCCAGGCCAGTTGGGGGCAACCGTCACGGGTGCACTGCCGGCAGGTGCCGGGTTGCCAGCTGTTGCCACCGGGCTGGTGCTGCTGCCAGGTCAGGTCGGCGGACGCACGGATCACGCCCGCGTTGATCGGCTCCTGGTTGCGGCTCATGGCGATGACTCCACTCCTTTTAGTGACGATCGCGCTACCCTCGATCAAAACGTGTACGTGCGCCCGACGGAACCGTCCGGCCGGTCAATCGTGAATGTCCTTCGGATATCAACTAGGTCCTATGCCCGGTCGGAGCCCCTGCCAGGAGGCCCTGCCGGACCCTCCCGGCGACCCGCGCGGCCTACTACCGTGTTGAACCATGGACAAGCGCACCCTCGGCACCAGCGGCCCACAGGTCTCCGCCATCGGTCTCGGCTGCATGGGTATGAGCAGCGGATACAGCGACCGGCCCGACCGACAGGAAATGATCTCCCTGGTCCGCGGTGCCGTGGACCGTGGCGTGACCTTCTTCGACACCGCCGAGGTCTACGGCCCGTATGCCAACGAGGAACTTGTCGGTGAGGCGCTGGCGCCGTACCGGGACCAGGTGGTGATCGCTACCAAGTTCGGCTGGGACATCGACCCGGTCGAGGTCAAGTCGACCGGGCGGGTGATCAGCCGCCCCGATCACATCCGGAAGGTCGTCGAGGGCTCGTTGCGCCGCCTCGGGGTCGACACCATCGACCTCTACTACCAGCATCGGGTTGACCCGCAGGTGCCGATCGAGGACGTCGCGGGCACGGTCGGGGAGCTGATCGAGGCCGGCAAGGTGAAACACTTCGGCCTCTCCGAGGCGGCCGCCGGGACGATCCGACGGGCGCACGCAGTCCAGCCGGTGGCCGCCGTGCAGAGCGAATATTCGCTGTGGTGGCGTCGCCCCGAGGAGGACGTGCTGGCCACGTGCGCGGAGCTGGGCATCGGCTTCGTGCCGTTCAGCCCGCTCGGCCGGGGTTTCCTCACCGGCACCATCACCGCGTCGACCAGCTTCGACCCGAGCAACGACATCCGCAGCAGCATCCCCCGGTTCGCGCCGGACGCCCTCGAACACAACCGGGCCGTGGTCGACCTGCTCACCGGCATCGGCCAGCGCAAGAACGCCACCCCCGGCCAGATCGCCCTGGCCTGGCTCCTGGCGCAGCAGCCGTGGATCGTCCCGATCCCCGGCACCACCAAGCCGCACCGGCTGGACGAGAACCTGGCCGCCGCCGACATCGACCTGTCCCCCGACGAACTCGCCGAGATCGACAGCGCCGCGTCCACAATCCAGGTCCAGGGTGGCCGCTACAGCGACGCCGCCGAGAGCCTCACCAACCTCTGACCGTCCCGGTCCGATGATCGTTGCTCCCTCACGCACGTCACACGCCGCCAGCGACGTGCCTGAGCGAGCAACGATCACGGCAACTTCAAGCCGGGCCACCCCCGGACCAACCCGCCGGGCCGTGTAACGCGTCAATCTCTTACATCAAATTCGATGTACGTACCCGCCTGGTGATGTACGCCCCCCGCAACGTCTGCCGCGCCCGGCCGACGGGAGCGCCCGTCCACCTCAGTCGATGTGTTCCGCGCCGACGGGTCGTCCACGCCCCGCTGATCGGCTGACGGCTTCGCCCACCCTGCCGCCGCGTACGGCCCGTCCGTACCTTTCAATGCGGCCTGGTATCGCTAGTATCTGATTACCGAACCATTGATACGACGCAATGACCCGCGCACTTACGATGCCCCTCCGGCGAGCGGGAGATATCAAATGTCGGATTACATTGAGGTCTTCGGGTCCGCCGCCGTGGCGGGAGCGGTCTTCACCGCCGGTGGCGGCTTCGTCCTTATGCTCATCTTTCTTATGGTGCACGTTGCCGTACCAGGAATGGACAGGCTCCTCGGCCGCATCCTCGGTGCGGTCTTCGGCCGGTTCCTGGGCTTCTGGGCGCTCGGCATGCACGTGGCTGCGCTTTTCGTGCTGTTCTTCGCCCCGTCCGTGGCCCCGCCCGGCGCCGGCAGGGACGGGCTCGTGGCAGGGTCCCTCGCCGTCCTCGCCATCTACTGGGCGCTCAGGGTGGGTCGCGGGTCGTCCGCCGCTCTCCTGGACCCTGCGCAGCTCAGCGGTCACCCCGGTCAAGCCCGCGGGGTCGACGACGGTCGGTACAACGGCGAATGGGCCTGGCGATCGGGGCGACCGCGGGGCGTGGGCGAGTACGCGTTCCGGCTCAGGAATGGCGTCGGTATCTGCACCGTGACCAACGCACCGTCATACTTCGGTCCGGGCCAGACGATTCTGGTGGTCGAGGAATTCAACCGGAAGGATATCCGGGGGCGGCAGATGTTCACCGACGGTCGCTGGTACCCCGTACGGTTGCGATTGTCGGGTTCTGGTCTTTTGAAGATGAACAGTGGCAGCGAACGGTGGGAAATGACAAAGGTCGGTTAGGCGGAGGCAGGGAAAGCTACCGTCCCGGAAGCGGGGAGCCGACCCGGTGCAGGGTTCCGTCCGGGTCGACAAAGGCGAACTCCCGCAGGCCGTACGGGGTGTCGCGCGGTTCGACCAGGCGCCCCTCCACACCCGACCCGGCCCATTCGGTGTGCAGGGCGTCGGCGTCGGAGACGTAGAGGTACACCGTTGATGCCGTACGGAGGGGATCGTGTTCGGCCCACTCCGTCAGGTGCAGCGACACGTTGCCGCGCTCGACGAACCCGTACCGCTCGCCGCCCTCGTAGGGGTGGGCGGTGAAGCCCAGCCGCCGGTAACGATCGAGCGCCGCGTCCAGGTCGAGCACGGGCACCACGGGGGCAACGTCCTCGAACGTGATCTCCTCGGCCATCCGCCCCTCCCCCGTCACAAACGTGCTGGTAAGAACCGTACAACTCCGAACCGCCCCCGCCGAGTCCCGCCCAGCGTGGCAAAGCAGGCTATTCCGAAGAGGCAGGGCCGGCGGCCCGTACGGCGGTTGCCCAGTTCAGTTGGGGGCACCCTTCCGGTGTGCACTGCCGGCAGGTGCCGGGGTGCCAGGAGTTGCCGCCGGCCTGGTGCTGCTGCCAGGTCAGGTCGGCCGACGCTCGGATGGCGTCGGCGTTGACCGGTTCCGGGTGGTGACTCATCAAACGGTGACTCCGTCGTGTCCGGTGCGCGTACGCGATGCACGCGCAAGCAGGGCAAACTCTGATACTGGGACCGCTAGATCAGGTGTACGCGGTCGTGGGTACCGTCCGGCTGGACGATCGTGAAATGTCCTTCGGGCGCCAGGTCGGCCATCAGCGACGCCAACCGCAACGCGAAGTTGACCGCGTCGGTCCAGTTGGCGTGCACCTCGCCGAGCCTGGTCAGTGCCGCCTCGGCCGCCGGGGTCAGGTTGACGGTCACCTTGATCAGCCCGCTCATCGCGTACGCCTTGCCGGAACCCAGCCGATGAAACGCTCGTACAGCGCACGTGGGTCGGGTGGCGGTCCGAGGGCCGGGTCGATCGTGTTCAGGTCGTTGAGCGCTTCGACGAACTGGGAGGCGAGGAAGAGGGTCAAACTGATCGTCTTGCCGCGGTAGCCGCTCGTCAGGTCGAGTCGCGCATCCGCGCACGGCCAAGGGTAGGCGTCAATCCGGCAGATCCACAGCGGCCGGAGCGGCAGATGCAGCCCGCTGGACGAGGTCCCCCCGGTCGGCGTCACCATTCGACCGGTCCGACGATGGGCGGGGGCGTCCCCGGCCGATACCCCGTCAACGTCCAAAGGTGTACCACCGTCGGCTGCTCGTCCCCGTAGGGCTGAGCCGGGGAAACTTCGCTCATCGGCGGTCACCGCCTGGGCGGCGTACCCGATAACCGATCTGCTGGCCGTAGGTGAGCAACGGCCCGGAGTGCATGGTCGGCGCCGCCGCCCACCCCGGAGGCGGCACCGCGCTGCGCCCGGACGCGGCCGGCAGCGGCACACTCCGCCGCACCGCCCACGGCCAGAGGCGACACCACCAGCGGCGGAACCTTCCCGTCGGGCGGGTCCGGGCAGGCTGTGCGGCACGAGGCCCGTCGGCGCGATGCCGCGGCCGAAGCAGCGCCACGTCCGACTCGGCGTGATTCCGACGTACGCCGTAAAGCCCGCTCACGACCGGTCCTCCTGTTCGGCGGCCAGCATCTCCGGATCAGCCAGACGGCTGTGCGCACCCCGAAGCCGCCCACAGTCACCCGGCTCGATGCAGTAGTCACACAACCTGCCGCCCTCGTGCGCGGCGACAACGTTGCGCGCCTGCTGCATCAGCGCAGGCCAGAGCGACCGGCTGTAGGTGAGGCGGATCGGACTCGACTCACTCATACCGACCGCCAGTGCGACCCACGGTTCTCCGGCCACCTCACCCGGGCCTGGGTGCGCGTCGAGTCGGCCGGCTCGTCACCGCGTACGGGCAGCGCCTCGGCACCATCCGGGACAGCCGCCCTCAGGTAACCACCGGACCGACCCCCGTACTGGGTTGCCGGCCCCACCCGATCAACGGCACCACTTGAGGTAGCGGCTCGGGACCACTTCAAAGAATTGAACGAACCTCTTCGAATGGTTCGCGGCTGCGACGGAGAGTCACCATCCGACCATGATCGAAAATATCGCCACCAGCGGCGGGTGAAGCGCATCCGGGCACCTCCTCAGCGTTGGGGAGCGGGCCGATATCGGGGAAGATTGATGTCAGCCTGCTCGCGTCCCGCTCGCCTCATCCGGGTCCATGACGGACGGTCCAGAGCGGTCGGGCTACGCTCAGTTTTGTGAGCGCAGCATCACGCTCGGAAGGCAATCGATGCTTTCAGGACCTTTCAAGAAGGGGCACCCGGTGAGCGATCTCGGCGCCCAGCTACGGCAAGCTCGAACCGAGGCCGGCGTCACGTTGGCCTACATCGCGGCCCGCTCCTGCTACTCGGCAACGCACCTGAGCAACGTCGAGGCAGGACGCCGGACCGCGACGGACGATGTCGTGCTCGCCTACGCGCGACCGTTGGGAGACGCGGACGTGAATCGAAGGCAGGTGCTCGCGGCAGGCTTGGTCGGCCCCGTCGCGGCCAGTGAGCTGATCCGAACCGGCTTCAGCGCCGCGCTCGTCGGACGAGGCGCCGAGGAAGACTGGCGGGAGCGAGTCGCCCAGTACGGCCGCGACTACATGGAGATCGGCGCCGACGCCCTTCAAAGCCGGCTCGCCGGCGACCTGGTGGTCATGCAACAGCACCTCGACACCCCCGTGATGTGGGCGAACGCGGCACGGGCGCTCGCCGTCTACGGCAAGACCACGAAGGATCCACGCGAGGCAATCAGGTGGTACGACCTCGCCGCAACAGCCGCCGACCGCTCCGAAGATCTTGGCGTACGGGTATGGGTCCGGGGCCGAGCCGCAATCGCCCTCGCGTACGAAGGTGCCGTACTGCCCGTCGCCAAGCGCTACTCGGACGAGGCGATCGGACTGTCTGACGCGCCCTCGCTCGGGCGCCTCAACGCACTGATGGCGCGGGCACACGTCGCGGCCGGACGAGGCGACCTGACCGGGGCGGTTTCCTCGGACGAGGACGCGAAGCGGGTATTCGACCGGGTCGCGTCCGACGAGCTGGTGTCGGACTTCGCAGTGCCGGCGTGGCGTATGGCCACCTTCCGTTCGATGCTCTACGCCCGGCTCGGGATCGTCGGTCCGGGCGCCGAAGCGCAGGACGAAGCCGATCGACTGCGGCCAGCGGCTCTGACCCGCTTCGCGACGCATATCGAGCTGCACAGAGGTCTGATGATGGCCAAGGCTGGCGACAAGGCCGGAGGCATCACGCACGCACGGCGGGCCTGGGCAGCGCTGCCAGCAGATCGGCGCTCACAGACCCTGGGCCTCGTGCTCCAGGAGGTCGAACGAGCGGGTCGGTGACAAGCAGCTACTCGCATATCCGAAGGTGGATCCGATGACCACCCCGCCGCGCTGGACCAGCACGTCCGACCCTTACGTCACGCCGGGAGCCGGCGACGCGTGGGCCAACGAGGCTGCCGCTCGTGGCCGTACCGGCACCCAACAACTCCTGGGCGTCGAGACACTAACCCCCGAAGCGCCCATCCGCACCGCCCTCAACCTTGGCGAGGAGGATCAAGCCGTGGTCCGGCGCCGGCTGATCCAGGAGGACGACCAACCCGTGGAGCTGGCCGACTCCTACTACCCGTTCTGGCTGGCCAGCGGCACCCGGCTCGCCGAGAACTGGAAGATCCGGGGCGGCGCAATCGCCGTGCTCGCACAGCTCGGGCACACGGCGGCCACCGTCACCGAAAACATCACCGCCCGCCAACCGACCGAGGCGGAACGGACACTGCTCGGTGTCGACGCCGACGAACCCCTGATCGTGATGAGACGACTGAGCCGAAACACCGACGGCACACCGGTCGAGTACGTCGTGACCCGCACTGTCTCTCGTCTGTCCCCCGGCTTCACCTACCAGATGCAGGTATCCCTCGATGACTGAGCCCTTGGGCGACTTCGGAAGCGGATCATCTCCGGCGAACTCAGCCCAGGCGACAAGCTGCCGACCGAGACCCAGCTCCAAGACCAGTACGGCGTCTCCCGCAACACCGTCCGCCTCGCGACCGCCCTCCTGCTCAACGAAGGTCTGGTCGAATCCGTCCCAGGTCGAGCCGGCGGCATGGTCATCCGCGAACGAGTCACCCTGACCTACCACGCCAGCCGCGCCGAGATGCCGCACGGACTGTGGGCCGAGTCGGACGCCTGGTTCGGTGAAGTCCGCGCTCAAGGCCACGAGCCGACGCAAGACTTCGAGCTACGGATCGAGGCCGTCTCCGCCGCGATCGCCGAACGGCTCGGTGTCGAGGCTGACTCCACAGTCGCCGTACGCCGCTGCATCCGCCGGCTCAACGGCCAGCCGTCATCCGTGCAATCAAGCTACTACCCGATGGATCTCTGCGAGAGCGTGCCGGAAACGCTGTCACCTCGCGACATCCCCCATGGCACGACGCGGCTACTCGCCGAGCGCGGCTATCAGCAGCTCGGAGCCGAAGACGAACTGGTCGCAAGCCATGCCCACGCCTGACGAGGTCAGCATGCTTCGACTCAACCGGGCACGCCGGTCCTGCACTACATCCGAACCGGCTTCACCGCCGACCGGCCGGTCCGCGTCTCGGTGACGACGTTCGCGGTCGACCGCAACCGAGCCCGTGGCTACCGCCGCATCGAGCACGGCTCTGACACGGAACGTTGTTCCTGGCATGTCAGATAAGCGACAGGCTTGGGTTGCACGGCACTAGATGCGATAGAAGATGGGACCGCAACCAATCGAGCAGAGGGCGAAGAGTTGGACATAACGGATGTACTCAATCTCTTTAGTGCTGCGGTTTCGACTGTTCTCGCCATTGTCGCTCTATGGCTCTCCATCGTTTTCTACAGGCTTAGTAACGGCGAGGCTCAACGTTCCCAACGAAGTGCAGAGGAGATCTCGGCGAGCGTTAAGCGACTGGAGGCCCTCTTTGGCACGATGTACTCTGATACCTTTACGATCATGAAAGACACCGTTACAGACATGCGGGCGCATGTTTGGCGGGCACAAGTTCCGTCCTCGATTCTTGAGAAAACAGAAGGCTCACAGGATGGGCAACCCACCGAGGAATTCGGCGCCGTAAAAGAGGCCATCCTCAAGGAAATAGACGCGATCTCGAACCGCATCGGAGTGACCGAGACTCAAATCAGCACACTTCGATCGGAGATAGCCCCCACAGTCGATCGGGCCCTGACCAATTCGAAGCTCAGTGGAGCATGGGAGGCGGAGACTATCAACCTACGCCGATCGATCATCAATATTGTGCGCAACGGACCCCTGGCCTTCCGGCGCTTGCGGCTCAGCCACTATTTCAACAAAATCAGCATCACGGCGCTCGTCGGACAATTAATCTTTCTCAGGGTGCGAGGTCTCATAACTTGGGACGGCCCACTGCAAGAAATTTCTGACGATGCAGTGATCGATTACACGGGCCCGCAAGTCCTGACTCAGGACGATCTAGTAGGAGACACCACTTTCCAGGTAACCAGTGTTAATAGGACCGAATAATCATCACCCGAGAGATCGTTGGCCCGCACTCAAGGCAGGCCGAGCCAGACCAACGACCCCTTCGATCTGAACAATCATCACTGACCGATAGCTGGGCAGACAGTAGCGTTGGCGCCCGCCAGGGTCTTCCAGCGTCCATCGCCGCCCGTCCTTATTCCTGGCCGTCGTCACCCAGTTGGTCACCCAACACCCTTATCCGTGTTCTAGGCGACGCCACCGTCCGGCATCATCGTCAGCGTTGACGAGCGAGAAGCTTGCGAAGGTAGGCGATGATCTCAAGCCGGCTGGATCGGTCTACGACGGGCCACGATGGACGAGCACACCTCGGCCATCGTCACCGCGAACATCAACGCCCCGTCTACCGAGCGGAGCAGAGCTGACGTTGCTCGGCATCGGCGCCGACGAACCGCGGCTCGCGATGAGGCGGGTGAGCCCGAAACGGGAACAGCGCAGCGGTAAAGTATGTGACCCGCACTGTCGCTCATTTCTCCCTTGCTTCACCTGCCATATACAGGCACTCGTCAACAACTGGTCCCTCCGGCGACCAGATTCACGATCGACAACAGCAGATCGCGGCAGACCTATACGCCTCATCCTGTCCGAAGACGCGAGCAGGGTGAGATCTGCCAAACGCACCCAGCATTTCCCACCCTGCTCCACGTAATGCCTAGTAGAACTGCGACATCCTGCCAGCAGCGCTCTCCATTCGCGAAACTACGCCTGGCAATACATCAGCCGCGAGGCCAAGCGCCCTTGCACTTCTCTCAAAGCTAGCCGCACCGAACACTTCGGCCGAGAGTGCAAGGACTCGAGCCGTCCTCGCGTCGATACCTCCCTCCGATGTAGACATCGCGGCGATGATCCGTTTGAGCTCCGCCACTGTCTCTGCGGTTGCTGTGCCGGTTTCTTCAAGCCTCTTTGTGACTGCCTCAAGTCGTTCCAGAGGTGGGGTCGCAATCTCGGTGAGCAATTTCAGCAGCGCATCGGTGTCGAGTACGGTCAACCGGTCCAGAACAGACTTGTCCCCACCCTCGTGATCGATTTTCCACTTTTTTAACATCGCCGCTGGGTAGCGTCGCTCGTCCCCGTCGACCTCCTCGTGATGCCCTAAGCAGAGCAGCAGCAGGTTAGAGAAGGAGTCACGCTGCTCGGCGGGCATGTCAGGCCGGTAGCGTGCCGCCCCAGGTTTGACTCCGTAAACGTGAGAAACCTGCGCATTCTTTTGGTACGTGCCCGGTCGAACCTCAAAAACTACCGGCATCACGCAGCCAGGTGCGTAGCACCGACCGTTACTCACCGCCCACAGCGCCGCCAGCATCGCTGGAGGAAGGCTCTTTCGTTCGCCAGCGCCCTTGGCGCGAGGCTGAGGTGTCGTTGTCACTGTCACAGATTGCCAAGTGGGCATGACAGGAAGTCACCGCAGACCAGGGGCTGTCCTGAACCCGACAGTCAGCAGCTAGATACGTGAATCGCATTGTCATACGCTGAGACGGCTATACCACCCCCTTAGGCGACACTCCAGGACACATACGTGCAGTGGCCTCGAATGCGACTACATGACCGCCAGCCATGTCGGTAGCGGCCGTTGTCGTGGTACTCCTATCCAATCAACTCGCGGGTATGGACGACGACCCGGAATCGTGACACACCCCCGTCATCCCGTTATCCCGGTTGATGTTACGCCGCTTGAATCAGCCCACGATCGGCCGCGTGATGATCGAATTGCCGAAAGAGCCCGGTACCCCTCCACGACCGCATCGCTGGCCATAATACGACTGCTCGCCAGGAGGACTATCGGCGTTCAACCGGGACGCCAAGCCTTAATCTACCGAGTCACAATCTTTTCAGCTTTCCCGAGGTGCCCATGGCAACGAACGCACTAACCGGCGAGTCCTTCAATCTTGTGACACTAATCATGTCAAGTATCGGCATTCTTGTTGCGGTTATTGCCATTGGGTACAGCCGCGCAGCGCTCTTCCCAGGAAAACGAGAACTACGCGTCCAATGGGTGACCCCAGCACCCCTCATAGCGGGACCCTCGTCGCAGCGAGTCTCGCTTCTGGTCGAGCTAGATAACAAGGTTCTAATATCTCCATTTTTAACGCACGTCGAATTTCACGTCTCCGGTAGGCACGACATCAGGTCCAGCGACTTTGACCGGGGCGCTCCATTCGCTCTAGATTTTGGAACGACTACTACCCTTACCGCGACGGCACAACTAGATCCATTCGTGCGCATATTAGCACACGAAGATAGGATTCTCATCGAACCTTCGTTATTGAAGCGGGGGACACGATTGAGTTTCAGCGTGATCACAGAGGGAGCACCACCCAAAATCACTCCAACTGATCAACTCGCAGACACGAAAGTAACTACTTCGGAACGACAGAGCAATGAGGTAGTTTGGAAAAAAGAACACCGGAGATTGCTTCTCGCCTCTGTTGCCCTTGCCATTGCCACTCTCACCGTATCCATAGTGAGCATGCGAACTTCGGCCTCATTCAGCGAGTCCACGGAGCAGTGGTCTGAACTTGTCAACACGCTAAGGGATGCATGCTTTCCTGAACCTTGAGTAGACGGAAACGCCCGATCCAGTTTGAGCTGGGACCCATAGAATGGGATTCGAAGCAGCACCTGCGGCAGGTTCAGAGCTTCAGACCGCCGTATGACCAAGATTTCGACAGCGCGATCGATCGATCGGTCGGGACCCTCCCTGACGGGGTGGGCGCGGCAGGTTTCGAACCTGCGACCCCTCGCTTGTAAGGCGAGTGCTCTCCCACTGAGCTACGCGCCCGGAACGCTCGTACGTGCAGCGTCCGGCGGCGGCAAGCTTACCCTGCCGCGTGGTTCCGGGTCACCTGAGGCGGCGTACCCCGGGGTTGAGATCTTGGAAGCTCCCCGCATCCCCACGCGGGGAACCTTCCAAGACCACGTCAAGGCCCTGGTCAGGCGGTGGCCGCGGCCAGCGCCTTGCGCCAGCCTGCCTGGTCGCGGGCTTCGCCGGGGGCGTTCATTTCGGCGAAGCGGACCACGCCCGCCCTGTCGATCACGAAGGTGCCCCGGTTGGCGTACCCCTTGACGTCGTTGAAGACGCCGTACGCCCGGGCAACCTCGCCGTGCGGCCAGAAGTCGGCCAGGAGCGGGAACTCGTAGCCCTGCTCGATGGACCAGACCTTGTGGCTGTAGACCGAGTCGACGCTGATCGTCAACAACTGGACGTTGTCGTTGACGTACTCGCCGAGGTTGTCGCGTGCCTCGGACAGCTCGCCCTGGCAGGTGCCGGAGAAGGCCAGCGGGTAGAAGACCAGCAGTACGGTCCGCCGTCCCCGGAAGTCCGAGAGGCGTACCTCCTGGTTGTTCTGGTCCTTCAGCACGAAGTCGGGCGCCTCGGCACCAACCTCGATCGGCATGGATCGGCTCCTGTCGCGAATGGCACGCGGATCAACCGAGCACCGGTCTCCCCCGACCGGCACCCCGCCTTCTCCGCACTGGGTGGTGACGCTACTTCTTCACTTTGGCTCCCCGGCGCAGGACCAGACGGGCCCCGCTCCAGTCCTTGCCGGCGTTGATCGTGGAGGTCTGCTGGAGACCGGCGGTTGGTGCCGACTCACTCACCTCACTGGGCTCGACGTGGCCGTCACGTCCAGCCTTGGGCGTCAACAGCCACACCACGCCGTTGTCGGCCAGTGGGCCGAGGGCATCCACGAGAAGCTCGAAGAGGTCGCCGTCGCCGTCCCGGTACCAGACCAGTACGGCGTCCACCACCTCGTCGGTGTCCTCGTCGACCAGCTCTCCGCAGCGGTCGGTCAGGGCGTCACGGAGTTCCTGGTCGACATCCTCGTCGTAACCCATCTCCATGACGACCATGCCCGGCTCGATGCCGAACCGGTCCGCCAGGCTCCGTACTCCGTCGGCGGCCTGACCAGCGGTCGCGCTCACTGTCGCGTGCCTCCTCATCTCAGCTACAACCCGGCACCAGTCGGTGCCGGTAGGGCAGAGTCCACACAGTTGTTCGGCTCGGCGCAAGTGGCGCACCGAGTGGATGCGAATTTACCGTGCCAGCAGCGTACGGGCACCCTGGGTAATGGCATCTTCGGACACCAGCACCTCGCGCGCGGCCGGACCTAAGGGTACAAACGAGTCAATTGCCGCAACGCGTCGCACAACACCCACATATCCAGCATCCACCAGGCCGGCGACCACGCCCTCACCGACCCCTCCGGACCGGCGTGTCTCGTCCACGACCAGCACCCGACCAGTGGCGGAAGCCTCCCGGAAGATGTCCGCGACCGGCAACGGGGCCAGCCACCGGAGGTCCACCACCCGCGTCCCGATGCCCTCCTCGGCCAGCCGGGAGGCGGCTCGCAGGGACATGCGTACGCCGTTACCGAAAGTGATGATCGTGATGTCTTCGGCGGACCCCACTCCGTAGACCCTGGCCCGGCCGATCGGCACATGTCCGCTGGCCCAGCCGCCCGGCCCCAGGTAGGGCGCCAACCACTCGTCGTCGCCCTCGGAATAAAGATCACGGGTGTGGTAGAGCGCGATCGGCTCCAGGAACACGCAGACCGTCCCGTCGACCGCGGCACTGGCCAGGCACGAGCGCAGCATCGGCGCGGCGTCGTCGGGCCGCGACGGCACCGCGAGCACAAGACCGGGAACATCCCGGAGTACGGCAACCGAGTTGTCGTTGTGGAAGTGCCCGCCGAACCCCTCCTGGTACGCCAGCCCCGCCACGCGTACCACCATCGGGTTCCGGTAGGCCCCCTTGGAGAAGAACTGCATGGTGGCGGCCTCGCCGCGCAACTGGTCCTCGGCGTTGTGCAGGTACGCCAAGTACTGGATCTCCGGCACTGGCAGCATCCCGCCCAGCCCGGCACCGAGCCCCAGCCCGAGCACGCTCGTCTCGTCCAGGAGCGTGTCGAAGACCCTGGAGGCGCCGAACCGGTCCCGCAGCCCCTTCGTCACCCCGTACACCCCGCCCTTGGCGGCGACGTCCTCGCCGAAGACGGTCATCCCCGGGTAGTCGAGCATCCCGTCGGCCAGGGCGGCGTTGATGGTCTGGGCCAGGGTCAGCGGTCCCGCCGCCTCGGGTAGCCGGTCACCGAACGCGGCAGCCCGTGCGGCGGCCCCCGGTCCCGCCCCCCAGGTCCCCGCCTCGGCGACCGTACGGGAGACGCGTACGGGGCGGCGTGGGGCGAGCGGGGCGACGATGTCGGCGGCGGTGGTCAGCTTGGCCTCGCCGAGGACCTCCTCGGCCACCTTGCGGACCTGCCAGCCGACCGCGTCGTACCGCGCGATCACCTGCTCCGGGGTGGCGAGCCCCGCCTCCACGATCAGCTTGGCGGTGCCGATCAGCGGGTCCCGTCCGAGGTCCCGCTGCAACTCGCTCGCCGGCCGGTACGCCACCTCGGCGTCCGCCCCGGCGTGTCCCATCAGCCGCACCGTGGACAGGTGCAGGACGGCGGGGCGCCGGTGCCGGCGTACCCATGCCGCCGCCTCGCTCGCCACGTCGTACGCCTGGGCCAGGTCGCAGCCGTCGGCGGAGAAGTAGCGGATGCCGGGCTTCGCGGACAGTGCGGCGGCCACCCAGCCGTCCGGTGAGCGGACGCTGATGCCGAGCCCGTTGTCCTCGCACACGAAAAGTACGGGAATGCGCAGGCCGGTGTGGTCGCACCAGCCCGCCGTGTTGAACGCGGCCGTGGCGCTGGCGTGGTTGACCGAGGCGTCCCCGAACGAGCAGACCACTATCGCGTCCGCCGGCCAGGCCGCTCGTGCCTCGGCAGCGGCCGTACGGGCGTCGGTGAGCCGGCTCGGGTTGCCGCCCCGGTGCCGGGCGGCGGGGCTGGCCGCGCCCCGGCGCAGGCGTTCGACGGCGAACCCGACCCCGACCGCCCTGGGCAGGTGGGAGGCGATGGTGGAGGTGGTCGGGATGATGTCGAGCGCGGCGTTGCCGAAGACCTTGTGCCGGCCACCGGCGATCGGCTCCTCGACCGAGGCGACGATCCCGCGCAGCACGTCGCGAGCGGCGTTCGCGATCGGATCACCGAAAACCCTGCTCGACGCCTCGTCCGACCCGTCACCGTCACCCGCCGACGCCGGTACGGCGGCAGCCTGGGCCATCCTCGCCGCGTAGAAGGCACCGGAGCGGTAGTGCAGCAGGGCAGGATCGGTGGCGCGTACGGCGGCGGCCACCGCGGCGTTGCCCTCGTGGCCGGCGGAACCGATCGTGTAGAAGCCCTCACCGAAGCTGCGCAGCCAGCGCGCGGCGAGGTCGAGGTGCCGGCTGGTGAGCTGGGCGTCGAACAGCTCCATGGCACGTACGCCGGTGAGCGTGGCGCCGTCGCGGACCGGCCCGTCGGCCGAGCGTACCGGGGTGGGTACGACCAGACCGCCGACCGCCTCCCGGAACCGATCGTCGAGATCTTGAGGGGTGGTCACGTCGGACAGCATTACCGACTTCTGCCACCACTGACCACTCAGACACGGTCGCCGCGCTGCGGATGTGGCGCGCCGATCAGCCCAGTGCGGGTTCTTCCGGACAGCCGCCGTCGGAAACCTTCCACATCAGGGTGCGCAGCGTGGCCAACTCGTCGGCGGTGAGCCCGGCCAGGAGTCGGGAGTCCGACATGATCCGCCCGACCCGCTCGCGTACGTCCCGGCCCTCGTCGGTGACGACCAGGGTGCGCAGCCGACGGTCGGCCGGGTCGACCTGGCGGCGTACGAGTCCGAGGCGTTCCAGTTTGTCCACCAGCATGGTGATGTTCGACGGGTCGCAGTCGAGCCGCTCGGCGAGGTCGCGGGCGGGCAGGGGGCGGTCCGGGTCGAGTTCGTGCAGGGCGTTCGCGACCGCCGGGGTCAGCCCGAGTTCGGCCAGGTCGAGGTCCATGAAGTGCCGCATCGCCCCGGACACGTGCATGATCCGGCGCACCACCTCACCGGCCACCCCACCGTCACCGGCGGGGGCCGCGTTTGGGTCGCCGATCTGCGCCATGGGCAGGACGGTACCCGCGCATAGACCACCTACCGCGCTCTTATCGCCAAGGTCACGTCCATGATCGTTGCGCGCTGAGCTGTTCTCCGAGCCGCCGATCCGACAGGTGAGCGCGCAACGATCATGAGCAGGCCGGGCGGGGTGTGTCGGAGTCTTCGGTGGGTGCGACTTCCGGCGGGCGCGGGTGGGGCGGGGGCTGGACGGGTCGCCGTACGGTTAGTTTGCAAGTCTTTGAACATTGGGAACAAGCGAGGGATCCGTGGTCGAGTTCTCCCCCGAACGTCGTTACGTCGAGGACGCCGGCGTCGTGCTGACCGGCCTGGGCCTGCCACCCGCGTACGGCAAGGTCCTCGGTTGGCTCCTGATCTGCGACCCGGCTTACGCGACCGCCACCGAGATCGCCGAGATGACCGGGCTGTCCAAGGGCTCGGTCAGCACCGGGATCCGGATGTTGGAGAGCACCGGCCTGGTCCGGAAGGTGGCCAACCCGGGTCGGCGCGGCATCGCCTGGGAGCTCATGCCCGACGGGTTCACCCGGGTCGCCGAATCCGAACGGTTCCGTCTCTTCCGTCACCTGATGGACCGGGGCATCGAACTGCTCGGCGGCGAACAGTCACCTCTCACCGACCGGCTCGTCTACACCCGTGACCTCTACGCCTTCGTCGAACGGGAGCTACCCGGCTTCATCGAACGGTTCAAGACCGAACACGCCCGGAAGATGGCGCGACCGGAGGCGGAGGACCGCTGACCGCGCGTCGAACACCATTGCCGAAAACACCGTTGGCCGAGACAGTCCCGATTCCCCCGTCGATCTTGCAGTTGTGGTGCCTCGTATGTCCGCGAATGCGGCCTATGTGGACCACCACAACTGCAAGATCGACGGGAGTCTTCGCCTGGTGTTCGGCTGGGGGTAAGGCAGGGGCGGTGGGGGGTGAACGGGAGATCGAGAGGGTTTGGGGGTCCTTGGTTTCCGGATCCTGGGGAGAAATCCGTGTCTGTTTCTCGACGTACTCTGCTGCTCAGCGGGGCGGCGGTCGGTGCCGCTGGTGCCGTGGGTGGGTTGCCTGCGGCTGCCGGTGCGACGCCGGCCCGGCCGCTGCGGGAGGACCCGTTCACGCTCGGGGTGGCCTCCGGTGACCCCGACCACGAGGGCTTCGTCCTCTGGACCCGGCTCGCCCCGCAGCCGCTGGCCGAGGACGGTCTCGGTGGCATGCCGGCCCGCACCGTGCCGGTTCGCTGGGAACTCGCCGCCGACGAGCGGTTCCGCCGGGTCGTACGCACCGGCACCGCGCTCGCCCGCCCGCAATCGGCACACAGTGTCCACGTCGAACTCGACGGGCTCCAGGCCGGACGCGAGTACTTCTACCGGTTCCACGTCGAGCGGTACACCTCACCGGTCGGCCGGACCCGGACCGCGCCCCCGCCGTGGAGCGTCGGTGGGGCCCTGGCGATGGCGTTCGTCTCCTGCTCCCAGTACGAGCACGGGTACTTCACCGCGTACAAGCGGCTGGCCGAGGCCGACCCGGACCTGATCCTGCACCTCGGCGACTACCAGTACGAGTACGCCCCGGACACGTACAACATCCCCGGCGGGAACCCGCGCGACCACGAGGGTCCGGAGACCCGCACCCTGGCCAACTACCGGCAGCGGCACGCCCAGTACAAGACCGACGCCGACCTCCAGGCCGCTCACCTGGTGGCGCCGTGGCTGGTGGTCTTCGACGACCACGAGGTGGAGAACAACTGGGCCGACGACGTACCCGAGGCGCCCGACCCGGAGTTCCCGGCCCGGCGGGCGGCGGCGTTCCAGGCGTACTACGAGAACATGCCGCTGCGGCGTACGTCGATCCCGCGCGGCATCGACATGCAGCTCTACCGGCGGGTGCAGTGGGGCCGGCTGGCCACGTTCCACATGCTCGACACCCGGCAGTACCGGGACGACCAGGGCTGCGGCGACGGTTACAAGGACTGCCCGGCGGCGGTCGACCCGGCCCGTTCGATCACCGGCGCCGCCCAGGAGCGGTGGCTGATCGACGGGTTCCGCCGCTCGTCGGCCCGCTGGGACATCCTCGGCCAGCAGGTCTTCTTCGCCCAGCGGGACAACAACGCCGGCCCGGCGACGGTGACCAGCATGGATTCCTGGGACGGGTACGTCGCCTCCCGTGACCGGATCACCCGGGGCTGGCTCGGCGCGGGCGTACGCAACCCGGTGGTGCTCACCGGCGACGTGCACGCCCACTGGGCCAGTGACCTCAAGCTCGACTACGCCGACCCGACCTCGCGTACGGTCGGCACCGAACTGGTCTGCTCCTCGATCACCTCGGGCGGGGACGGCGCCGACTCGGTCCCGTCGGAGCACCCGTTCCTCGGGATCAACCCGCACCTGCGGTTCTACAACAACCAGCGGGGCTTCGTCCTCACGAAGATCACCAACGAGCACCTGAAGGCCGACTTCGAGGTCCTGCCGTACGTCAGCACCCCGGACGCCCCCGCGTACACCCGCGCCTCGTTCGTGATCGAGGACCGCGTCCCCGGCCTCCACCAAACCTACGACCGCCCCCTCGACCCCGCCCCGGCCGCCACCCAGCGCCAGTCCCCCGCAACCCCCGACACCACCGCCCAGGAAACCACCCGCCCCTGACCCCAAGATCCGCACTCTTGTAGAAAAGGAGTGGTTATCCGAGGGTGGATAGCCACTCTTTCTCTACAAGAGGCGCCCCCCGGAGGGGGGTTCTTCGGGGGTGCGGAGTTTTGGGGGGTGCGGGGGGAGTGCGGGGCGGGGCGTCAGGCGGGGAGGAAGGAGAAGCGGACCTGGCGGGTGGGGTTGTCGCCGTTCGGGTCGACCAGGCAGATCGACTGCCAGGTGCCCAGCGCCAACTGGCCGGCGAGCACCGGCACCGTCGCGTACGGGGGCACGAAGGCGGGCAAAACGTGGTCGCGGCCGTGGCCGGGCGAGCCGTGCCGGTGCCGCCACCGGTCGTCGGTCGGCAGCAGGTCGTCCAGGGCGCTGAGCAGGTCGTCGTCGGACCCGGAGCCGGTCTCGATGACCGCCAGTCCGGCGGTCGCGTGCGGCACGAAGACGTGCAGGAGGCCGTCGCCCTGACCGTCGACGAACCGCTGCGCTTCCCGGGTGATGTCCCGGACCACGGGACGGGAGCCGGTCCGGACAGTGATGACTTCGGTGTGCATGAGGCACAGTCTGCCCGAGTGGTCGGGAAGGGTCCGTTCCTCCCGCAAACCGGGCGTCAGCTTTCGCCACCGTCGGTTAGCTGACAAACATGTTGCCGCCAAGTTACTGGAGGGTACATGTGTCGAGTGTCGCGTCTGCGGCCACTAGGCGTGACGGAACCGGGCATGAGGGGGCAGGATGGCGCCAGAGACTAATCCCACACACAACCGAGGGAACGCCTGTGGCCACGGAACGCAAGCGCCCGGTAATCAGCGACGGCCTGCCGAGCCAGCTTCCGGACATCGACCCTGAAGAAACCAGCGAATGGGTCGAGTCGCTTGACGGAGTGATCGACGAGCGCGGTGCCAAACGCGCCCGCTACGTCATGCTCCGTCTGCTGGAGCGCGCGAGAGAGCGCCAGGTCGGGGTACCGCCGCTGACCACCACCGACTACATCAACACCATCCCCCCGGAGCGCGAGCCCTGGTTCCCCGGCGACGAGCACGTCGAGCGCCGGATCCGGGCGTACATCCGGTGGAACGCGGCGATGCTCGTGCACCGCGCGCAGCGCCCGGAGATCGGCGTCGGCGGACACATCTCGACGTACGCCAGCTCCGCTTCGCTTTACGAGGTGGGCTTCAACCACTTCTTCCGGGGCAAGAACCACCCGGGTGGCGGCGACCACATCTTCTACCAGGGCCACGGCTCCCCCGGTATGTACGCGCGCGCGTACCTGGAAGGGCGGCTGTCCGAGCACCAGCTCGACGGGTTCCGGCAGGAGCTGTCGCATCCGGGTGGCGGCCTGCCGTCGTACCCGCACCCGCGGCTGATGCCCGACTTCTGGGAGTTCCCCACCGTCTCCATGGGCCTCGGCGGGATGAACGCCATCTACCAGGCCCGGTTCAACCGGTACCTGCACAACCGTGGCATCAAGGACACCTCCCAGCAGCACGTGTGGGCGTTCCTCGGTGACGGCGAGATGGACGAGCCGGAGTCGCTGGGCGCGATCGGCGTGGCTGCCCGCGAGGAACTCGACAACCTCACCTTCGTGATCAACTGCAACCTCCAGCGGCTGGACGGCCCGGTACGCGGTAACGGCAAGGTCATGCAGGAGCTGGAGTCGTTCTTCCGGGGCGCCGGCTGGAACGTGATCAAGGTCGTCTGGGGCCGGGAGTGGGACCCGCTGCTCGCCGCGGACACCGACGGCGCGCTGGTCAACCTGATGAACACCACTCCGGACGGTGACTACCAGACGTACAAGGCCGAGTCCGGCGCGTACGTCCGGGAGCACTTCTTCGGTCGGGACCAGCGCACCCGCAAGCTCGTCGAGCACATGAGCGACGACGAGATCTGGAACCTCAAGCGGGGCGGGCACGACTACCGCAAGCTGTACGCGGCGTACAAGGCGGCCACCGAGCACACCGGCCAGCCGACCGTGATCCTCGCGAAGACCATCAAGGGCTGGACGCTCGGTTCGCACTTCGAGGGCCGCAACGCCACGCACCAGATGAAGAAGCTGACCCTGGACGACCTGAAGTCGTTCCGTGACCGCCTCTACCTGGACATCCCGGACAGCGCGCTGGAGAGCAACCCGTACCTGCCGCCGTACTACCACCCGGGTGAGAAGTCCGAGGAGCTGGCGTACCTGCGCGAGCGCCGGCAGCAGCTCGGCGGTTACCTGCCGTCGCGCCGGACCGAGGGCAAGAAGCTGGCCATCCCCGGCCCGGAGCGGTTCGCCGACGTCAAGCGCGGCTCGGGCAAGCAGAAGATCGCCACCACGATGGCCTTCGTCCGCCTGCTCAAGGACGTGATGAAGGACCGCGAGTTCGGCAAGCGGTGGGTGCCGATCATCCCGGACGAGGCCCGTACGTTTGGTATGGACTCCCTCTTCCCGACCCAGAAGATCTACTCCCCGCACGGGCAGAAGTACACCTCGGTCGACCGGGAGCTGTTCCTGTCGTACAAGGAGTCGACCACCGGGCAGATCCTGCACGAGGGGATCAACGAGGCCGGTTCGGTCGCCTCGTTCACCGCCGCCGGGTCGTCGTACGCCACCCACGACGAGCCGATGATCCCGCTGTACATCTTCTATTCGATGTTCGGCTTCCAGCGCACCGGTGATGCGTTCTGGGCGGCTGCCGACCAGATGGCGCGCGGTTTCGTCCTCGGTGCCACCGCGGGGCGGACCACGCTCAACGGTGAGGGCCTCCAGCACGAGGACGGGCACTCGCACCTGATCGCCGCGACCAACCCGGCCGTCGTCGCGTACGACCCGGCGTTCGCGTTCGAGATGGCGCACATCCTGGAGAACGGCCTGCACCGGATGTACGGCGAGGATCCGGAGAACATCTTCTACTACCTCACCGTCTACAACGAGCCGATCCTCCAGCCGGCCGAGCCCGCCGACGTCGACGTGGAGGGGCTGCTCAAGGGCATCTACCGCTACGCGCCGGCACCGTCGGTCTCGAACTCGGCCGGCGGCGAGACGCCGCGGGCCAACCTGCTGGCCTCGGGTACGGGCATCCAGTGGGCCCTGAAGGCACAGCAGTTGCTGGCCCAGGACTGGGGTGTGGCCGCCGACGTCTGGTCGGTCACCTCCTGGACCGAGCTGCGCCGGGACGCGGTGCAGGCCGAGGAGTACAACCTGCTCCACCCGGGCACCGAGCCGAAGGTGCCGTACATCGCCCAGAAGCTCGCCGACGCGCCCGGCCCGGTCGTCGCGGTCAGCGACTGGATGCGGGCGGTGCCGGACCTGATCGCACGCTGGGTTCCGGGCGACTACACCTCGCTCGGCACCGACGGGTTCGGTCTGTCCGACACCCGGCACGCCCTGCGCCGGCACTTCCACGTGGACGCCGAGTCGATCACCGTGGCGACGCTGCGGCAGCTCGCGCTCCGCGGTGTAGTACCGGCTTCGGTACCGGCCGAGGCGGCCCAGAAGTACGCGATCAACGACATCTCGGCGGCTCCGGTCGGCGAGACCGGCGGCGACTCCTGATCGGATAGTCCCCGGGTACGTCTCCACGCGGGCCCGTCCGCTGGCTGGATCCCCCAGCCCAGCCGGACGGGCCCGTGCCGTTTCTCCCCTCGCCTGGAACGGCCATCCGGTAACCGCCTATGGTGGTTACATGGCCGGCGTCATCACCCTGCACCACCCGGACGGGCAGGTCTTCGACTTCGACGCCGGAACGCTCTGCCTGGAGTTGGTCTGCACCACCGGCGGCGAGGGGTTCCGGGCCAGGTTCGAGGTGCTGCACAGCCCGGCCGACATCGTCACCTGGGCCGCGCTCAGCCGGCTCGACCCGGCCGCGCACGGGGTGGACCCGTCCGAGGTCGACGCCGGTCCCGAGGACCTGGCCGACCTGAGGCGACTCCGCGAGGCGATCTGGTCGGTCGCGTTCGCCGTGGCCACGACGAGCGCCGACGGCACATCGGGCGAGGGGCCGACCGGTGACGCGCTGGCCGTGGGCGGCGGGCGGTTCGGGGCGTTCGGGGCGGAGTTGGCGGTGATCAACGAGTTGGCGGGCGGGCGTGGGCTGGTGCCGAGGTGGGATCCGGTGACCGGGACGGCCGGTTGGCAGCGGCCGGTCAGCGCCGGTCAGTTCGTCACCGAGATCGCCCGCGACGCGGTACGGATCTTCGGCACCGCCGCCATCGACCGGGTACGCAGGTGCGCCGGGGACAACTGTGCCCTGCTCTACCTGGACACGTCCCGCCCCGGCCGGCGGCGCTGGTGTTCGATGCAGCGGTGCGGCAACCGGCACAAGGTCGCCGGCCACCGCCGCCGGCAGCAGACCGTCATTCCGTAACGGGTCGGCGCGACACGAGCACCACACCGAAAAGACGGGCCGTCGAGAGGATCAGCTCACGGTGGCGAGGCCGGTGAGGCGTTCCAGTGAGCCTTCCAGGTTCGCGCCGACGCGTCGCATGCCCCAGCGCAGCAGGGCGCCCCGGATCGGGCCGGCGGGCCACCGGACCATGATCAGCCGGACCGCGGTGGCGTCGTCCCCGTCGGGGGCGAGTTCCACGTAGACCTCGGTACGGGCCTCGGCGCGGGCGCCGGACCCCTCGATCCGCTCGCGCCAGGCGATCAGCGTGGGCGCCTGGTAGGCGATCACCTCGGCGTCCACCGCCGGGCCACGGATGACCCGAACACGTTGCCGCCGGCCGAAACCCTCACCCGAGAGGACCTCGGCCTGGCGTACTCCAGCGAGCCAGGCCGGCAGCCGCTCGGCGCGCTGGACCACGTCCCATACCGCGTCGATGTTCGCTGCCACCCGCACGCTGCGTTCAATGAGCATCATCTCTAGCTGCCTCCATTGAGGACATCGTACGAACATTCGGAGCTTATGCGCATATTGGCACCAAACCGGACGCCTATCCAACGACACGCCGAGGGACTACAGTCCGAACAACTTTCGCGTTTCGAGGAGGGGTGGATGAGCGCTCGGCTGCCCGAGTTTCCCGCCGGATTCACCTTCGGCGTCTCCACCTCGGCGTACCAGATAGAGGGCGCGACCAGCGAAGACGGCCGCCGACCGTCGATCTGGGACACCTTCACCCGCACCCCCGGAAAGGTCGTCGACGGGAGCACCGGCGACGTCGCCTGCGACCACTACCACCGGTACGCCGAGGACGTCGAACTGCTCGCCGGGCTCGGCGTCGGGGCGTACCGTTTCTCGATCGCCTGGCCCCGGGTCCAGCCGGACGGGACCGGCCCGGCCAACCCCGACGGCCTCGCCTTCTACGACCGGCTGGTCGACGCCCTGCTCGACCGGGGCATCGACCCGGTCGCCACCCTGTTCCACTGGGACCTGCCGCAGGCCCTGGAGGACAGGGGCGGGTGGCTGGCCCGCGACACCGCCGGCCGGTTCGCCGACTACGCGAGCCTGGTCGCCGCCCGGCTCGGTGACCGGGTCAAGCTCTGGATCACGCTCAACGAACCGTTCGTCCACATGAGCTTCGGATACGGACTCGGCGTCCACGCACCCGGCCGGCAACAGCTCTTCGACGCGTTCCCGGTCGCCCACCACCAGCTCCTCGGGCACGGGCTCGCGGTGACCGCCCTGCGCGCCCTGACCACCAGCCCGATCGGCATCACCAACAACTACTCCCCGGTCCGCCTCCAGGGCACGACTGACGGCGACCGGGCCGCCGGTGCGGCCTACGACGCCCTGCACAACCGGCTGTTCACCGACCCGATCCTCGGTCGCGGCTACCCCGAGATCCCCGGCACCGATCCGTCCATCGTGCACGCGAGCGATCTCGACACCATCGCCGCGCCGATCGACGCGCTCGGCGTCAACTACTACAACCCCACCGGCGTACGGGCGCCAACCGACCCGGACAGCCCGCTCCCGTTCGACCTGGTGCCGCTCGACGGCTACCCGACCACCAGCTTCGGCTGGCCGGTCGACCCGGACGGGCTGCACGAACTGCTCACCGGACTGCACCGCGAGTACGGCGACGCCCTCCCCCCGATCCACATCACGGAGGGCGGCTGCTCGTACGAAGACACGATCGACGCGCACGGCCGATGCGACGATCCTGAACGGGTGGCCTACCTCGACGGGCACCTGCGCGCACTGCACCGGGCAATGGCCGACGGCGTCGACGTACGCGGTTACTACGTCTGGTCCCTGTTGGACAACTTCGAGTGGGCCGAGGGGTTCACCAAACGGTTCGGCCTGGTGCACGTCGACTTCGACACCCAGGCCCGCACCCCGAAAACCTCGTACGCCTGGTACCGCGACCTGATCAACGGTCCGGCATGACCACCGTGCAGCCCGTGCCGGCGTCCCTGCCCGCCGCCCTCACCGAACCGACCGTCCCGGTACGCCGTGGCTGGATCGCACTGATCTTCGGCGCCAACCTCGGCGTCTGGATGGCGTTCTTCACCCCGATCCAGATCCTGCTTCCGCAGCAGGTCGAGTCGATCTCACCGGTCGGCAAGGAGGGGATGCTGGCGGTGGTGACCGGGCTCGGGGCGCTCGCCGCCGTACTGGCGAACCCGCTGGCCGGGGCGCTGTCGGACCGTACGTCCCTGCGGCTGTGGGGTCGGGCGGTCGGGCGCCGACACGTCTGGACGGTCCTCGGCGCACTGCTCGCCGCCGGCTCGTTTTTGCTCCTCGCCCAGCAGCGGACCATCCTCGGCGTGGCCCTGGCCTGGGTCGCCGCCCAGCTCAGCCTCAACGCCATGCTCGCCGCGCTGACCGCCGCCATCCCGGACCGGGTGCCGGTGGTGCAGCGGGGCGGGGTCTCCGGTTGGGTGGGCATCCCGCAGGCGCTCGGGCTGGTGGTCGGGGCGGTCCTGGTCACCACCGTGGTCACCGGGACCCGCGCCGGTTACCTGGTGATCGCGGGTGCCCTGTTGCTGCTGGCGCTCCCGTTCGCCCTGCTCACCCCGGACGACCCGTTGCCGCGTACGCACTCCTCGACGCTGCGGTGGCGGGAACTGATCGCCGGGATGTGGATCAGCCCGCGCCGGCACCCGGACTTCGCCTGGGCCTGGGGCACCCGGTTCCTGGTCCAGATGGGCAACGCCCTCGGCACCCTCTACCTGCTCTACTTCCTCCAGGACAAGGTCCGCCACGGCGACCCGGAAGCCGGCCTGCTGGTCCTGATCCTGCTCTACACCGCCGGGATGATGGCCACCGCCGTCGTCTCCGGCCGGCTGTCGGACCGGACCGGGCGGCGGAAGGTTTTTGTCATCTGGGCCGGTGTGATCATGGCGGTGGCGGCCCTGCTGCTCGCCGCCTGGCCGATCTGGCCCGCCGCCCTGGTCGCGGCACTCCTGCTCGGTGCCGGTTATGGCGTCTACCTGGCGGTGGACGCGGCCCTGATCACGCAGGTGCTCCCGGTGGCCACCGACCGGGGCAAGGACCTCGGCGTGATCAACATCGCCAACGCGGCCCCGCAGGTGCTCGGGCCGGCGCTCTCCGCCCCGATCGTGGTCCACCTCGGCGGCTACCCCACCCTGTACGCGGTCACCGCCGCCGTCACCCTGCTCGGCAGCGCCCTGGTGGTCAACATCCGCTCCGTACCCTGAGCCGCCGTCACCGTTCCAGGAGCAGGACGCTCACGGCGGCGGCGACCGTCACGATCGCGGTCAACGCGCCCGTACGCAGGAAGCGCGGCCAGCGCGGGCTCAACCCGGCGGCCCGGCACCGCTCCAGCCACAGCAGGGTCGCCAGCGACGCCCAGGGCAGCACCAGCGGCCCTGCGTTGGTGCCGATCAGCAGGCCGAGGAGTTGGTTGGTGTGGCCGAGCGGCACCACCGCCTCGGCGGCCACGTACGCCGGGAGGTTGTTGATCAGGTTGGCCAGTACGCCGCCGGTGGCCGCGGCCCGCCACACCCCACCCAGGCCGGGATCGACACCGACCAGGACACCCAGCAGCCGGGACAGGCCGAGCCGGCCGACCGCGTCCACGATCAGGAACATCCCGCTGACCAGGGCCAGCAGCCGCCACGGGATCAGCGCCCAGCGCACCTGCGCCCGGTCCCGGACGGCGAACGCCACCAGCAGGACCACCGCGCCGACCACCGACACCACCGCGATCGGCACCCCGACCAGGATGCCCACCACGAAGAAACCGCAGGTCAGCGCGGCTACCCGGAACAGGACCCGGTCGCGGGGGCGGAACCGGGGTGGCGGCTGGTAGCGCGACTCGGATCGCAGGCCCCGGCGCCAGTAGCAGAACCAGAGGCAGGCTGCGGTCGCGACCAGCGCCGCGAGCTGCGGCAGCGCCATCCGCTCGGCGAACCCGAGCACCGGCAGACCCACCCGGTCGGCGGCTAGCAGGTTGGTCAGGTTCGACACCGGCAGGAGCAGGCTCGCCGTGTTCGCCAGCCAGATAGTGGTCATCGCCAGCGGCAGCGGGGCGATCCCGGCGCGGGCCGCGACCGCCAGCATGACCGGGGTGAGCAGGACCGCCGTGGTGTCCAGGTTGAGGATCATGGTGGTCGCCGCGGCCAGCGCCACGCTCAGCCCGAACAGCGCCGGATAGCTGCCCCGGGCGGCGATCGCCATCCGGGCGGCCAGCACGTCGAAGAACTCGGCCCGCGCGGCCAACTCGGCCAGGATCAGCACCGCGAACAGGAAAACCAGGATCGGGGCGATCCGGTGCAGGGTGGCGTCGGCGTCGGCCGCCGGCACCAGCCCGGTGGCGAGCAGCACCAGCCCGAGGGCGAACAGACCGAGCGCCAGCCACGCCGACCAGTCCAGCCGCCGCACCGGAGCCAACCGGCGTACGGCATCCAACCGGACCATCCGCGCCTCCCCCCGCCCGCTCTCGTCCACGTTGCGGCCGGTTGCCGCCGATCGACCGGTTCTGCGCCGTTGACCACCCCTGGTCAGCGGTGCGATGGCCGGAGGCGACGATAATCGGACCGTTCGGAAACCTGGTGGCGGGGGCGTACGGGGTCGCCCGTAGGCTTGGGCCGTGACGGTACGCGTACGCTTCGCCCCCTCCCCGACTGGCATGTTCCACGTCGGCGGTGCCCGCTCGGCCCTCCAGAACTGGATCTACGCCCGGCAGCAGGGCGGTGTTTTTGTCCTCCGGGTCGAGGACACCGACGCTGCCCGGAACAAGCCCGAATGGACCGAGGGCATCCTCTCCGCGCTGGAGTGGATCGGCATCGAACGCGGCAGCTACGAGGGCCCGTACTTCCAGTCCGCCAACGCCGACCAGCACCGGGCCGCCGCCGAGAAGCTCTACGGCCTCGGTCGCGCCTACTACTGCGACTGCACCCGCGAGGCGGTCCAGGCCCGCACCGGTTCGCAGTACCAGGGGTACGACGGTTACCACCGCGACAAGAACCTCGGACCGGGCGAGGGTCGCGCACTGCGCTTCCGTACGCCGGACGAGGGCGAGACCGTGGTGGTCGACCTGATCCGGGGCGAGCCGACCTTCGAGAACCGGCTGATCGAGGACTTCGTCATCGCCCGGGGCGACGGGTCGCCGGTCTTCCTGCTGGCCAACGTCGTGGACGACATGATCATGGAGATCAGTCACGTCATTCGGGCCGAGGAGCACCTGCCGAACACCCCCAAGCAGCAACTGCTCTGGGAGGCGCTCGGGGTGAAGCCCCCGATCTGGGCACACGTGCCGGTGGTGGTCAACGAGAAGCGGCAGAAGCTCTCCAAGCGGCGCGACAAGGTGGCCCTGGAGGCGTACAAGGACGAGGGCTACCTGGCCTCGGCCATGCGCAACTACCTGATGCTGCTCGGCTGGGCGCCGTCCGGCGACCGGGAGATCGTGCCCTGGTCGGTGATCGAGTCGGAGTTCCGGCTGGAGGAGGTCAACCCCTCACCGGCCTTCTTCGACGAGAAGAAGCTGCGCGCCTTCAACGGCGACTACATCCGCGCCCTGTCGGTCGAGGAGTTCATCGCCACCTGCCAGCCGTGGCTGACCGGCACCGACACGATCGCCCCGCCGCCGTGGCAGCCGGACGAGTTCGACCCGGCCGCGTTCGCGGCGGTGGCGGCACTGGCCCAGACCCGGATCGCGGTCATGAGCGAGATCGTGCCGAACGTCGACTTCCTCTTCCTGGCCAGCCCGCTGATCGACGAGGCGGCCTGGGCCAAGACGATGAAGGAGGGCTCGGCCGAGTTGCTCGACGCCGCGATCGCCGCCTTCGAGGCGTTGGAGACGTGGGACACCGAGCCGCTGAAGACGACGCTGGAGCAGGTTGGCGCCGAGCGGGGGTTGAAGCTCGGCAAGACCCAGGCACCGGTACGCGTCGCGGTGACGGGTCGTACCGTCGGGCTGCCGTTGTTCGAGTCGCTGACGGTGCTGGGGCGGGAGCGTACGCTCGCGCGGTTGCGGGGGGCTCGGGTTCGGTTGCCTTGATGCTGTTGGGTGGGGGCCCGCCGTGCCCGCTCTGGGCCGTCAAACTTGATCCCCGCCGCGGGCACGGCGGGCCCCCACCTTCGTTCATCAGCGTTTTGCTGCTTCAGTGGCTGAATTAATCGGCTTGGTTCGATGGGTTTGTGGAGCGGTGGCGTCGGGTTAGCAGGGTGCCGATCAGCGCTGCGAGCAGTACGACGGCGGCGCCGATGGCCCAGGGCCACCAGCTTGAGTCGCCGTCTTTGTCTTGGCCGCTGCCGGCCAGCGGGGTGAGGGCGGGGGCGGCTGTGGTGGCGGACGGTGTGGGTGTGGGGGCTGCGGCTGGGGTTGCCGATGGGGTGGGGGGCTCGGTGGGGGTTGTGCCTACGGTGAGGGTGAACTTGATTTTGCCCTTGATGGGGTGGCCGTCGCTGGATGGGAGCTCGTACCCGACGGTGTAGAGGCCCGCTGGTCCGGGCCGGAACCCGACCGTGGCCTTGGAGCCGGAAAAGGTTGGCGCGGCACTTGCGGCCGAAACGTTATCCGGTCCGGTAAGGGTGATTTTCGTGGCCCGAGGGTCGAGCCGGGCCAGGAAGGTCAGGGTCACCTGAACGGGTGCCTTGGCCAGGGTGGCCCCGTCTTTCGGATCGCTGCTGGTCAGCGAGTTGTGCGCGGCGGCGGGCGTCGCCGTCAGCGCAACGCTTGCCACACCGGCGATCGCGGCCAGCAGCAGGCCGGCGGCCCGGATTGATTTGCCCCCCATGGAGTCCTCCGCGAAGATACGATTCGGCCACCGATCGACGGCTCGTCATTAAGTCGACCCTAGATCGCAGATAGTTCCAAATACTGCTCGAACAGGTGCAACCGAGCGGCGTTCTGCGGAGTCTGTGTAGTGAGCGCGACGAACCTGCCCCGGCAGCAGACCGCACTCCGAACAACACCAGTGCGTGACCTGCATCAAGGCCATCCATCGAACGGGGCGGGGAGGTCAGCGATGATCAGAGGGAAGAAGCACCGACTCACGGTCGTCGCCGCGCTGCTGATCGCGGTCGGCTCCTGGCTCGGCCTGGCCACTCCCGCGTCCGCCGCACCGGCACCCGCACCGAACTCGGTCACCATCACCGGTGACGGGGTCGCCGCGCCGCTGGTCATCCGCGCCGAGGGCGACCAGGAGATCTTCGCCGCCGTGCTCGACCAGGTCGGCTGGCTGGGCGGCACCGGACAGACCAGTTCCCCGGCCGCCGGTGACCTCGGCCCGAAGTACATCGTGACGGTCCTGATCGACGACGTGGCGAAGCAGACCTACGACCTCTACCCGCTGGCCAAGGGCGGGCCTCGGGCGTACCGCCCGACGAAGCAGCCCGACGGCACCACCGTCGCCCCGGCCTGGTTCTTCGGCCGGCTCTCGATGAACGAGACGTTGCAGGCCGCCGGGGTGCCACTGCCCAATCAGGCCAGCATGGTCAACGGCGGCATCGGCGGCGGCGAGCGGGTGATCAAGGAGGACTCCCTGACCCCGGGCAAGGACCTCTCCCGGGTCCTCACCGACCTGCGCAGCCTGCTGCTGCTCAACGGTGCCGTGGTCGTCGCGATCACGATCTGCCTGGCCGGCATCTCGCTGCTGGTCCGCCGCCGTACCCGCTGACACCACCGGGGGCGGTGACACCGCACCCGCTTTCCGGGCGCGGCTCGCCGTCATCTCAGCACCACCGGTCCGGTGGTCGCTGCCGCCGGTCCCCGCGTACTCGTGGCCGGACCGCGCCGTGTCGGTGCCCACCGGCCCATCCGGGCAGATCCGGCTGGCAGGACGGCGCCCGCTGCAACTCGTCACCGACCTGGTCGACCGGGTCCACCGGCTCGGTGTCGCCGGTCGCCGTGGTGGTCGTGACGGACGTTCCGGCTGGGTCGCCGATCCGCTGCCGGGGCACCAGGGAACCCACCGCCACCTCGACCACACCGTCGTCCACCAGCGGCTCCGCCACCGGTGCACCGCCGACCGGGGCCGGGCCGGTCAACGCCGGGCCGACGCCGGACGCGCCCACCCCGGTCGCGCCGGAGCCGGGTGCCACCTCGGCTCCGGCCGGCACTGCTCCGCAGACCCAACGCATCGGCTTACCCGTGAAGGAAGTCGACTGCTCGTCCTGGTCACCCCGGAACAGCGGCTGATCGCCGCGGGCGCAGCCGTGCTCGGCCTCCCCGTGCGCCATCCGGCCTCCTCTTGCTCTTTGTCGCCGTCGCCGTGTGGGCGGTCCCCCGGAACGGCCCAGCTCATCGGTGGTGGTGACCATCGCGGGACTGTGGCAAGCCGTACCAGGCACTCTCACCGTACTGGCCTAAGTTGACGGGTCCGACGCCGCCGTGGCTGGAGATCAGGATGGCGCTGCGGACCGGACCCGGCTACGCGTCGAACCCCGGTTCGGCAGAACCTCGCGCTGACCGGTCGTACGACGCTGTACGGCCATCCGTCGATCCCACCACACCATCGGTCCGTTGCCATCCGACGAATCGATGACCCGTCGGCACCCGCACTCCGTCAATCGACGGAGGGACACCTGTTGATCACGAAGAGTCCGGCGGTTCGGGATCCTCTCGGATCAGCGGGGCGCCCGGTTCGCGGCCAGCGCGGGAACGGGCGGGCGGGGAGCGAGACGGTCCACGGCGTACGCCACCGGGGGGACCACCGCGAGCGCGAGCAGCCAGCCACCGAGCACATCGGCCGGCCAGTGCGCCAGCAACGCCAGCCGGGTCAGTCCGATGAAGATCGCAAACACCGCCGCCAGCGCAACCGTGACGACCCGCCCGGTCCGCGCGAACCGGGGCCAGAGCAGGAGTACGGCCACCAGCGCCAACGCGCTCGCGTTGCTGGTGTGCCCGCTGGGGAAGCCGTTGCTGTGCACCACCACGAAACCGTTCAGCGGCCGGGGGCTGTGCACCCACCAGTGCATCAGGCTCCACAGCACCGGTACGACCACCGTGACGGCCGCACAGCACGCGGCGAGGCGGCGCTCGGCTCGGGCCAGCAGACCGGCGCTGACCACCGCACCGATGACCAGGAACGGCACCGTGGCGGCCACGTCGGTGGCGATCCGCAGCACCGAGACCAGGTCGGGGCGCTGGTCGCCGTACCCCCGGAAGGCGTCGCTGATCGCGGCGTCGAAGCTTTCCAGCGGCGCCCAGCCACCGACCACCATCGCGAACAGGGCCAGGAAGGCGGCCAGCGCGAGCAACGGCAGGGCAACCGGTGGGCGGGCGATCATCCCAGCATGATGGCACGACCGGCCGGGGTCGTCCCGAGTGTTCGGCGGGGCCCTCGTTCGGAGAAAGCGATGGGCCCTTCCGCACGCCCCGGTGGGAACGTGGCAGGGTGGCGGGGTGGTGACGGAGGCGGATGGCGGCGAGTTGGCCGCCACCCTGCGCCGGATCGAGCGGGCGGCGGGCTCCCTGGCCACCGCCAGCATGGCCCGGATGGACGAGAGCCTGCCCTGGTTCCGGGGGTTGCCGGCGGAGCAGCGGGCCTGGGTGATGCTGGTCGCCCAGGCCGGCGTCAGTTCCCTGGTCGAGTGGCTGCGGCAGGGCGGTGGGGCCAGCGAGAGCCCGCAGGAGGTCTCCGACGAGGTGTTCGCCTCGGCGCCCCGGGCGCTGGCGAGGTCGATCAGCCTGCAACAGACCGTCGCCCTGATCAAGGTGACCATCGACGTGGTTGAGGAGCAGGTCCCGGAGTTGGCCGCGCCCGGCGAGGAGCAACTGCTCCGCGAGGTGGTGCTGAAGTTCTCCCGCGAGATCGCGTTCGCCGCCGCCCGGGTGTACGCCCGCGCCGCCGAGTCGCGTGGCTCCTGGGACGCCCGGTTGCAGGCCCTGCTGGTGGACGCGCTGCTGCGCGGCGACTCCTCCGACGTGCTGGCCAGCCGGGCAGCGGCGTTGGGCTGGGCGGACGCCCCGCCGGTGGCGGTCGCGGTGGGCCGCTCCCCCGGTGGTGAGGTGGCGGCGGTGCTGCACACGGTCTACCGGGCCGCCCGGCGGATCGGGGTGGAGACGATCGGTGGGGTGCACGGGGACCGGCTGGTGCTGGTCCTCGGCGGGGCGGTGGACCCGCTGACCGCGACCGCGCGGCTGCTCGGCGGGTTCGGCGAGGGTCCGGTGGTGGTCGGCCCGGCGGTGCCGAGCCTGGACCAGGCGACCGACTCGGCCCGAGCAGCCCTGTCCGGGTACCGGGCGGCACCGGCGTGGCCGGCCGCCCCGCGCCCGGTGGCCGCGGTGGACCTGCTGCCGGAACGGGCCCTCGCGGGCGACTCCGAGGCCCGGCGCGGGCTCCGGCAGGACGTGTACGCCCCGCTGGTCCGGGCCGGCGGGGAGCTGCTGGAGACGATGGACGCCTTCTTCGCCGCCGGTGGGGTGCTGGAGAGCGCGGCCCGTGCGCTGTTCGTCCATCCGAACACGGTGCGTTACCGTCTGCGCCGGGTCGCGGACGTGACCGGGTTCTCGCCGCTGACTCCGAGGGACGCGTTCGCGTTGCGGATGGCGTTGACGATCGGCCGGCTGGACCCGGCCGCACCGGGTCCCCCGTCACCGGGACATGAACGGGCGTTCACCACAAAGGGTTCATAACCCGCATCACTCCCGCCGATCTTTGTAGGAACCCCACAAAGGTCGTAGTGTGGTTTGGTGACTTGCGGCAACCACGTGACCGACCAGTATCCAGCAGAGTCATAACCGTGCTCGCCGTACTCTCGCCTGGCCAGGGCTCACAGAAGCCCGGCTTCCTCACTCCCTGGCTCGACCTGACCGGCACGGAGGCGCGACTGCGCTGGTGGTCCGCGCTCGCCGGAGTGGACCTCGTCCACCTCGGCACCACCGCCGACGCCGACGAGATCAAGGACACCGCGCGCACCCAGCCGCTGCTGATCGCCGCCGCGCTGCTCGCCGCCGAACACCTCCCGATGTACGACGTCGGCCTCACCGCCGGCCACAGCGTCGGCGAGCTGGGGGCGGCCACCCTGGCCGGCGTACTGTCCCCCGAGGCCGCCATCACCCTGGCCGGCGTACGCGGCCGGGAGATGGCCGCCGCGTGCGCGCTCGAACCGACCGGCATGGCCGCCGTACTCGGTGGCGACGCCGACACGGTCACCGCCGCGATCGAGGCCCACGGGCTCTACCCGGCCAACTACAACGGCGCCGGCCAGATCGTCGCCGCCGGTGCGGTCGACCGGCTGGAGAAGTTCGCCGCCGAGCCGCCCACCGGCGCCCGGGTACGACTGCTCCAGGTCGCCGGCGCCTTCCACACCCCGTACATGGCCCCGGCCGAGCAGGCCCTCGCCAGCGTCGCCGCCGGCATCGTGCCGAGCGACCCGGCCCGGCTGCTCCTGTCCAACCTCGACGGTGCCGCGGTCAACCACGGCCGGGAGATGCTCCAGCGGCTGGTCCGGCAGGTGACCGCGCCGGTGCGTTGGGACCTGTGCATGGCCACCCTGGCCGACCTCGGTGTCACCGGTGTGATCGAGCTTCCGCCGGCCGGCACCCTCGCCGGTCTGGTCAAGCGCGAACTCAAGGCCACCGGGGTTCCGGAGATCGTGACCCTCAACACCCCCGACGACCTGCCCGCCGCCCGCGACCTGATCGCCCGGCACGGAATGGCACCCAGCCACGAACCCACCATGCAGTTCCGGGTGGTGGTCGCGCCGAGCGCGGGTACGTTCGTACCCGCCGTCGACCTCAACGAGGGCGACACGATCAAGTCCGGCCAGTCCATCGGCCACGTGACCACCCGGCAGGGCCCGGCCGACGTGGCCGCACACTGCTCCGGCGTGCTCACCGAATGGCTCGCCTCACCCGACGACCCGGTCGCTCCGGGCCAACCCCTCGCCCGCATCGGAGGACACCTCTCATGAGCCGTATCGTCGCCATGGGGCACTACCAGCCATCCAGGGTCCTCACCAACGACGACCTGGCCAAGATCGTCGACACCAACGACGAGTGGATCCGGGACCGGGTCGGCATCGTCACCCGCCGGATCGCCGACAGCGAGACCGTCAGCGACATGGCCACCGCGGCGGCCGACACCGCACTGGCCAACTCCGGGCTCACCGCCGCCGACATCGACCTGGTCGTCGTCGCCACCTGCTCCTCGGTCGACCGCAGCCCGAACGTCGCCTGCCGGGTCGCCGCCAAGCTCGGCATCAACGCCCCCGGCGCGTTCGACCTGAACACCGCCTGCTCGGGCTTCTCCTACGCCCTCGGCACCGTCGACCATGCGCTGCGCGCCGGAGCGGCCCGTAACGCCCTGGTCATCGGCGCCGAGAAGCTCTCGGACTTCACCGACTGGACCGACCGCTCCACCTGCATCATCTTCGGTGACGGTGCCGGTGCCGCGGTGGTCAGCGCGGACGACGACGGCGACACCCCCGGTATCGGCCCGGTCGTCTGGGGCTCGGTGCCGGAGAAGAGCGACGCCGTACGGATCGAGGGCTGGCGCCCGTACATCCAGCAGGAGGGCCAGACGGTCTTCCGCTGGGCGACCACCGCGCTCGCTCCGCTCGCCCTGCAGGCCTGCGAGCGGGCCGGGGTGGCGCCGGAGGACATCGCCGCGTTCGTCCCGCACCAGGCCAACCTGCGGATCATCGAGGGGATCGCCAAGCGGCTGGGCATGCCCAACGCGGTGATCGCCCGCGACATCGTCGAGTCCGGCAACACCTCGGCGGCGAGCGTACCGCTGGCCCTGTCGAAGCTGGTCGAGCAGCGCGCCATCCCGAAGGGCGCCCCGGTCCTGCTCTTCGGCTTCGGCGGCGGTCTCACCTACGCCGGACAGGTCGTCCGCTGCCCCTGAGCCGCCCCTGCCCGGTACGCCACTGCGGGCAGACCCGTTGTCAGACCCCACCGGCCGGCACGTACGGTCCGGTGCAGGCGGTATCGTCCGCCAGCGCAGATCCACTTATCGAGAGGAAACCAGCACCATGACGACCCGTGACGAGATCACCGCCGGCCTCGCCGAGATCCTCGAAGAGGTTGCCGGCGTGAACCCGGACGACGTCGCCGAGGAGAAGTCGTTCACCGACGACCTTGACGTCGACTCGCTCTCCATGGTCGAGGTCGTCGTCGCGGCCGAGGAGAAGTTCGGCGTGAAGATCCCCGACAACGAGGTACAGAACCTGAAGACCGTGGGCGACGCGGTCGCCTACATTGAGGCGCAGTCCTGATCATGACTCGCCCCGACGTCGTCGTCACCGGGCTCGGCGCGACGACCCCGCTCGGCGGGGACGTCGCGTCGACCTGGGACGCCATGCTCGCCGGCCGCTCCGGGGTGGGACCGCTCACCCAGGAGTGGGCCGAGCAACTGCCGGTACGGATCGCCGCCGAGTTGGCCGTCGACCCGTCCGAGGTCCTGGACCGGGTCAAACTGCGCCGGCTCGACCGGTCCGAGGCGATCGCCCTGATCGCCGCCCACCAGGCCTGGGCCGACTCCGGGCTGGCCGACTCCGGCCTCGACCCGGAGCGGCTCGGGGTCAGCGTCGGCACCGGCATCGGTGGCGCGCAGACCCTGCTCGCCCAGGACGACATCCTGGAAGCGAAGGGCGCGCGGCGGGTCTCCCCGCACACCGTCCCGATGCTCATGCCGAACGGACCGGCCGCCTGGGTCGGGCTCGAACTCGGCGCCCAGGCCGGTGTGCACTCGGTGGCGAGCGCCTGCGCGACCGGTGCGGAGGCGATCGCCCTCGGGCTCGACATGATCAGGTCGGGTCGCGCCGACGTGGTCATGGCCGGTGGCACCGAGGCGGTCATCCACCCGCTGCCGATCGCCGGTTTCGCCTCGGCACGGGCCATGTCGATCCGCAACGACGACCCGGAGACCGCGTCCCGCCCCTGGGACAAGGGCCGGGACGGGTTCGTCCTCGGTGAGGGCGCCGGTGTGCTGGTGCTCGAACGGGCCGACCACGCCGCCGCCCGCGGCGCGCGGGTCTACGCCCGGCTCGCCGGTGCCGGAATCACCTCGGACGGGTACGACATCGTCCAGCCGCACCCGGAGGGCGCCGGCTTCAAGCGGGCCATCCGGTTCGCGCTGGCCGACGCCGGCCTCGACCGGTCGGACATCGTGCACGTCAACGCGCACGCGACCTCCACCCCGGTCGGGGACATGCTCGAGGTGGCCGGACTGCGGGCCGCCCTCGGCGAACACCCGGTGCTGACCGCCACGAAGTCGCTGATCGGGCACCTGCTCGGCGCGGCCGGCGCGGTCGAGTCGATCGCCACCATCCTGTCCATCCGGGACTCGATCGTCCCGCCGACGATCAACCTCGAGGACCCGGAGGACGGCCTGCTCGACGTGGTCGCCCACAAGCCCCGTGCCCTGGACATCCCCGCGGCGTTGAACAACTCGTTCGGCTTCGGCGGGCACAACGTGGCTCTCATCTTCACCCGGGCCTGAGACCAACTGCCTGCTCCGGTCGGGTACGCCCGCGTACCCGACCGGGGTGTGATCGGAGGCGTACGTGAGCACCACTTCCGTCAGCGCTGATTCTTCCGTCGTCGACCACCGCGACCCCGAGTTCCGGCTCCGGGCCCTGTTCGACGCCGGCTCGCTGCG
This sequence comes from Micromonospora sp. NPDC004704, assembly GCF_053601675.1. Classification (NCBI taxonomy): domain Bacteria; kingdom Bacillati; phylum Actinomycetota; class Actinomycetes; order Micromonosporales; family Micromonosporaceae; genus Micromonospora; species Micromonospora sp. NPDC004704. The sequence goes on along the minus strand of NZ_JBSGCD010000003.1, from coordinate 333,667 downwards.
CCTGGTGGTGCCCCGCGACGACTCGGGCGTGCTCTGGGCCCGGGGCGAGATCGACGGCGCCCCCGCCGTCGCGTACGCCACCGACGCCACCCGGATGGGTGGTGCGATGGGCACCGTCGGGTGCCAGCACGTCGTCGACGCGATCGACACCGCCGTCCGCGAGCGGGTGCCGGTGCTCGGCCTCTGGCACTCCGGTGGCGCCCGGCTGGCCGAGGGTGTGGTCGCACTCGACGCGGTCGGTCAGATCTTCGCCGCCATGGTGCGCGCCTCCGGGCGGGTGCCGCAGATCTCGGTGGTACTCGGCCCGGCGGCCGGCGGTGCCGCGTACGGGCCGGCGCTGACCGACATCGTGGTGATGAGCGGTGCCGGTCGGATCTTCGTGACCGGGCCGGAGGTGGTCCGCAGCGTCACCGGCGAGCAGGTCGACATGGAACGCCTCGGTGGCCCCGAGCCGCACGGCCGCCGCTCCGGCGTGGTGCACGTGACCACCAAGGACGACGAGTCGGCCCTGGCCGAGGCCCGGAAGCTGGCCGCCCTCCTGGGTCGCCAGGGGCGGCTGAGCCCGGCCGACGTCCCGGCCACCGCCCCGGAGGGGCACGACCTCGCCGCGCTGATGCCGGCGGAGATGAACCGGGCGTACGACGTGAAGCCGGTGGTGAAGGCGCTGCTGGACGCCGCCGGGGTGGAGTTGCACGCCAAGTGGGCACCGAACGTGGTGACCGTCCTCGGTCGCTTCGCCGGTCGTACGGTCGGCGTGATCGCGAACAACCCGCTGCGGCTCGGCGGCTGCCTGGACGCGTCCAGCGCGGAAAAGGCGGCCCGGTTCGTGCGCATGTGCGACGCGCTCGGCGTACCGCTGATCGTGCTGGTCGACGTACCCGGTTACCTGCCCGGCCTCGGTCAGGAGTGGGACGGCGTGGTACGTCGCGGCGCCAAGCTCCTGCACGCCTTCGCCGAGGCGGTGGTGCCCCGGGTGACCCTGGTGACCCGCAAGGCGTACGGCGGCGCGTACATCGCGATGAACTCCCGTGCCCTGGGTGCCACGGCGGTCTTCGCCTGGCCGAACGCCGAGGTCGCCGTGATGGGCGCGGCGGCGGCGGTGAACATCCTGCACCGCAAGCGGCTGGCCGCCACCCCTCCCGCCGAGCGTGACGCCCTGCGGGCGCAACTGATCGAGGAACAGATCAGGACCGCCGGTGGGGTGAACCGGGCGCTGGAGATCGGCGTGGTCGACGACGTGATCCAGCCGACCGAGACCCGTCGCCGGATCGCCGAGGCGCTCGCCGCCGCCCCGGCCGCCCGCGGCGCCCACGGCAACATCCCCCTCTGACAGGACGGTGATCCCGTAGGGTTCGGCTCGCTGTCGCCGGCCGAACTCTCCCGGATCACGGAAACACCGGTTCAGGAGCGCTGGGGGCGCAACGCTGCGGGAGATGGTGTCCGATTAGGGTGAACCCCCGTGGAAGCGACCGAGATCCGCAAGCTGGCCGCCCTGGAGGACACCCACTGGTGGTACCGGGAGCGGCGGGCCCTGCTGGCCCGATCGCTGCGCCGGCTCGCCGCCGCCGGCCGGGGCCCGACCGCAGCCGCCGCTACGAGCACCTCTGACCGGGCGTTGGACATCGGTGCGGCCGGTGGTGGCAACACCCGGGTGCTGCGGGCGCACGGGTGGCGGCCGGTGGCGTTGGAGTACAGCCCCGAGGGCGCGCAGGTGGCCGCCGAACGCGGGCTGCACGTGCTGCGCGCCGACGCCCGGCAACTGCCACTGCCGTCGGCCAGCCTCGGGCTGGTGGTCGCGTTCGACATCCTCGAGCACATCGACGAGGACCAGGTCGCCGCGGCGGAGATCCGGCGTACGCTCCGGCCGGGCGGGACGGCGCTGATCGCCGTACCGTGCGACATGCGGCTCTGGTCGGCGCACGACGTCGCGGTCGGTCACGTACGCCGTTACGACCGGACCTCGCTGGTCTCGGTGCTGGAGCAGGCCGGTCTGGTCGTCGACGAGCTGTGGAGCTGGAACGTGATGCTCCGCCCGGTGGCCGCCTGGCGCCGGCGCAAGTCCACCGGCAGCGATCTCGACGAGCTGCCCGGTGTGGTCAACCTCGGCCTCCGGGCGGTGATCACCGCCGAGCGCTACCTGCCGGTCAAGTCCCTACCCGGCGTCTCCCTCATGCTCCGCGCCCACCGCCCATAACCCCCCGCGCGCCCCACGCACCCCCACCCCCAAGATCACCACTAATACAGAGAAAGAGTGGTAATCCGGCGTGGAATAACCACTCTTTCAGTGAAAGAGGCGCCCCCGGGACGCCCGACGGGCGGGCGGGGGCGGGCGGGGCGGCGGGGGCGCGGGCGCGGGTTAGCGGAGTTCGTAGACGGCTAGGTTGCCGTTGTCGAAGCGGATGGTGGCCAGGGTGGACAGGTCGGGAGACTCCTGCTCGACGCTGCGGTCCGCCACCAGCCAGCGGACGCCGTACCGGTCGCGGAGGGTGGCCAGGCCCTCCGGGGTGGGGGCGGTGAACGCCTCGTCGTTGGCCTGCAACCGTTCCTGGTCCCAGAACGGGGCGTACGGACCGCCGGGCAGCCCGACCATCCGGGGCGCGAACGACCACCCCTCGACCAGGACCGCGCGCTCGGTGTACGCGCTCAGCCAGAACGAGCGCGCGTCGCAGTAGCCGTTGACCATGGCCCGGCAGTGCACGTTGGTGGCGACGATGTCGTCCGGGTCGCTGTGCTCGTACACCCAGCGGGCGGCGTCGACGCGCGACTGCGGCATCGGCACCACTGCGTACGCGCCGCCGTTGGGGTACTGCCGCCCCGCTGCCGCGTCCAGCACCAGTCCCGGTGCCCCGGCGACGAGTACGCCGGTGAGCAGGATCGCCGCCCCCCGCCCCCGGAGTCGGGGCCACTGTCCGGCCAGTACCGGCCAGAGCAGCGCCCCGAGTACGGCGATCCCACCCAGCGCCGCCGCCCACCAGAACAGGGGCCGGAGCACGTCCCAGGTCGGCGCGGCGTACACCTCGGCCGGGTGGTCGAGCTGGATCAGGGTCAGGACGAGCGCGAACCCGACCGCGCCGACCCCGAGCAGGATCCGGCTGCGGGTCGAGAGCCGGGCCCGTTCGAGCAGTTCGGCGTACCCCCAGGCGGAGGCGATCACCCCGAACGCGAAACCGGCCCGGATGAAGTACTGGTTGCTGCTGCCGGGGTGCCCGACGAGCAGGTAGATCGCCGGGCCGGCGAGCGCGCCGCCGAGCAGGAACACCTGCACCGGTTCGAGCCGGAACCGGCGGTACCGGATCAGCGCGACGATGCCGGCCAGCCGCAACTGGAGGTTGACCAGGAAGGCGAGCAGGACGACGACCCAGAGCAGGGCGGTGGTGCCGGCCGGGCGGTCGACCGTACCGACGTAGGGGCGCAGGCCGGAGAACGGGTCGACGGTCACCCCGTGGCTCTCGAACGCGAACAGGATCGCGGTGGCGAACCCCTGGGCGGCCAGGGCCAGCGCCCCGGCGACGAGGACCGGCCAGGCCAGGCGTCGGCGTACCACGAGGGTGACCAGGGCGGTCAGGGCGAGGGCGGCGACGACCACCGGCACCGAGCTGGCCTTCGCCCCGGTCGAGGCGACCAGGAACAGTGCGGCGAGCACCCAGGCGCCCCGCCCCAGCGGCGGGACCGCCACGCCGCGGGCCGGGCCGATCCGGTCGGCCAGGACCGCGATCAGGGGCAACAGCAACACCCAGCTGTACGTCATCGACGGGCTGCCCCAGACGATGAACGTCGCCTGGGTGCCGAAGAGCTGGCGGATCCCGTTCTCGTAGCCGAACTCGCCGATGGTGAACATGAGCGCTGCCGCCACCGCACCCGCGTACGGGCGCCCGGTGATCCGCCAGCCGACGACGGCGACCAGCACCACCGCGAGCAGGCAGAGCGCCGGTACGGCCAGCCGGAAGAACACCGTCGGCAGGTCGACCCCGCTGACCAGGCTCGCCGCCGCCATGTGGGCGAACCCGAACCAGTGGTAGTGCAGTGGCTCGCCGGCCACCTGCGGCACGTCCGGCGGCATCTGGTGGGTGGCGGCGCCCGCGATGGAGAGCTGGAACGGCAGGTCGATGTACTGGGCCTGGCCTTCCCCGACGGGGAGGATCGGGTTGCGGTAGAGGAACGACTCGGCGAGGTACGCGGTGAAGCCGACCACCACGGCCGCCACCGACCAGGCCCACCCGGTCGGGACCGGGGTGTACCCGCGTACCCGCCAGTGCCGGCGCAGTCGGGGTACGGCGAGGAACGGCAGCACCACGGCGACCGGCCAGTACCGGAGCCAGTGTTCGAGCCCGAGTCCGGTGAGGATGGCCCAGGCGGCCAGTTCCAGGATCAGCCCGACGGCGGCGCCGACGGCCAGGTCCTCGACCAGGGTGTGTGGTCGGGCGCGCAGCGCCCGGTAGACCAGGGTGCCGGGGAGGACCACGCCGAGCAGGGCGTATCCGGTGTAGCGGGCGATGTCGACGGCCGGGGTGCCGGCGTCGAGCAGGATCGCCGCGAGGACGACGAACACCGCGACGGCGGGTGCGTACCGGCGGAACTGGTCGAGGGCGCGGGTGGACCGGCGGGTCGGGGTGTCCAGGGTCGACGCCCCGGCGGCGACGGCGGTCAACGGAGCGTGTCGGCGAGGGCTGCCACGCCGCCGTCACCGGCCGTACCGGCGGGTTCGCCGCTGGTGGGAGCGGTGGCCGGGCCGGCCGGCGGGCCGTCGGCGCTGTCGCTGGCGACGAAGTACGCCGGCCGCCCCTGCACCGCCGTGTAGATCCGGGCCACGTACTCCCCCAGTAGGCCGAGGCAGAGCAACTGGACGGCGCCGAGGAAGAGCACCGCCACGTACAGGGACGGCCATCCGCTGACCGTCGCGCCGAAGAAGTACGCGACCACGGCGACCACCACCAGCAGCGAGCAGACCGCGACGCCGGCCAGGCCGAGCCAGGTGGCGAAGCGCAGCGGGGCGGCGGAGAAGCTGGTCACGCTGTCTGCGGCGAGGCCGACCATCCGGGACACCGGGTACTTGGTCCGCCCGGCCGCCCGCTCGTCACGCAGGTAGGTGACCTCACCGCTGGGAAACCCGAGCCAGGGTACGACCAGCCGGAGCACCGGGGTCCGCTCGGGCAACTCCCGCAGTGCCTCCACCGCGGCCCGGCTGAGCAGCCGGAAGTCACCGGCCTGGGCGGGCACCTGCTTGCCGACGAGCCGTCGCATCAGCCGGTAGTACAGCCCGGCGGTCCACCGCTTGAAAACCGTGTCGGTACGCCGGTCGGCGCGCACGCCGTACACGATGTCGAGCTGGCCGGCGCGGGCGACCCGCAGCATTTCGGCGATGGTCTCCGGCGGGTCCTGGAGGTCGGCGTCGAGGCTGACCACGTGCCCGCCGACGGCCCGGAGCACCCCGGCGACGAGCGCCGCCTGGTGCCCGCTGTTGCGGCGCAGCCGCAGCACCCGTAGCTGTGGCCAGTGGGCCCGCAGTCCGGCCAGCGCGGCGGCGGTGCCGTCGGTGCTTCCGTCGTCGACGGCGACCACCTCGTACGGTTCGCCGAGCCCGTCGAGGACCGCGCGGAGCCGCTCGACCAGCAGCGGGAGCACGGTCTCCTCGTTGAACATCGGCACGACCACGGACAGCGCCGGTCCCGGTTGCGTCACGGCCCGCGCACCCCCCGTTCCGGTCGACCCGGCGGACTTCCGAACGCTACCAGCAGCGGCATCCCGGCGGGCCGACGACCAACGTCGCCGAGGCCGCCCGAGCGGTCCCCGGCGACGGCCGGCGGAACTCCTCAGGCGGTGCAGGAACTGCGCGGCAGGCCGGTCACCGGCACCGGTGACTGACCGGTCGGTCGGGCCTTTCCGGCGAGCACGTCGGCCAGTGCCGCCATCGACACCGCCGTGGACGAGTACGTCGCCAGCAGGACCGGCGACTTGGCCGCGTCGAGCACGTACGGGGTGTCCATCGCGACGGTGACCCCGGCGGCGGTGTTCAGGTCGGAGGCGGCGTCGCCGTACCCGACCAGGTGCACGACCGTGCCGCCCTGGGCGACCACGGTGGCACCGGCGGCCCGGAGCGCGTCGGTGAGCGTGGCGGCGGTCTTCTCCCGCCCGTTGGCGGCGGTGACCGTGATCGGCCCGTGCACGGCCGCCTCGGCGCAGGTGCCGCGCAGCGCGGTCACGGACGCGTTCGCCACCTTCCGGGCGGCGTCCCGGTGCGCCGCCGTGTCCAGGGTCGCCATCGCCGGGGCCGGTCGCCCGGCGAGCGTGAACTTCAGCGTCAGCACCCGGGTCACCGCCTCGACCAGCCGGGTACGGGGCAGCGTCCCGTCGCGTACGCCGGCCAGCAGCCCGTCGTAGGCCTGGGTCAGGTTCGGCGGCATCAGCAGCAGGTCGTTGCCGGCGTTGATCGCCCGGACCGCGGCCTCGCCCGGCGGGTAGCGCATCGCCGGTGCCATGTTCATCCCGTCGGTGACCACCACGCCCTTGAAGCCGAGCTGCCCCCGGAGCAGGTCGGTGAGCACCTTGTGCGAGAAGGTGGCCGGCACCCCCGGGTCGATCGCCCGTACGTCCAGGTGCCCGGACATGACCAGCCCGGCGCCGGCGGCGATGCCGGTGGTGAACGGCGGCAGGTCGCCCTTGTCGAGCGCGGCCCGGTCCTGGGTGAGCTGCGGCAGGTCGTCGTGCGAGTCAGCGGCGGTGTGGCCGTGGCCGGGGAAGTGCTTGAGGGTCGCGGCGACTCCCGCGCCCTGCAGGCCCCGGACGGCGGCGGCGACCTGTTCCCCGGTGACCTTGGGGTCGTCGCCGAAGGACCGGGACCCGATCACCGCGCTGTGCGCGCCGAGTACGTCGGCGTCGGGGGCGAAGTCGACGTTGATCCCGAGTGCGGCGAGTTCGGTGCCGGCGGCCGACCAGGCGGCCTCGGTCAGGCCTGGGTTGCGGGCCGCGCCGAAGGCCATCGCGCTGGGCAGCACCGTCACGCCGGTGCCGATCCGGGTGACCACACCGAACTCCTGGTCGGTGCCGATCAGGAGCGGGGCGGTGCCGGCGGCGAGCTTGGCGCCGGCCTCCTGCAACCCGCCGGTCAGCCCGTGCACCTGCGCGACGTTGTCGACGTTCGTGGTGACCTGGTTCTTGCCGGTGGGGTCGTCGGCGGAGAACCCGACCAGGATGAGCCCGCCCAGCCGGTACTTGGCGATCATCTCGGCCGGGGTCTCGACTCCGGCCAGCGCCTTGTTCCCGGTTGCCGAGCCGGGGGTTACCTTGGTGGCCGAGCTGCCGTACGCGTACGGCATCAGCACCTGGCCGACCAGGTCCTCGTCGGTCAGCCGGCCGACCAGCTCGGCCGCCCGCGCTGCCGGATCCGGGCCGCCGGAGGGGCTCGGACCGGCCGTGGGGCTGGCCGGGACGCTGGGGCTCGCGCCCGCCGTGGTGCCCTGGTCGGATCGACCGGCACAGCCGGTCGCGGTCAGCGCGGCCAGTACGGCAAACGCGGCGATGGTACGCCGGAGGAGGGTCGGCATCCCGCTATCCCATCAGTTTCCCCCTTATCAGGGCAACTTGACCGGGCCGTCCCCGCACGGTCAGCCGACCCTTGTGAGCAGCGTCACCGGGGCCCCGTCACCGGCGTACCGGTACGGCTCCAGCTCGGCGTCCCACGCCGTGCCGAGTGCCTTGTCCAGGGCGTGCGCCAGTGCCTCGGGAGCCCGTGCCGACGCCATGATGGCGCGCAGCCGGTCCTCGCCGAGCTGGATGTCACCGGCGGCGCCGGTGGTGGCCCGGAACAGCCCGCGTCCGGGGACGTACATGAACCGCTCACCGTCGACCCCGGTGCTCGGCTCCTCGGTGATCTCGAAACGGATCATCGGCCACTGCCGCAGGGCAGCAGCCAGTTCCGCGCCCGTCCCCGGCCGGCCGGACCAACTGCACTCAGCCCGGCGTGCGCCGGGATCGACGGGTTGAACCGTCCAGTGCAGATTGACCGGCACGGTAAGGACGCGCGCGATCGCCCACTCGACGTGTGCACACACGGCGAGCGGGGTCGAGTGGACGTATACGACGCCACGCGTTGGCACGGTGACCTCCCGGAGAGCGAGGTGCGTCTTCCCCTACGACCTCGATCACCAGGCGATGCTGGAACACATGATGACTCGTGTGACGGATGGTGCGCCAGAGAATCGGAATTTTGGCATGCCGGAATAGCCGTACCGCTAGGGGGTGTTCATTCCTCACGACAGGCCGCGGTCGCCGTACGGCTCTCGTGGTCGTGTAAAGTTCACTCGGCGTCCTGTGTCGCCGTGCGTTCGTGGATCCGGTGGCCCAGGCCGCCAACAGCAGTTCGGCGGCCCCCCGGCCACCAAGGCGCGTCCGGCGTGTTGCCGCCGCGCATTCCGTCCTCCCGTTATGTCTGGCAAGGAGCACTTTCGTGGCGAACAACACCTCAAAGACCGCGCGCGCGTCAGTCCGCGCCGGCCAGGCCGGTCAGGGTGGCGCCCTGAGCGTGCTCGGCGAGTTCAAGTACCTGATCCCGCTCAACGGCGGCAAGCACGCCTACGTGCGGAACCTGACCAACGGCAAGACCGTGCACGTGCGCACCGACTCGGACGCCTTCATCGAGGAGCTTCGTCAGCTCGCCGGTGCCGGCCACGCTGTCAAGATCCGCGCTGAGATCGCCGGCCTGGCTGCGGCCTTCCCGGGCGAGGGCTGGGACACCGCCGACAAGCGGCTCGTCGAGGCTGGCGTCTTCACCGCCTGATCGCACTGAACCGAGCGAACGCCTCGGTCCGGCTTCGTGTCGGACCGGGGCGTTTGTCGCTTTTCGCGCAGTCTGACGCATCCGCTCCCGACACCTCGTCAGGGTGCGATTGCCCAGGATGACCGTCGGGTAACAACCGGAACGCCGCGACCAAGATCGCGGGTACGCTTGTTACCCGCGGGTACGGCAACCCTCGGACGACCCGGAGGTAGCCATGTCTGACCACCCCCCGACCCAGCGCATCCCGGTCGAGCCGGTCGGTTCCGCCCCCGCGACGGCCACCCTGGCCGCGCCCGAGCCGACCGGCGCCCCCGACGCGCTCGACACTCCCGAGCCCCCGCTCGACGCTCCCGACGCGCTCGCCGCCGCCGGACCCGGTACCGCCGGACCCGATACCGCCGGGGTCGAGCTGTCCGACGGGATCCGGCTGGAGGTCGAGCAGGTCGGACCGGCCACCGCACCGATCACCGTGGTGCTGCTGCACGGCTGGACCCTGGACCACCGGACCTGGCACCGGCAGGTGTCCGCCCTGGTGGAGAACCTGGGCGACGCGGTCCGGATCATCAGCTACGACGCCCGCGGACACGGTCGGTCCGGCGTGAGCAACCTCGGTACGGCCACCCTGGCCCGGCTCGGCGACGATCTCGCCGAACTGCTCGACCGGCTGGCACCGACCGGTCCCGTGGTGCTGGTCGGACACTCACTCGGCGGAATGACGATCATGGAGTACGCCCACCGCCACCCGGACGACTTCGCCACCAGGATCGCCGGACTGGTCTTCGTCGCCACCACCGCCGAAGGCCACACCCACACCTGTTACGGCCTGCCCACACGGGTCGCCTGGCTGATCCGGCTCGCCGAGACCACCGGTGCCGGCGTACTGGCCCGCTGCGGGGGGCTGCGTACGCCGGAACCGCTGTTGCAGGCACTGCGGCCCAGCCTGCGCTGGCTGCTGTTCGGGGACGACTGCGCGTCGGAGGACATCCGGCTGACCACCTCGGCAGTGTCACGCGCGGCGCTGGTCGCGATCGGCGGGCTACGGTCCTCGATCGGCCGGCAGCACCGCCTGGACACCCTCGCCACCCTCGGTGACCTGCCGGTGGCGGCCCTGGTCGGCGACCGGGACCGGCTCACCCCGCCCCGGTGCACCGAGTCGATCGTCGAGACCCTCCCGGACACCGAGCTGACGGTCTGTCCGGGCGCCGGGCACATGCTCATGCTGGAACGCCCGGACGAGGTGAACGCCGCCCTGCTCGAGGTGGTCCGCCGCGCGCTCGCGCCGATCCCCGCCCAACGACGGCCCCACCCACACTGATCGACCCGGCGGGAAGATTCCGGGGACCCCTTCCGTTGCGTTGGAGCGGGCCCTGCACCGGGCCCGGTGCGGAGCCTCGTCCGGGGCGCGGACGGGGCGTCCGGACGAGCCGTCGGGGCACGATCGGGCGATCGGCGCGGAACGACCGGACGGATACCCCGTACCCTCGCATCCTGGCAATCCTGCGCGTCCGCGCCTGCGCCCGGCCGATCCGACCGGGCTCGGCGTCGCGGTCCGCGACCGACCAACCGGGAGTCTGCACGTTGACCGACCTCACCACCCTGCAACAGGAGATGGCCGCCGAGCAGCGGCATCTCGACCTGGTCTACGCCCGGCTGGCCCAGCTGCGCCAGACCGCCGTCCAGGCTGAGCAGGAGGGTTACCAGCTCGCCCGGGTGGGCAACTTCGGCGCGCTCGTCGAACGGGACGCGATGGTCTTCCACGCCGCCCGGCGCCGTCAGTCCCTCGACGCCGAACACGAGGGGCTGGTCTTCGGCCGGCTGGACCTGCGCGACCGGCAGGTGCTGCACGTCGGTCGGCTCGGCGTACGCGGTGAGCGGGCCGAGCCACTGGTGATCGACTGGCGGGCACCCGCTGCCGCCGCCTTCTACCAGGCGACCCCCGCCGACCCGCGCGGCGTGGTCCGGCGACGCATGATCCAGTCCGCCAACGAGAAGGTCACCCGGATCGAGGACGACCTGCTCGACCCGGGGGCCGCACCACCCGACATGCGGGTGGTCGGTGACGGGGCACTGCTCGCCTCGCTGGCCAAGGCGACCGGCCGGGGCATGCGCGACATCGTCGCCACCATCCAGCGCGAGCAGGACGAGGCGATCCGCTCCCCCGCCGGCGGGGTCACGATCGTCTCCGGCGGACCGGGGACCGGCAAGACCGCAGTCGCCCTGCACCGGGCCGCCTACCTGCTCTACTCCGACCGGAACCGGTTCGCCGGGGGCGGCGTACTGGTGGTGGGTCCGTCCGGGGTCTTCGTCGAGTACATCGCCTCCGTACTGCCCTCGCTCGGTGAGGAGACCGCCACCCTGCACTCGCTCGGGTCACTGTTCCCCGGCGTGGTCGCCACCCGTACGGACCCGACCGCGGTCGCGGCGATCAAGGGTTCGCTGCGGATGCGCCGGGTGCTGGAGCGGGCCGCCCACGACACCGTCCCCGGCGGCCCCAACGAGCTGCGCCTGCTCTACCGGGGTGAACTGCTCCGGCTCGGTGCCGGCGAACTGGACGCGATCCGGGTCCGGGCACTGCCCCGTGGCGCCCGGCGCAACGAGGTACGCCGGGCCGGCATCGACGGGCTGTTCAACGCGCTCTGGACCCAGGCGCAACGGATGCGGGCCGGGCGGCTGCCGGAGCGCCGCGAGTTCGAGGGTGAGCTGGCCGAACGCGGCGATTTCCGGGACTTCATCCGGGCCTGGTGGCCGCAACTGCACCCGTGGCACGTCATGGGCTGGATGACCCGGCCGGAGCGGCTCCAGGCGTACGCGTCGGGGATCCTGTCCAACCGGGAGATCCGGGCACTGAGCGCCTCGTGGCGAACCCTGGACGCCGACGGGCCGACCATCGCCGACGTGGCCATCCTGGACGAGTTGGACGAGTTGCTCGGCAAGCCGCTGCGGGCGGCGAAGCGCCGGCGGGACCCGTACCTGCTCGGCGGTGGGGTACGCGAGCTGAGCACGTACGCCGACCGGCAGCGCGCCGAGCGGGCCCGGATCGAACGCCCGGAGGACTACCAGGAGTACGCCCACGTGGTGGTGGACGAGTCCCAGGACGTGTCCCCGATGCAGTGGCGGATGCTCGGCCGGCGCGGTCGGCTCGCCTCCTGGACCGTGGTCGGCGACCCGGCCCAGACCGCCTGGACCGGGGATGCCCGTGAGCTGTCCCAGTCCCGGGACAAGGCGCTCGGCCGCCGCCCCCGGCACGACTTCACCCTCTCCACCAACTACCGCAACCCGGCGGAGATCTTCGAGGTGGCCGCCGCGGTGATCCGGGAGGTCGCCCCCGACCTTCCGCTGCCGACGGCGGTGCGTTCCACCGGGGTCGAGCCGATCGAGTTGGTCGTGGCGCCGGAGGAGTTGGCCGCAACGACCGTCCGGGAGGTGACGGACCTGCTCGCCGAGGTCCAGGGGACGGTCGGGGTGATCACGCCGGTGCCGCGCCGGGACGAGGTCGCCGGCTGGCTGCAACACCTGGCCGAACCGCGCCTGCAGGTGGTCACCAGCCTCCAGGCCAAGGGCATGGAGTACGACGGGGTCGCCCTGATCAACCCCACCGAGATCCGTACCGACTCCGAGTCCGGCGTACGCACCCTCTACGTGGCCCTCTCCCGCGCCACCCAGCGCCTGACCACCATCGACACTCCGCCCCGCCCGTGACCCCCTCGGTTACTGGCCGAAGGTGTAACGCAGGTTCGCGTTGATGAGCAGGTTCAGTCGCTTGCGCAGGTGGCCGAGGAGGGCCGCCTCGGGCGGTGGCTCGTCGACGAGCAGCGTCCAGCGCAGGTCCGTGCCGTAGCCGCCCCGGTCGGCGGGCAGGTCGAACCGGACCAGCGCGTCGGGGCGCTTCGTCCACAGTGACGACCAGACGACGAGATGCGGGCGTTCGGCGCGTACGGTCCGGGGTCGCCGCTCGTCGTCGAGGAGCAGGAGCCACGGGCGGGCCGGGTCGCGGTACGGCTCGGTGAGCGCTTCGAAGATCACGTGTGGCGGTGCGGGCTGGTTCCGCCTGCGGCTACCAACCTCGGGCATCCCCGAAGGCTAGTCACAAGTCCGACGGTGCCCCGGAACGGCCCCTTCCCATTCATCAGGACGGGAAGGGGCCGCTCGCCGTCAGGGGCGGGGAATGGACGTGGTGGTGTACGGGGTGGTGGCGGTCGGCGGGGTGGTGAACCGGGCGTTGGGCAGGTAGAGGCGGTTGGCGTACGCGGCCACCGTGGTCGGTACGTCGAAGGCCGGCGAGGTCACCTTCTCCACCAGGCGGGCGCTGGTGCCGGCGCGGTCGAGTTCGAACACGGCGACGGTGTTCAGGCGGTTCTGCACCACGTAGAGGGTGCGTCCCTCGCGGAGCAGGCCGTCGCCGTTGGTCAGCAACTCCCCGCCGAGGTCGACGGTCCGGGTCACCCCGGTGGCCGGGTCGACCCGGAAGAGCAGGCCGGTGCCGGACTGCACGATCAGCAGCCCGCGCCCGTCCGGCGTGGTCACGATGCCGTTGGCGTTGACCCCGGCGCCGTAGACGATGTCGCCGGTCAGCGGCAGGGTTTCCGCCTCGTCGGCGTCCGGCAGCCCGCCCCACCGGTTCAGCGGCAGCTTGTACAGGACTGGGTTGGTCGAGTCGGTGAACCAGGCCGCGTCCGAGGTGAGGACCACGTCGTTGACAAAGCTCGGTACGGAGCTGAACTGGTAGCTGGCCAGCAGTTCCCCGGTGAACGCGTTGACCACCCGGGCGGTGGCACCGGTGGCGGTGTTGCCGCCGCTGACGAACAGGCGCCCACGCAGGTCGACCTTGAGCCCCAGGGACGGGGTGCCCGAACCGGGGTTGATCACTTCACCCCGGCCGGTGAGCAGGCTGACCCGGTAGATGGCGCCGGTGGCGCGCGAGCCGAAGAAGGCGTACGGCAGCGCCCCGATCGCGATCCCCTCCGGCTGGAACCCGTCCGGCAGCGCGAACGTACCGGGGAAGATCGTGCCGGTTCGGTTCGCGGCGACCGGGGTCGCGGTTTCGGCGCTCGGAGCGGCGGCGGCCGGGGCGGCGGCCACCAGTACGCCGGTCAGCGTCATCGCGGCAAACAGGACGGTGGTGCGGGGTCGAACTCGCATCCTCGATCTCCTCCCCCGCCGTGGTGGCGGGCATCGGCTGATGTCGGTGTGTGTGCCGCGTTCGATGTTGCCCGGTCGATCCGCCCGTCGCCACCGCACGGCGAGGTGGCACCGGGCAGTGGAGGGGCACCGGGCAGCAGAGCGGCGCCGCACAGCGGCACCGGGCAGCGGAGGGGCCGGTCCGGCTGGCCGGCTGTGCGGGACGGGACGTCCGGACGTGGCGGGACGGGCGGCCGGTGACGGAGCATTGGGCTGGTGACGGAACATTGGCCGATGACGGGACGCTGGTCGGGGTGAGCTGGCCGCTGCTGCGCCTGGCCGTGGCCGGGCTGCGGGCCCATGCCGTACGGCTGCTGTTGACCGCCCTCGCGGTGGTGGTCGGGGTCAGTTTCCTGGCCGGCACGCTGGTCTACGGCGACACCGCGCGGGCCGCCTTCTACGACGACCTGGCCCGTTCGGCCCGGAACGTGGACGTGGTGGTGGAGCCCGCCGAGACGCTGGTGTCGGCCGAGACGGTGGCCCGGATCCGGGCGGTCGACGGGGTGGCCGAGGTGGACGGTCGGGTGATCGCCTGGCTGGGCCTGCTCGACCGGGACGGCCGGCTGCTGACCCAGCAGGGCCACGTCGGTTATGGACTCTCCCTGCCGGGTACGGCGTCGCTCGCCCCGTACGACGTGGCGGCGGGGCGGCTGCCCTCGGCGGCCGGTGAGGTCGCGGTGGACAAGACCACGGTGGCCGGCACCGGTTTCGCGCTCGGCGCCCCGGTGACCCTGCTCGACCAGGCCGGTACGCCGCACCGGTTGACCCTGGTCGGGGTGCTGGACCTCGGGGTGAACCGCCTCTTCGGCGGCTCCCCGGTGGCGGCCCTGGCCGAACCCGACCTGACCCGGTTGACCGGCACCCAGCGGTACGCCCAGGTGGTGATCCGGGCCGAGCCGGATGTGGACCCGGAGACGCTGGCCGACCGGGTGGCGCGGGTGACCGACGATCCACGGTTGGCGGTGCTCACCGGCGACCAGCTCCGGCACCAGCTCGCCGAGCAGGCCGGCAAGTACGTCGACGGTTTCCTGGCGGTGCTGATCGGGTTCGGGCTGGTCTCGCTGACCGTGTCGGCGTTTGTCATCTACAACACCTTCGCCATCCTGGCCGCCCAGCGGGTACGCGAACTGAGCCTGCTGCGCTGCGTCGGCGCCTCCCGCCGGCAGGTCGGGACCGCGGTGCTGCTGGAGGCGCTGGCGCTGGGTCTGCTGGCGTCGCTGGGCGGGCTGGCGATGAGCCTCCTGGTCGGGTACGGGCTGATCTGGGGGCGGGAGCTGGTTGCCACCGACATCCCGCTGCACGCGCCGGTGGTGCGGTGGCCGACGGTGGCTGTGGCGATCGGCTTCGGCACGCTGGTCGCGGTGCTGGCGGCGCTCGTACCGGCGCTGGGGGCGGGGCGGGTGCCGCCGCTGGCCGCGCTGCACGAGAGCGCGACCGCCGAGTTGCGTGGTTCGACCGGTCGGCGCGGGCGGGTCCGGGTCCTGGTCGCCGCCGGGCTGGCCGGGGCGGGCCTGCTGGCGATCGTGGTCGGGGTGCCGCTGGCCTTCCCGGGGCTGCCGCTGGTCCTCGGCGGCGGGATGATCGTTTTCCTCGGGGCGGTGGTGGCGGCTCCGCTGCTGGTGCCGCGCGCGGTGGGCGTACTGGGGTGGCTGCCGGGGCGGCTGTTCGGACCGGTCGCCCGGCTGGCGGTGGTGAACGCGCGGCGCAACCCGCGCCGGGCCGCCGCGACCACCATGGCGCTGACCGTGGGGGTGGCGCTGATGTCGATGTTCGCGGTGCTGCTGGAGACCGCCCGGGACCAGACCGGTCGGGAGCTGACCGAGAACTTCCCGGTGGACTTCGTGCTCGACCGGGCGCGGGTCGACGGCACACCGGGGGTGACGCGCGGTCCGCTGCCGGCGGACCTGGCCGGCGTACTCCGGGCCGACCCGGCGTTCGCGACGGTGGCCGAGGTGCGGTTGGCGCCCGCACCGGCGGACCCGCAGGTACGGGTCTGGTCGGTGCCGCCGGAGCAGTTGCGCGGGCCGATCCGGCCGGAGGTGACCGACGGTGACCTGGCCGACCTGCGGCCCGGCACGGTGGCGGTGGACCGCCGGGTGGCGCAGGCCCGCAACGTCGGCCTGGGTGACCGGTTCCCGCTCGGCCTTCCCACCAGCCCGAACGACACCGGCAGCGCGGACGCGTCGGGCTCGTTGGTCGTGGTCGCGCTCTACGACGACGCGCCGACGAGCGGGGCGGCGCTGGTCGAGTGGGGCCAGTTCACCGCCGCGTACGGGGCCGGTGCGGCGAACCAGTTGCTGATCGACCTGGCCCCGGGCGTCGGTACGGCAGCCGGCCGGCAGGCGCTGGACGGGCTGCTGCGGGCGTACCCGGTGGTGCGGTTGAGCAGCGCGGCCGACCAGGCGGACGCGTTGTCGGCCTCGCTGGACGAGTTGCTCGGCATCTTCGCCGCCCTGCTCGGCATGTCGGTGCTGATCGCGCTGTTCGGCATCAGCAACACGCTCTCCCTGTCGGTGTTCGAACGTACGCGGGAGTCGGCGACCCTCCGGGCGCTGGGGCTGTCCCGGCGGCAGCTCGGTCGCCTGCTGCTGGCCGAGGCGGCGCTGATCGCGCTGGTCGGCGCGCTGGCCGGGATCGCCCTGGGGGTGGGGGTCGGCTGGACCGCGGCACTCGGGCTGATCAGCAGCTACGGGCACGGGCTGCCGGTCGTACCCGTGGGGCAGCTCGCCCTCTGCACGGGCCTGGCCTGCGGCGCGGCGGTGCTGGCCGGGGTGCTGCCGGCCCGCCGGGCGAGCCGGGCACCGATCGTGGCGGCCATGGCGAACGAGGGCTGAGCCGGCCCGGTTTCCCCGGTGCCGGTCCGGGCCAACCCGCTGGCACACATTGCGATATCAGCATATGTTGGGCCATAGCGGGACCGGCGACGGAGGGTGTGTGCGTGGGCGCGGGTCATGACCACGGCGCGCAGTCGATGCGCGCCGCCGAGCGACACCGGGGACGGCTCTGGTCCGCCTTCGGGCTGCTCGTCGTGTTCATGATCGTCGAGGCGATCGCCGCCCTGGCCACCGGCTCGCTGGCCCTGCTCTCCGACGCCGGGCACATGTTCACCGACGTACTCGGGATCGGCATGGCGCTGGCGGCGATGACCGCGACCCGGCGCGCGACCGACGACCCACAGCGGACCTTCGGCCTCTACCGGCTGGAGGTCCTCGCGGCGCTGGCCAACGCGGTGCTCCTCTTCGGTGTCGCAATCTACGTGCTGGTCGAGGCGGCCCGCCGGTTCGGCCAGGACCACCCCCCGAGCGTCCTGGCCGGGCCGATGCTGGTGGTCGCCATCCTCGGTCTGCTGGCCAACCTGGTGGCCTTCGCGCTGCTGCGGGCCGGGGCACGGGAGAGCATCAACCTGCGCGGGGCCTACCTGGAGGCGCTCGGCGACACGCTCGGCTCGGCCGGGGTCATTGTCGCGGCGGTGGTGATCGCGAACACCGGTTGGTGGTGGGCCGACCCGGTGGTCGCGGTCGCGATCGGCCTGTTCATCCTGCCCCGGACGTGGCGACTGGCCCGAGCCGCGGTCCGGATCCTGGTGCAGGCCGCGCCGGAGCACCTCGACGTACCCACCGTGGCGGCCCGGCTCTGTGCCGTACCGGGGGTCGCCAACGTGCACGACCTGCACGTCTGGACGCTCACCTCGGGCATGGAGGTCGCCTCGGCACACCTGACCCTGTCGGCCGGCGCCGAGGTGGGCGCGGTGCTGGCCGCCGCCCGAGGGGCACTGCACGACGACTTCGACATCAACCACGCCACCCTCCAGGTCGAGCCCGGCAGCGCGACCGAGAACTGCGGCCCCGCCGACTGGTGAACCCCGATCGGGTACGCCGCGCGATTGTCGCCGGCAACGCACCACCGGCAGGGCGGCCCGGCTTTCGGTAGGCGGCCCCTATCGGGTCCACTCCTTACCGGCACCGGGACCCGACCACTCTTCGCTTTCCTCGCCCTTAATTTTTGTCCCCCGACCGGGTGAAATTTTCAGTTTATATCCGGCATATCACTTCGATTCATTTGGCAAGCCCGACGCGCCAACACTGTCCGTACTGGACCCGGCCGGTAGGCTCGGCACCGGTCTCCGCCGGGCGGCGCCCTCCGGCGCCTGCGGTGACCGTCGCCTAATCGCACATGCGAGCCGGGGAACCATCGCGTCATTGGGGTGCATCCGCGTCAGCGGTAGGGATCTTCCGTCCCGAACCCGTCAGCTAACCCGGTCGGCGGCTGACGGAAGGACGTGCACCGAATGCCATTGTTGGCGCCCGTACGACCCCGCTATCCGCGCGCGGTCCGAACCGCGATCGCGATCACCCTCACCCTGCTGGCCAGCGCCTTCACCCCCGCCGCCGCGCTGGCCGCACCCGCACCGTCGCGCACCGCCGTACTCGCCGCCGCACCCGGCGGCACCGACGACGAGGGCGGCAGCGACAGCCTCCGGGAGCAACTCGACGTCGCGGCTAAGGGCTATCTCGACGCCCAGGCGGCACTGGACAACTCCACCAAGCGGCAGCAGCAGCTCGCCGCACACCTGGGGACGCTGGAGGCCGAGCTGGTCACCCGTACCCAGACGGTCGGCGAACTGGCCGGCATGGCGTACCGCACCGGCCGGCTGGGACCCCTCACCGCCCTGCTCAACAGCAACTCCCCGGACGGTTTCCTGGACCGCGCCGCATCCCTGGGCACGGTCGCCGCCAACGAGGACCGCCAGCTCCGGAACCTGATCGAGGTACGCGACCAGGAGGCTCGGGCCAAGGCGGCGATCGACAACGAGATCCGGGAACAGCGCAAGCAGCTCGACATCATGGCCAAGCGCAAGCAGCAGGCCGAACGGGCACTGGCCGCGGCCGGCAGCGGCGGGTCCAGCCCCGGGGTCACCGGCACCACCACCGCCGCCACGGCCAAGCCCGCACCGCGCAACTCGGATGGCTCATGGCCGAAGGAGTCGTGCAGCGTCAACGACCCGACCACCACCGGCTGCATCACCCCGCGCACCCTGAACGCGATGAACCAGGCCAAGGCGGCGGGCTTCACCCGCTTCGTCTCCTGCCACCGCACCGGCGGCTCGGGTGAACACCCGAAGGGCCGGGCCTGCGACTTCGCGGCGGAAAAGGGCGGCTTCGGCGGGGTCGCCACCGGCGGCGACAAGACGTACGGCGACAACCTCGCCGCGTACTTCGTCAAGAACGCCAGCCGCCTCGGTGTGCTCTACGTGATCTGGTTCAAGCAGATCTGGCTACCCGGCAGCGGCTGGAAGGCCTACAACGGCGGCGGCGACCCCTCCAGCAACCACACCAACCACGTCCACCTCTCCGTGAACTAACCCCCCGCCCCCCGACCCCCTCCCCCGTCCCCCCGACCAGCGCGCCGATCTTGCAGTTGTGGCTGTACGCAAAACCGGATCAGTTGCACAATCCGGGCGCCATAACTGCAAGATCGTCGGCGGGCCACGGGGCGGCGGGGAGGGCGGGGTGGGGTTAGGGGTTGGCGTTCCAGAAGCCGATGATGGTGGCGGTCCACCAGCCGAGTTGGCTGACTGTGGCGGCCAGGGCTCCGGGGAGTAGGTGGGGCCAGGGCAGGGGGGCATCGCCGGCACTGACCAGGCGGTCGCGTACGCGGCCGAGGAACAGCCCGTTGATCCCCACCGCGAGTACGGCGAGCAGCTTGAGCTGCACCAGCCCGGACGAGGTGTCGGGGCGCAGTGCCGCACCGCTGGCGACCAGCCCCAGCAGCCCCAGCCAGATCAGCAGGTGCGCCCCGTGCGCCATCCCCAGTACGGTGCCGAGCCGTTCCCGGCGCAGCAGCCAGCGCAGGCTGAACCAGTCCACCGTGAGTACGGCTCCGAAGCCGACCACGAGACACGCCAGGTGGCAGAAAAGCGCGAACGACCGCCAGCCCGGCCCCAGGGTGATCTGCGGAGCGACCAGCACCACGAACAGCCAACCGAGGACGACGGCGCCGATCGAGCCGATCCGCGCCCCGCGACCGGCCGCCCGACGGTGACCGCCTCGCCAACCCGTGATCGGACCGGACTCCGGTTCGGGGCGCCCGACCCGGGACCGCGATCGGCCACCGGCTGGGAAAGGCGAGCCGTAGGCCACCGCAGACGGCGAGCCGTGGGCGAGTGGAAAAGGTGAACCATGGGCCACCGCAGACGTCGAGCCGTAGGCGCCTGGAGGTGGCGAGCCGTGGGCGGCTGGAGACGGTGAGCGGTGGACGGCGAGGGGCAGTGAGTCGTCATCGTCGGGCAATGGTGATCGGCGACCGTCGCCGGCAGCCGACGGGCGGCGCCGGTCGGCGGGGACGGAGGCACCAGCGGGGACGGAGGCACCAGCGGCCTGGTTCGACGGTCCGGGGCGGTTCCGACGGGTCGCCGGGTCGGAGCGGTCGGAGCGGTCGGAGCGGTCGGAGCGGTCGGAGCGGTCGGAGCGGTCGGAGCGACCGGGCAGGGTGGGGCGGTGTCCGGTGCGCTGCCGGGGGACGGTGTACTCCCGCGCCGGGACCGGCTCGTGTTCCCGCTCGGGTGACTGACGGTCGGTCGCTGCGGCTTCGGTGCTGTGGCGGCCGGGGGTACGGAGGTCAGACATCCGGACCGGCGGTTCCCGCAACCCGCATGGTGGTTCCTCCGCTCGCCTCGGACCGGGTCGGCTCGGAACCGGGTCGGCCGGGGAGGGAACCAACCGCCCCTCCTGATCAGGAGACCGGCCGGGGGCGGCGGCGCAACAGAAAGTTGCGCGGGAAGATCCGTACCGGATGCCGGCGGGCACGGTCCGGTCGGGCCGCGCCCACCGCCGACGGTGGCGGTGACCGGGCCGGTCAGGCCCGCGCCCACCATCGACGGTGGATCAGGTGTGGGTGACGGCGGGGGGCGCGATGGCGCCGAGCAGGAGGCGCAGGCCGGGGGTGGGGTCGAAGTCCGGGTCGGGGAAGGCGAGCTGGTGCATGATCACGCCGTCCATGTGGTCCAGCATCAGCCGGCAGTGACGTTCCGGGTCCGGTGAGCCGACCGCGCGCAGCCAGGGCGCCCCCCAGCGGACCAGATCCGCGTTGCCCTGTCCGAGGTCGGCCTGCAACTGCGGGCGGACCGCGGCGTCCAGGCAGAGGGCGAGACGGGCGACGGTACGCAGCCGCCCCGCACCGACCGCCGTCCGGACGAAATCGCCGAGCAACCGGGCCAGTTCGTCGAGGTCGGCGGGGTGGACCGCCCCGGTCATCCCCTGCCAGTCCGCCCGGTCCAGGGCGGCCAGGCGGGCGACCACGCCGGTGAGCAGCGCGTCGCGCGTACGGAAGTGGTTGGACGCGGAACCGGCGGGCAGCCCGGCCTCGGCGTCGACGGCCCGGTGGGTGAGCTGGCGCAGCCCCTGTCCGCCGAGTACCCGGATGGCGGCGTCGGTGAGTTGGTCCTGCCGGGACGACATCCGCTCACCCTAACGGACTACACGCGTAGTCAATTTCACTACAACCGTAGTGACAGTCCACTACAGCCGTAGTACGGTCCGGTCATGACACAGCGAGCGGGCATCATCGGCGGCGGAATCGGCGGACTGGCGACAGCGATCATGTTGCAACGGGCCGGCTGGACGGTACGGGTCTCCGAGAAGGCACCCACCCTCGTCGGCACGGGCACCGCGCTCGGGATGTGGCCGGAATCGCTGCGTGCGCTCGACGTACTCGGGCTCGGCGAGGAGGTACGCCAGCGCGGCGCCCGGCAGCACCACGGCAACTTCCTGCGTCCGGACGGCACCCGGATCGCCCGCCTGGACGTGGGCGCGATGGCCCGACGCAGCGGCGACTCGGTCTACCTGATCTCCCGTCCGGCCCTGCTCGGGCTGCTCGCCGGGGCACTCGCGCCCGGAACGGTCAGCTTCGACAGCCCGGTGACCGACCTGGCCGCGTACCGGACCGGGTTCGACGTGGTGGTGGCGGCCGACGGGGTGTTCAGCCGTACCCGTACCGCGATCTTCGGTCCGGGCAGCGCGGCCCGGTACGTGGGCGCCACCGCCTGGCGGGGCACCGTGGACGGGGCGACCGACTCGGTGAACGAAACCTGGGGTCGCGGGCAGCGCTTCGGCATCACCCCGCGCGAGGACGGCCGGACCAACTGGTACGCGAGCGCCCTGACCCCGCCCGGTGGACGCTCCCCGGAGGGCGAGTTGGCGGCACTGCGGGCCAGGTTCGGTGACTGGCACGCGGGCGTACGGCAGGTGTTGAGCCGGCTCCGACCCGCGGAGATCCTCCGCCACGACCTCTACCATCTCGCCCCGTCGCTACCGACTTACCTCGACGGGAACGTGGTCCTGATCGGCGACGCGGCCCACGCGATGACCCCCGACCTGGGGCGGGGTGCCGGGGAGGCGCTGGTCGACGCGGTGACGCTCGGGCGGTGCCTGATCGGCGGATCCTCGATCGCCGCCGGCCTGGCCGAGTACGACAACCTGCGCCGCGGGCCGACCCAGCGGTTGGCCCGGCTCTCGCACCGGGTCGGCCGGGTCGCCCAGGCCCGCCGGTTCACCCCGGTACGCGACGCCGCGGTCCGCCTCGCCCTGTCCTTCGGCCCGCCCGCCTGACCGCCCTGGTCCGGTCGACCGCCCGCATGCGCCGCGACGACCGGACCCCCAATAAGTCTGTTATTGGATGATCTGCCACGGATCGAGTTGGCTATGCTGGTCGGCATGACCGCGATGGCACCGACCCGGACCGAACCGGATCTGTCGTTCCTGCTGGACCACACCAGCCATGTGCTGCGGACCCGGATGGCGGCGGCACTCGCCGAGATCGGGCTCACCGCGCGGATGCACTGCGTGCTGGTGCACGCCTTGGCGGAGGAGCGGACCCAGATCCAGCTCGCCGAGCTGGGCGACATGGACAAGACCACGATGGTGGTGACGGTCGACGCGCTGGAGAAGGCCGGCCTGGCCGAGCGCCGGGCCTCCGCCACCGACCGGCGGGCCCGGATCATCGCGGTCACCCCTGAGGGCGCGCGGGTGGCCGAGCAGAGTCAGCGGATCGTCGACCGGCTACACGAGGAGGCACTGGGCGCCCTTCCGGCCGACGAGCGCAAGGTCTTCCTGCGCGCCCTGAACCGCCTGGTCACCGGGCATCTGGCCAGCCCGGTCGAGCACCCCCAACCGGTACGCCGAGCCCGCCAGCGCGGCAACTAGCCCGCGGCATGACCAAGAACTAGCTCACTAACAGATCGTCTCTAACAAAACTATCTGCTACGGTCCTCCTGTCACCGGTACGAGTACGTCCGTACGACAGGAGGACCGACGTGTCCACTCCCCCCACCCGAACCCGCTGGCTGGCCCTCGGGGTCATCGCCACCGGGATGCTGATGGTCATCCTCGACGGCAGCATCGTCACCGTGGCGATGCCGGCGATCCAGGCCGACCTGGGCTTCTCCCCGACCGACCTGAGCTGGGTGGTCAACGCCTACCTGGTCCCCTTCGGCAGCCTGCTGCTGCTGGCCGGACGGCTGGGCGACCTGGTCGGGCGCAGGCGCCTGTTCCTCGCCGGGATCGCGGTCTTCACCGTGGCCTCGCTGCTGGCCGGCGTGGCCACCTCACCCGGGGTGCTGATCGCGGCCCGGTTCGGCCAGGGCGTCGGCAGTGCGATGAGCGCCTCGGTCAGCCTCGGCATCCTGGTGACGCTCTTCGTCGAGCCCGCCGAACGGGGCAGGGCGATCGCGGTCTTCAGCTTCACCGGTGCCGCCGGGGCCTCGATCGGCTCGGTGCTCGGCGGCCTGCTCACCGACTCGCTGAGCTGGCACTGGATCTTCTTCATCAACCTCCCGATCGGGCTCGCCGCGCTCGCGGTCGCCCTGCGGGTGCTGCCGGCCGACCGTGGGCTCGGGCTGGGCGCGGGTGCCGACGCCATCGGTGCCGTACTGGTCACCGCCGGGCTGATGCTCGGCATCTTCACCGTCGTCAAGGTCGACACGTACGGGTGGACCTCGATCCGTACGCTCGGCTCCGGTGCGCTCGCCGCCGCCCTGCTCGCCGGATTCGTGGTCCGCCAGGCGACCGCGCGTCACCCGCTCATGCCGTTGCGGATCTTCCGGTCGCGTGCCGTTTCCGGGGCGAACCTGGTCCAGGTACTGATGGTGGCGGCACTCTTCTCGTTCCAGATCCTGGTCGCCCTCTACCTCCAGAGGGTACGCGGGTACGGCGCCGCGGCGACCGGCCTGGCGATGCTCCCGGCGGCGACCGTCATCGGTGCGGTCTCGCTCGGTGTCTCCGCCCGGCTCAACCGCCGGTTCGGCGAACGGAACGTGCTGGTGGCCGGCATCCTGCTGCTGATCGGGATGCTCGGCTGGCTGAGCCGGATCCCGGTGCACGCCGACTACGTCACCGACCTGCTTCCGGTGATGCCGCTCGCCTCGGGGTTTGGGCTCGCCCTGCCGGCGTTGACCGCGCTCGGCATGTCGGGTGCGGGCGACGACAACGCCGGGCTCGCCTCCGGACTGTTCAACACCACCCAGCAGCTCGGCATGGCGTTGGGGGTCGCCGTGCTCTCCACCCTCGCGGCCACCCGTACGGACGGGTTGCTGGGCGGGGGCGCGAGCGAGGCTGTGGCGCTGACCGGCGGCTACCGGCTGGCCTTCACGGTCGGCGCCGGGCTGCTCGTCGCCGCCCTCCTTGTCACGCTCACCGCACTGCGCCGGCCCGAGCAGCTTCGCGTCGACCCGGTGGAGCGGCACGCACCGGCGGCAGCCGCACACGGCTGACCACGACCGACCGGCACTGACCACGCCCGAGTGGCACCGGCGACGACCACGGCGACCGGCGGCGAGTGATCCGATAACAGTTTTTCGAAAGGTTTTTCGGATCACTTGTTGCCGAAGGAGAATGAGCGGCAAGAATGCGTTCTCCGTACACGGCGAATAGCGCCCCAGGCACATCCCGTGAAGTGGGGCGCATGGCAGAGAGCGCTCTTTCACTAGCTCTGAGTAACCCGCCGAGCGAGGCTCCCACCTCGCTCGGCGGGGTCGTGAGAGCGCTCTCTCAAAGTTAGCCCGCCGGACCGCGCAGTGTCAACAGAGATCCCCTACCGAACCGGTACTCCCGCAAAGAACGGGGCAAGACATTGACAGCAGCCACCATCTCTGATGCTCTGACGCAACGCCCCCTTAATGTGCGCGAAACCTTGGGCGCACGACCGTCCCCCGACCGGAGGCACCATGAACCTGTCCCTCCGCCACGTCGTACCCGACGACGGCGGCCAACCGGACACCCGGCCGCGACCGGCCCACCAGAACCTCCGCCGCCGACTCCTGGCCGCCAGCGCGACAGTCGCGCTCGTGGCCAGTGGGCTCACCTTCGCCATAGCCGGCGGTGCGGGCGCCGACCCGCTCGGCGCCGGCAGCTACGCCACCACCCGACCGGCCGGGGCGGCACCGCCGTCCGGCTGCGCCGACCTCTCCACCAACCCCCGGCGGTACGTCACCGCCAACGCACCGGCCGGCGCGGTCCCCACCAACGACTGGTGGTCCTCGCTGCTGTTCAAGCGCCTCGACTGCGCGTACTCCGAGCCGCTGCACGCGCACCCGGCGTCGTACGACCCGGTTGCCGGCGGGCTCGGGGTCTCGTACACCACCACCGCGGGGATCTCCGGCTCACCGACCGGACCCGGCGAGTACCACTACACCTACAGCGCCGACTTCACCCTCGGCGTGACCGGGCTGAACTCCCCCGACGTCAAGGTGGACGGCTGGACCGACTGGACCGTCACGCCGTACTGGTCGGACGGGACCCGGACCCTGAAGGCCACCGTCGGGCACGGGCTCCCGTTCGTGTACGCGCAGGCCACCGGCGGTAACGCCCAGCTCAGCCTGACCAGCACCCCGACCGTCTGGTCGAACACCGCCGGCCGGCTCGGCTTCACCGTACGCGGGCACGACTACGTCGCGTACGCGCCGACCGGGGCGACCTGGACGGTCAGCGGCAACACGGTCACCTCGACCCTCGCCGGACGGGGCTACTTCTCGGTCGCGGTCCTGCCGACCACCCCGAGCAGCTCGGCCGCCGACCGCACCGCCCTGCTGGCCAGCTACGGCCAGTACGCCCACAACCACGTCACCGGCACCCGCGTCTCGTGGGGCTTCAACGCCTCGAACAGCACCGTGACCGCCACGTACGGCTTCACCACCACCGCCCGCGAGGGCACCGGCAGCGGTACGGTCGTCTCCCTCTACCCGCACCACTGGAAGAACCTGGCCGGGGGCACTCCGCTCGCCCAGACGTACATTTCGCCGCGTGGTCCGATGAAGACGCTGGTCGGCGCGACGTCGTTCAGCACCAACATCCGCTACCAGGGGGTGCTGCCGGAGATTCCGGCGGTCGCCACCTCCAGCGGGGCCGACCTCGCCACCCTCGGCGGCTACCTGGACCAGGTCGCCACCGGGGACCCGCTGGCCGGGTTCGGCAACGACACCTACTGGACCGGCAAGGGCCTCGGTCGCGCCGCCCGGCTCGCCGAGATCGCCGACCAGCTCGGTCGGACCGCCCAGCGGGACCTCCTGCTGAACGCGATCCGGAGCCGGCTCAACGACTGGTTCACCGCCTCGCCGGGCAAGACCGCCCGGGTGTTCCACTACGACCAGGCCTGGGGCACGCTCGTCGGCTACCCCGCCTCGTACGGGTCCGACCTGGAACTCAACGACCACCACTTCCACTACGGCTACTACATCGCCGCCGCGGCGACGCTGGCCAAGTTCGACCCGACCTGGGCCACCACCGGCCAGTACGGCGGCATGGTCAACCTCCTGATCCGGGACGCGAACAGCCCGGACCGCAACGACCCGATGTTCCCGTTCCTGCGGGACTTCGACATCTTCGCCGGGCACGACTGGGCCTCCGGACACGGCTCGTTCATGGCCGGCAACAACCAGGAGTCCTCCTCGGAGGGGATGAACTTCGCCTCCGCCCTGATCCAGTGGGGCCTGGCCACCGGCAACACCGCCGTACGCGACGCCGGGCTGTTCATCTACACCACCCAGGCGCAGGCGATCCAGGAGTACTGGTTCGACTCGGCCGACAGCAACTTCCCGGCCGCGTTCGCGCACAAGACGGTCGGCATGGTCTGGGGCGACGGTGGCGCGTACGCCACCTGGTTCTCCGGTGAGCCGGAGATGATCCAGGGCATCAACATGCTCCCGATCACCGGTGGCTCGAACTACCTCGGTTACAAGCCCGCGTACGTCACCACCAACTGGAACGAGCTGGTCACCAACAACGGTGGTCCACCAACGGTGTGGCAGGACGTCCTCTGGTCGTTCCGGGCGATGGCCGAGCCGGACGCCGCGCTGGCCAGCTTCCGGGCCAACCCGACGTACGCGATCGAGGAGGGTGAGAGCCGGGCGCACACCTTCCACTGGCTGCGCAACCTGGCCGCACTGGGGCAGGTGGACACCACGGTCACCGCCAACACCCCGCTGTACGCGGTCTACACCAAGAACGGCGCCCGGACGTACGTGGCGTCGAACATCACCCGCAACCCGATCACGGTGACCTTCTCCGACGGCCGTACGTTGACCGTGGCGGCCGGCAAGACGGCCACCACGGGTGCGTTCACCTGGAGCGGCGGCAACGCCAATGGCGGGATCGGCAACCCCACCGGCACCCCGACGGTCCCGCCGACGACCCCTCCGACAACAACACCGCCGCCGACGACCCCGCCGCCGACCGTCACGCCGACGCCGACCGGCCCGGTGGTCCGCTCGAACCTGCTCTACGTCCGCTCCGGCGGGGCGCTGTCCGGCAGCGCCGGCACCGGCGCGGCCACCACCACCATCCCGGCCGCCAACGGCAACTGGGACGGCACCCCGCACAACCCGGTCGTCCACACGGTCTGCGGGCTGACCGGTGCGTACAACTCGGGTGCGACCGCGTTCAGCCTGCACGTGGACGCGGGCGGCGCGGTCGGCGCGGGGGTACAGGCCCGGGTGTCGTACGACTTCACCGGGTCGGGCAACTACAGCCGGGTGGAGACGTACAACTACTTCGCCACCGACCCGGTTGTCGGTACGGAGACGTACACCCAGGCTGCCGGGGTGAAGACCGCCACCGGTGGGTTCGCCGCCCTGGCGAACGGTTGCGTCAAGCTGGAGGTCTGGAACGCCATCGGCAACGCGGCGACGACGGTACGGGTCAACGCGACCGCCGCCGACGGCCGCCAGTCGACGGTCACCGTCCCGTTCACGGTCACCGGCTGACCATCGCTTCCCCGGTCCCTGGCTGATGTTCGCCGGGACAGGTGGGGCTCCCCACGTCGCGCACGTCGCGTCGCGGGGAGCCCCACCGCCGTTTCCGGCCCCGTCTCGGGGAGCCCCACCGCCGTCCGCGGGCCGCCTGGCCGACAATGGCAGCCGTGACCGTCGTCCGATCGCTGCTGCTGTTCCTGCTCGCCGCCGTCGCCGAGATCGGTGGCGCGTGGCTGGTCTGGCAGGGCGTACGGGAGCACCGCGGACTGCTTTTCGTCGCCGCCGGGATCCTGGCGTTGGCCGGGTACGGCTTCGTCGCCGCCTTCCAACCGGACCCGAACTTCGGTCGGGTGCTGGCCGCGTACGGCGGGGTGTTCGTCGCCGGGTCGCTCGCCTGGGGTGTCATCGTGGACAGGTTCCGCCCGGACCGCTACGACCTCACCGGCGCAGCGATCTGCCTGGTCGGCGTCGCGATCATCATGTACGCGCCGCGCGGCTGACCGGTCGACGTGACGATGGGCGTCGGCAACGGGCCCGTCACCAGGCGACGACGCCCTGCCGGCTGGGCTGGATCGTGCCGATCTGCACGCTGCTCAGCGGCAGTTCGGTGACCGCCTGGTTGCCGCCGTCAATGCCGGTGACGTGGGCGACGACAACGTCGGTGTCACCGGCCGGGCCGACCCGGACCGTGGTGGCGACCGAGCAGTCTCCCGCCGACTTGGCGCAGGTCGTCCACTTGATCCCGGCGAAGGCGGACTCTCCGGGGTCGAGTTCGGCGGCGACGGTCGCACCGGGCTGACTGACCCGCTGCTGGCTGACCTTCAACAGACCGCCGTCGGCGGCCTCCAGCCGCAGGTTGACCCAGCCCTCGACCCGGCACGGGGAAGATCCGGCGTTGGTCAGGATCAGCATCGCCATGCCGGCCCGCTGGACCGTCAGCTCCGCCTTCAGCCCCTTGGCCGTGCAGTTGACCGCAGCGCCGGGTGCCGGGGCCGCGCCTCCTGGTGCCGGGGCGGCGCCGCCGGGTGCCGGCATGGCGTTTCCGGCCGCCGGGGTGGCGCCGGGATCAGGGGTGGTGCTGCCCGACGGGCTGGGCGCGGCACCGGCCGGTGTCGATGCGCTCGCGCCGGGCGAGGGCGGGGCCGACGAGTTGTCGTCGGACGACCCGCCTCCGCAGGCACCGAGCGCGATCGTGGCCGAGGCCAGGCAGGCCGCGACGAGGAACCGGGTCGAACGCATGGATTACCCACTTTCCCGCGAACGTCAGGACTTCAGCGGCGAAACCACCCCGCCGCGCGTGCAGCACACTCTCACGCCCCTCCCCCAGCGGCAACACGAGCGGTCCCCCCGGTCGGCCGCGTTTCTTTTGAGACATTGTCGGGAGTAAATTGTTCATCAAACTGCAACACGACGTCGTCCTGCCTGTGACTGGGGCAGGGTTGCCTCCCGTCCCGCGTCGCTCTCCCCCGCGAAGGATCACCATGGGTGTCCGAAGAAGCCACGCCGTCGTCACCACCGCCCTGCTCACCACCGGCCTGCTGGTCGCCGCGCTGCTCGTCGGCGCGGTCGGCCGACCCGCCGAGCGGGCCACCGCGAGTCCGGCCAGTCCGGGCAGCAAGGATGTGATCGTCCATCTCTTCCAGTGGCCGTGGGCGTCGGTCGCCAACGAGTGCACCACCGTGCTCGGCCCGAAGGGCTTCGGCGGGGTGCAGGTCTCCCCACCGCAGGAGCACGTCGTACTGCCCGGTCGGGGCTACCCGTGGTGGCAGGACTACCAGCCGGTCAGCTACCAGTTGACCAGCCGCCGGGGAAACCGGGCCGCCTTCGCCAGCATGGTGCAGACCTGCCACAACGCCGGGGTGAAGATCTACGTCGACGCGGTGGTCAACCACATGGCCGGTGGGGCGTCCACCGGGGCCGGCAGCGGCGGGTCGACGTACAGCCACTACGCGTACCCGGCGGTGCCGTACGGGACGGGCGACTTCCACCACTGCGGGCGCAACGGCAACGACGACATCGCCAACTGGGGCGACCGGTGGGAGATCCAGAACTGCGAACTGGTGGACCTGTCCGACCTGAACACCGAGTCGTCGTACGTGCGCGGCAAGCTGGTCGCGTACCTCAATGACCTGGTCTCGCTCGGCGTGGACGGCTTCCGGGTCGACGCGGCCAAGCACCTGCCCGCCGCGGACCTGGCGGCGATCGTCAACCCGGTGACCGGCGATCCCTACGTCTTCTCCGAGGTGATCGAGGGCGGCGCCGGTGAACCCACGCCCGAGGAGTACGCCGGGATCGGCGACGTCACCGAGTTCCGGTACGGCGACGTGGTCGGCACCGCCTTCCGCGACGGGAACCTGGCGAACCTGAACAACCTCGCCTCCTCGATGCGGCTCGGCTCGGCCGACGCGGTCGCGTTCGTCGACAACCACGACACCCAGCGCAACGGCCGGGCGAAGCTGACCTACCACAACGGTTCGTCGTACGCGCTGGCCGAGGCGTTCATGATCGCGTGGCCGTACGGGGTGCCCCAGGTGATGTCGAGCTTCACCTTCACCGACCCGGAGGCCGGTCCACCGGCGAGTGGCGGCACCACCAGCGCGGTCAACTGTGCCAGCGGTTGGGCCTGCGAGCACCGCTGGCGGACCACGGCGAACATGGTCGGGCTGCGCAACACCGCCGCCGGGGCGGGTGTCACCAACTGGTGGAGCAACGGGTCGAACCAGATCGGGTTCGGCCGGGGCAACGTCGCGTACGCGGCGTTCAACCGTGCCGGGGCCGCCCTCACCCGTACCTTCCAGAGCAGCCTGCCGGCGGGCACCTACTGCGACGTGATGGCCGGCGACCTCTCCGCCGGCAACTGCACCGGGGCGCGGTACACGGTCAACACCGCCGGCCAGTTCACCGCCACCGTGCCCGCGAACGGTGCCCTGGCGCTGCACGTCAACGCCCGTACGACCGCCACACCCACGCCGACCCGGACGACCACCCCGCCGGCCGGGCAGTGCGTCGGCGCCACCACGGTCACCTTCGAGGTCAACGCCACCACCGTCTGGGGGCAGAACGTTTTTGTCACCGGCAACACGGCGGCCCTCGGTAACTGGGATCCGGCGAACGCGCTCCCGCTGTCGTCGGCCGCGTACCCGGTCTGGCGGGCCTCGGTCACCCTGCCGCCGAGCGCCCCCGTGCAGTACAAGTACATCAAGAAGAACGGGTCCCAGGTGGTCTGGGAAAGCGACCCCAACCGGACCCGGAACCCCCCGACGTACGCGCCCTG
Source organism: Micromonospora sp. NPDC004704 (assembly GCF_053601675.1). Lineage (NCBI taxonomy): Bacteria > Bacillati > Actinomycetota > Actinomycetes > Micromonosporales > Micromonosporaceae > Micromonospora > Micromonospora sp. NPDC004704. Next base: position 302,203 of record NZ_JBSGCD010000003.1, on the reverse strand, counting down.
CACCGCCACCTGGACCGACACCTGGCGGTGAGCCTGACGGCGGTGCCCGTCCCGGCCGGGACGGGCACCGCCGTCAGGCGGTGGGGGTGGCGTCGAGCGTGGCCTGGATCCGCGACCCGAGAGCCAGGTGCGCGGTCCGTGCCTGACGGAAGGCGTACGCGAACAGCGGTCCCGGCGCCGACAGCGTGATCTGTACGTCGATCCGGGTGATCCCGTCCGGTTCCGAGCTCAGCCGGGCGTGGTTGCGCACGGTGGTGTTCGGCCACTGCCGGGCGACCGCCACCACCTCGTCCTCGTTCGCGGTCAGGATGTCCGCCTGGTAAGAGGTGCGGAACGTGAACGGCCCCCAGGCGAGCCGGTCGGAGATGGTGTAGCTGCGCAGCGCTCCAGGGCGGGCCGGTCGGGGCTCGACCCGGATGATCAGCGGGTGCAGGTCGGCCTGCGCGCTCAGGTCGGCGAACAGCCGTACGGCGTCGGCCCGGCTGCACCGCGCCTGCACCGTGTAGTGGAAGTTGTCCTGCTTCGGCACCGGCTCTCCTCCGTGGGCGTCGATTCCGTGCGCATGGATCCTGTGCGCGTCGACGCGGCGAGCGTCGATGGTTGCCGGACAGTGCACCACGTGAACGGCACTCGGAAAAGCCCGTACGGCCGAACCGGAACAACGCGGGCGCCACCTTCCGGTGCAGCGATGTTCGCGAATCAGCCGCCTGTCGTTCGCCGGGTAGGGAAACGTAGCGGGCATGAATGCCCACGTCATGGTCTTCGCGCCCGCTCCACAACTGACGGTCACGATCGACCAGCCCAACGACGAACCGGAGATCCATCTGCATCCCGGTGGTCAGGGGGTCTGGCAGGCCCGCATGATCACCTGTCTCGGTACCCGGGTGGTGCTCTGCGCCAGCCTCGGTGGCGAGATCGGCCAGGTGCTGGAACCGCTGATGGCCAGCGAGGGCGTCGAGTTGAAGGTGGTCCGCCGGGATTCGAGCAGCGGCGGGTACGTCCACGACCGCCGCGACGGCCGGCGGGACGAGATCGTCGACGTACCGGGGCACGCGCTCAACCGGCACGAGCTGGACGACCTCTACAACCTGGCGCTCGGCGAGGGCCTCCTGGCACCGGTCAGTGTGCTCAGCGGACCGGGTGACCCGTCCCTGGTGCCGGCGGACATCTACCGGCGGCTCGCCGCCGACCTGGGCCGCAACGGCAGCCGGGTGGTGGTCGACCTGTCCGGTGACCACCTGCGCGCGGTGCTCGAGAGCGGGGTCTCGTTCCTCAAGGTCAGCCACGAGGAGCTGCTCCGGGACGGCATGGCCGACGACGACAGCGAGGCCGAACTGACCCGGGTGCTGTACGAGCTGCACGCGACCGGTGCCGAGTCGGTGGTGGTCAGCCGGGCCGACGAACCGGCGCTGACCCTGGTCAACGGCGAGGTGTACGAGGTCCACATGCCCCGGTTGGAGGCGATCGATCCGCGCGGGGCCGGGGACTCGATGACCGCCGGGGTGGCCGCCGTACTGGCCGGGGGTGGGGATCTCGAACTGGCGGTGCGTACCGGGGCGGCGGCCGGTGGGCTGAACGTGACCCGGCACGGGCTGGGCACCGGTCGGCAGGACTCGATCGCCGGGCTGGTGGAGCGGGTCGAGTTGGCCCCGATCGGGTCCGGGCGGCAGGACCGGATGACACCGGACGACTTCGCCGGACGGGCGGCCGGCTCGTGACCGTCCGGGTCCTGGTGACCAACGACGACGGTATCGCCGCGCCGGGCATCCGGTGGCTGGCCCGCGCCGTGGCCGACCGGGGGTACGACGTGGTGGTGGCGGCGCCGAGCGAGGAGGCGAGCGGCACCAGCGCCGCGATGATCGCGACCGAGCGGGAGGGTCGGGTGGTCGTCGAGGAGCACGAGATCGAGGAACTGGCCGGGATCCCGGCGTACGGGGTGGCCGGCTCGCCGGGCTTCATCACGCTGATCGCGATCCACGGCGCGTTCGGGCCGCCGCCCACGCTGGTCGTGTCCGGGGTCAACCGGGGCGCCAACGTGGGCCGGGCGGTGCTCCACTCGGGCACGGTCGGGGCGGCCTTCACCGCCGCCGCGAACGGGTGTCACGCACTGGCGGTCTCACTCGACGTGCTCTCCGTCGGCGAGGGCACCACCGGCAGCGGCGGGGCGGCGGTGGCCTCGTCCGGGCGGTTCCGCGACGAGGTACGCAACTGGGCGACGGCGGCCCGGGTGGCGGTTGACCTGCTACCCCGGTTGACCTCGGGACCGCTGGAGAGCGTACTCAACGTCAACGCTCCGGACCGGCCGTACGAGGAACTGCTCGGCGTACGGGCCGGCGCCCTGGCCGGATTCGGGCAGGTGCAGATGACCGTGGCCGAGTCGGGGCGGGGCTTTGTCCGGACCGCTCTGGAGGAGTCCGGCGAGCAGGTGCGTCCGGGCACCGATGTCGCCTGGTTGGCGGCCGGTTATGCCTCGGTCACCGCGGTCCGGGCGATCACGGAGGCGACGGATGTCGACCTGTCCGGGCTGGACGACCCGTCCGGCTCGGGCGATCTTCCTGGCTCTGGCCGGCTTCAGGGCTCGGAGGAGCTTCCGGGTTCGAACGGGTCGGGTCGGCGCGGTTGACCCGTTTCCGTCACCGGCCGGGGTGTTCGACGCCGGCCGGTGACGGAGGGTGGATCGTTTCAGGCGCCGGGAAGCTGCGGTTCCGGTGTCGGAGCCGCCCCGGAGAAGTACGGTTCGGGGGCGCCGAAGAGGCCGAGCAGTCCGGTGACCCAGAGCTGCCGGTGAACGAACCGGCTCGGTTCGGTGACGACCAGTTTCACACCGCTGACCTCGGCGGTCTGGAAACCGGCGACCATGGCGCTGATCCCGACCGAGTCGATGAAACTGACCAGTCGCATGTTGAGCTCGATCCGGGGCGGACGCCCCTTCGCGAGCAGGCCGACAACAGCTTCGCGCACCTCGTACGCGGTGTCGACGTCGATCTCGCCACGCGGGGCGATCTCCACGACTCCACCAGGCAGGATCGACTTGGCGATCGACAGGCTCACGCGAGCACCTCCACTCGCCCAGATCCGGGCGCTTCATCAGTACGCGGGCCGCGACCGAGAGTATTCCTCAGATGGCCCCGGTCGCCACCCCTCCGGCACGGCAATCTATGCGGCCGGTCCGACAAAACAGTCCTTATCTGGTCATTCGTCAGCATATGTTCTCACGATTCAGGATGCCACCTACAGCGCCGTCCGGCCATCAGGGTATCCCCCGATCCGTCAGCCACCGCCCCGACGCGGTCCCCACCCGCCACTGCACCCCTTCCCGTCCCGCCCTCATACCGCCCACCACCAGCCCTGACGCGTACGGTGAGCGGCGGAGAATGTGCGCGGCGACACGTCTGCCAGCGAGCGAAACGGACATTCATGAGGGTGGACGTGGGTGCCTAGACTCGGGGCCTCGTCCGGCGCGCTCCACCGCGCGCACCGAGAGAGGACTGATCATGCTGAAGCGATTGCTCGGCCTGGCTGGCATAGGTGTCCTGCTCGCCCTCGTACTGGCCTGTGGCTTCGGGTCCGGTGGCGACGATGACGACGATGACGATGACGATTTCGCCCGTGGTACGTCGATTGTCCTGATCCGCTAGCCCTTCTCCTGTCGACACCCGCCCCGACGAGCGGATTTCCGTCACCACTTCCAACCGTCCGCGCGGGTTTGCGGTCGAACATGTCCGGGCACCTCCGAAGCAACAGAAACCGCGCCGAACAGATGGCTCTGTCCGAAGTGCCCGCTGCTTTCGGCATCCGAGGAGGTACCACGATGTTCGGAACGAACCTGGTGGCGCGTCGCAGCAAGCCCGAACAGATCGCCGACCAGGCGTGGCAGCACCTGCAGGCCACGTTCGGTTCGGCCGGCGAGAGCGTGCGCCACGTCGCACGGGACACCGCCCACTCGGCCCGGCGGGGCACCTCACACCTCGCCGACGGGGCCGGCGACCGGGTCAGCTCGGTCGCCGACGAGGCCTGGCGGCGGGCCACGGCGGCCTCCGCCGCACTGGCCGGCCGGCGACCGGGGCTGCCCTGGCTCTGGATCATCGGAGCCGCCGGTCTCGGAGCCGCGATCGGCTGGGCCGCCGGCTCGGCCGCCCGCGCCGTCATCGCCCGCGAGGGCGCGGATCCGAGTACGACCGAGAGCGTGGAGTTCGTCGAGGTCACCCCGCCGAACCCCAGCGTCCGCCTGCACAACTGAACGGGTTATCCCCGGCCGGCATGACCGGACCGGGAAGCGCTGACCGTGGGGTCGTCCGCCAGCACCATCGGCGGGCGACCCCACGGTTCGTGTCAGCCCCGGATCGGTGGGTCAGCTACGGGTGCAGCCGACCGGACTCGGCACCCCGTTGGTGCCGCTGTAACTGCCCAGGAACCCGAGGGTCGTGGTCGCGTCGGGGGCCAGGGCGCCGTTGTAACCGACGTTGCGGACCACCACCCCCGACCCGCTCTGGGTGTGCGTACCGCCCCAGATCTGGCTGATGGTCTGGGCGTTGGGGAAGGTCCAGTTCACCGCCCAGCCGGTGGTCGGGGTGGTTCCGGTGTTGCGTACGGTCACCTCCGCCTGGAACCCGCCCTGCCAGGAACCGGTCACCCGGTACGTCGCCGAGCAACCCCCGGCCGGTGCCGTGGTCGGCGGAGTCGTGGGCGGTCGAGTGGTCGGCGGAGTCGTCGGCGGTCGGGTGGTGGGCGGGGTGGTCGGCGGTCGGGTGGTGGGCGGGGTGGTCGGCGGAGTCGTCGGTGGCCGCGTCGTCGGTGTGCTGGTCGGTGGAGTCGTCGGCGGGTTGGTCGGGCCACCGAGCCGGTCGGCGTAGAGGATGCCCCGACCGTTGGTGCCGAGGTACACCCGGCCGTAGATCCGGGGGTCACCGGTGATCGCCTCGGCCGCGTTGCCGTACTGGTGCTGGTCGTCGTTGATCCGTACCCAGACCCCGCCGGCGTTGTCCGAGCGGTACACCCCGGCCTTGCCGTCGATCGTCGCGTACGCGAACAGCGCCGGGTACGTCTGCCCCGGTGCCGCCCGCCCGAACCCGATGTTCACCGCACCGGTCACGTTGCTCAGCCTGGTGAAGCTCGCGCCGGAGTTGGTCGAGTGCCAGATCCCGGTGCCGCCGGTGCTGTCCCCGCCGGCCAGCCAGATGTCCCCCTCGACCCCGGGCAGCGCCTTGAAGTGCACGTTCCCGCTGCTCGGGAGCCCGGTGGCGGCGCTGGCGGTGAAGCTCGCGCCCCCGTTGGTGCTGACGTGGAACCGACCGCCGCCGAAGGCGTAGAACTTGTTCGGGTTGACCCGGTCGGACTCGATCTTCGCGTTCGCCGGTACGCCGGTCGACGCGGTCCACGAGTTGCCGTAGCCGATTGAGTAGACGACCTGCTGGCCCGAGTCACCCGGCGCCCAGACGAACCGGCTCCCGTTGGCCGCCGCGGCGACCGTACCGCCGCTGTTGATCCCGCCGGGTTCCTGGGCCTGGAACCAGTTCGCCCCGCCGTCGGTGGAGAAGGCGACGTGGCTGTCGTTCGGCCGTTCCGAGTCGGTGAAGTTGCCGGCCCGGACCATGATCGACGGATTCGACTCGGCGAAGTCGAGGCTGGTGGTGCTGGTCATGTTCGGCTGGGTGAACATCATCGCCGGTACGGCGTCCAGGTTGGCGTGCCGGAAGCCCCCGATGTCGCCGAGCGCGCTGACCAGCGGGGCCCCGCTCGGCGGGCTGATCAGGTCGAGCACCGCCGTCTCCTCCAGCCCCCGGACCATCGGCCGGATGGTGAGGGTGCCGCCGGTGTCCCAGTTCCTGAGGTTGGTGGTGCCGTAGATGGTGGCGCCGGTGCCGTACATCATCCGGTTGCCGTCGAACGGGTCGATCTCCAGCGACTCGTTCATCCAGCCCAGCTTCGGTGACTCCTCCGGGGGTGCCGGATTGGCGCCGAAGCTCAGCCAGGGCGCCGAGGTGATGTCCATCGTGTAGCGCTTGGTTCGGTTGGGGTAGCTGCCGAAGTCCCAGATCCGGGTCCAGGTCGCACCGGCGTCGGTGCTGCGCCAGAAGATGGCGTCCGGCCACCAGGAGATCTGGGTGGCGACCATGAGGATGTTCGGGTTCTGCCGGTCGATGGTCAGCCCGCTGTACCCGAAGTACGCGTCCGCGCTGCTCGACGGGATCGGGCTGATCTGGGTCCACGCACCGGTCGCCCGGTTGAACTTCCACACGTCACCCTTGTTCCCGTCGTACGGGCCGCCGGTGTCGCTGGTGGCGATGTAGAGAAAGCCGCCGACGTGGTCCACCACGCCCTTGTGGGCCAGGTACCCGGTGGGCTGGCCGGCGATCCGCTCCCAGGAGGTGCCGCCGTTGGTGCTGCGGTAGACCGGGTTCTGCTTGTCGGCCACCCCGACGTAGATGGTCTGGGTGGCGTTGCCGGCCGTACCGGTGCTGCGGTCGAAGTTGACCCAGGTGACGCCCTGGTTGCCGTTCAGGTAACCGTTCGGGTCGTTGGGGTCCTGGGCGTAGTTGCCGACGTTCGGGAAGTTGGTCACCTTGGCCCAGGTGACCCCGTAGTCGGTGCTGCGCCACAGGCCGTTGCCGCCCTCGGCGCCGTAGTAGACGGTGCTGTTCCGGTTGGGGTCGACGGCCAGCCGCTCCCCCTGCCCCCGGCCGGGCATGTTGCCGCCGACCTTGAACGGCAGGACGGTCGCCTGCCAGGTCGCGCCCTTGTCGGTGGAGCGCAGGATGGCGCCCGGGTTCGGGTCCCAGTCGTTGGTGTACATGCCGACGGCGGCGTACACCCGGTTGGTCTGGACCGGGTCGGTGGCCATGCTGAGCACCCCGTTCCAGCCCCACCTGTCGTAGCCGACCCAGTCGAGCAGCGGGGTCCAGGACTGGCTGCCCTGCTCCCAGCGGTAGGCGCCGCCGATGTCCGTACGGGCATAGATCAGGTTGCGTTCGGTGGGGTTGAAGACGATGCCCGGCACGAAGCCGCCGCCGTCGATCCGGACGTTCTTCCAGGAGTACGGCTCGGACGCGGCCGCCGCGGCCGGTGACGCGGACGGGCTGACGGCGACCTGGGCCACCACGGCCACCGCGCCGGCGACAACCACGGCCGCGAGCGCGCTGGCGAGACTTCTACGCATGTACGGCTCCCTCTGAGCGCTGACGCTGTTACTGGGGACGGAGAACCGCCATGCACGGAGCGCGTGGGCGCGCCGATGCCGGTGAGCGGGCACGGGGCATCGACTGCCGCGCCGAGCGCGTGCATGAGCGAGGAATGACGGTGGTGCGGAGCTGCCCTCGGCTCACGCACCGGGCACGATTGGCTCCCGCACCGGTCTCGTGCAGACACTCACACGCGCCGGTCAGCGCTGTCAATAGTTGCGTATTTAAACTAAAGAATGGACGACGGTGGTGGCCGCACCCGTGACGGGGTTGCGGCGGCTGGCGCTACTCGGTGGGATCGCCCTCGGTCGGGTCCGGGGTGGGCGGCGGGTCCGGCGACTCCGGCGGTGTTGTCGGGTCGACCGGCGGGGGCGAGGTCGGCTGACTCGGTGGCCCGGTGGTGGCGGGGCGCGTACCGGTCGGTGTCGGTGAGGTCGGCTTGCCGGGGGCGGCCGGCGTCCGCCCCGGAAGGTTCCGGTCCGGGCCCGGCGGGAGGAGGACGCCTACCGTCGCCGACGGGTCGGGGGTCGGCAGACCCGGCGACGCGGAATCGGTCGGCGAGGCCGTGGCGCTGGCGGAACCGCTCGGAAGCGGGGCCGCCGGCAACGGCTCGGAGCGGAGCAGGGTGCCACCCAACCACACCGCCGGTCCCAGCCCCACAGCCACGATCCCGCCGAACAGCGCGGCCACTCGGCGGTCCATCGCAAAACCTCCCCGGCCAGCTCAGCCGAGCCGGAACACCACCGCTCCGGCGATATCCTCACGGCTGATCCCGAGCCCCTGTGTGTCCCGGTTGAGCACATCCTGCCATGGTGTGCCGTTCACGTACTCGGGTAGCACGACAACTGTCCGGATGCCGATCTGCCGCAGGTACGCCACGCTCGTCTGATCGGGGAAACTCGGCGTCACCGCCCGGATCTGTTGCTGCGTCGGCGGTACGAACGACGCCAGCCCGTTGGCGATCTTCGGGAACCCGTCGGTCGACCAGAGCATGATGGTGAACTCGAACGTCCCGTCGCTCGGCAGCACCAGCAGTGGGCCCTCCATCCCGCGCAGCACCGCCGGTTGCGGCTGCACCGGTGCGTGCGGGGTGGTGTTGATCCCCTCGAGCACCACCAGGGCCAGCGGCACCAGGGTCAGGAGTCGGACCACCCAGCCGGCCATCGGACGCGCCGGCCGGACCCGCTCCGGTGCCGACACCGTTTGCGCCACCGGCACCGCGGGCCGGATGACCGCGTTGGCAACACCGGCACCGACAGCCACGGGTTGCTGAGCCGGCACGGCGGCGGCGGACACGGGCTCGTCCTCCGCCACGGATCGGTCGCGGTCACCGTCACCGTCGGGCGCGCCCCGGTCGGGCACGGACGCGTCGTCGCCGTCGACCCGGTCCGTCGCGGATGCACGGCTGTCACCGTCGACCGGGTCCATCGCGGGTGTATCGCCCTCGACACCGTCGGCCGGGGACGGATCGCTCGACTCGACCCGGCCGAGCATGCTGAGCACACCGGCGGCGAGGATGCCGAGCAGGAGCGTGGTCCAGAGAATCAGCCGACCCGGCGTACGGATCGCGTCCCAGCCGGGCAGGTGCAGGAACAGGGTGGCGTAACCCGGACTGCCGTCCCCGCCGAAGCTGGTACCGGCGGCGAGCGCCACACTCACCAGCACCCCGGCGGCGAGCAGCACCCGGTGACGTACGCGCCAGGCGGAGAAGAAGAGCCCGGCGAACGCGAGCCCGATCAGCACCACACCGGGCAGCAGGGTCATCTCACCGGCGAACGGGAGCAGTTCCCGGGCGGCGGCGTGCCGTTCCCCCCAGAGCCACGACTCCGGCGGCGCGGTGAAGAAACCCCGCAGCGGCGGGGAGAACTGCTCCAGGTGGGCCAGGGTCCGACGGCCGTCCGGGTTCTGCTCGACCACCTTCAGGTACGGCAACGCCATGGCGAGCGTGATCGCCGCGAAGACCACCCCACCGACCAGGTCGGCGATGAGCAGCCGACGGCCGAAGACCGGTCGGGCCGAGCGCCGCCACCAGGACCAGAGGTAACCGATCACGACCACGAGGCAGAGCACCGCCAGGGCGTACCCGAACGGCAGGCCGATGCCGAAGCCGAGCGTCATCTGCCAGGCGGCGACCAGCCAACCCGCCACCGCCCAGCCCGGACGGCGCAGCTCCGGCCGGTAGCCGTACGTCAGGGACCAGCCGTGGCCGCGGGCGAGCATGGCCAGGGCGAGGGCGATGCCGCCGATCGAGAGCACGTGCAGGTGCCCCGCCTGGGCCAGCTTCCACGGCGCGTACCCGAACGCGACCCCGGCCAGCGCGGCCCCGATCCGGTTCGCACCGAGCTGCCGGACCAGGGCGTACGCCCCGACGAAGGCGAGCGCGTGGACCAGCACGTACAGGATGTTGTAACGGACGATCGCGGCGACCGGCCCCTCGCCGATCATGCCCAGCGGGGCGTAACCGAGCAGGGTGTCGGAGTACGCGTACGTGTAGCGCTCGGGGAAGAACGTGTTCGAGTGCCAGAGCTGGACGGGGTCGGTGAGCAGGGCGTGGCCGCCCCAGGCGACCTGCCACGCCTGCAGGACCGGGTCGCCGGTGTCCTGCGGGATGGTCTGGGTGATGTCGCGCAACGTCGGCCAGGTGAGCAGTACGGCCAGCAGCAGCCCGCCGAGCGAGGCGAGTGTCCACTCGTGCCGCAGCAGGCGTACGACCCGTTGTGACACGGCACGGCCGCGCGGCGGCCCGACCGGCTGCTCGGGCGCCGGGGCCGATACGGCCGTCCGGTTCCCCGCAGTCACCTCGTCGGTCGTCATCCGCTCTCCTCCACCCACGTCAACGCACCTGCTGGATCGACAGTCGATGATTCCCTACCGGCTGGCGACCTGTCACGTGCCCGGTCCGGCGGACCTCACCTTTCCCGGGTGATGGGACGTCACCCGGGTACGCCGGAACATCGGCCGTGACAGCGCGGCCACCACCGGGCACACCCCGGCGGTTCGCCGATGCGCAATCTATCCCGCGGGAGGAACGACCATGACCTCGGCGAGGACGATCACCCGCAGCGACGAGGAAATCCAGCGCGACGTCCTCGACGAACTGGAGTGGGAGCCCCGGGTCCAGCCCAACGAGATCGGCGTGACGGTGCAGGAAGGGGTGGTGACCCTCACCGGATGGGTGGACAACTACGCCAAGAAGTGGGCGGCGGAACGGTCCGCGCACCGGATCAACCGGGTCCGGGCGGTGGCCAACGACATCGAGGTCCGGCTCCCGTCCTCGGCCGAGCGGACCGACCCCGACATCGCCCTGGCTGCCACCCGCGCCCTGGAGTGGGACGCCTTCGTCCCGGTCGGGAACCTGGACGTGACCGTCTCCAACGGCTGGGTGGTGCTGCGCGGCGACGTCGGGTGGGAGTACCAGAAGCGGGCCGCGGAACGGACGGTCCGCCGGTTGGCCAGCGTCCGTGGCGTGACCAACGGGATCAACGTACGTCCGATCGGTCTGCCGTCGCCCGACGAGTTGGAACAGCTCGTGGTCAACGCGCTGATCCGCAGCGCCGAAACCGACGTCGAACGGATCGACATCGAGGTGCAGGGCGACCTGATCGTGCTCACCGGTGCCGTCGACTCGTGGCTGGAACGGCAGGAGGCCGAGCGGGTGGCCTGGTCCGCGCCGGGCGTCGCCGCCGTCGACAACCACATCACCGTACAGGTGTGAGGCCCCGTCGGACGCGGGCGCGGGTACCACCCGGATCGGGTGAGTCGGCGTCACCCGACCCGGCGCGAGGATGAGAGACATGACTGATCCCAGCGGCGCACTCCAACCGGGACAACCGGCTCCGGAGTTCACCCTGCCGGCCGGGCCCGATCGACAGGTGAGCCTGGCGGATTCCCGGGGACGGCCGACGGTGCTGGCCTTCTACCCGGCGGACTGGAGCCCGGTCTGCGGTGACCAGATGGCCCTCTACCAGGCCACCCGGCCCGCATTCGACCAGTACGGCGCGACCCTGCTGGGCATCTCGGTGGACAGCGTCTGGTGCCACAACGCCTACGCGGCGAGTGCCGGGATCGAGTTCCCCCTGCTGTCCGACTTCGAACCAAAGGGCGCGGTCGCCCGCCGGTACGGGGTCTACGGCTCGGACGGCTACGCCGAGCGGGCGCTGTTCGTACTCGACCCGCAGGCGCGGGTGAGCTGGAGTTACGTCTCGCCGATGGACGTGAATCCGGGCGCCGACGGGATCCTCGACGCGCTCGACGCCCTCACCACCCGGCAGCAGGCGCGGGCCTGACGCGGTGGTCACGCAGCTTTCCTGATCCGGCCGTGGTGACCGGGCAGGGTTACACCGAGCACGACGGGGAGGCCCGATGACAACACCGATGCAGGTCACGTCGAGCAAACTGCGGGTGCCGCTCACCGACGACGATCACGTACGCGGGCCGGCGGAGGCACCGGTGACCCTGGTCGAGTACGCCGACCTGCAGTGCCCGTACTGCGGGCAGGCGTACCACCGGCTGCACGAACTCCTCCGCCAGCGACCGGAGACGGTACGGCTGGTCTTCCGGCACTTCCCGCTCAGCAACGTGCACCCGTACGCGGAACTGGCGGCCGAGACGGTCGAGGCGGCGGGCGTACGGGACCAGTTCTGGGCCATGCACGACTGGATATTCGAGCACCAGGACCAGCTCGACCCGGTGCACCTGTCGATGGGCAGCCAGCAGCTCGGGCTGCCGGAGGACGAGGTGGCCGACGAGGTCGCCCGGCACGTCCACCTCGACCGGGTCCGGCGCGACTTCGTCGGCGGGATCCGCAGCGGGGTCAACGGCACCCCGACGTTCTTCGTCAACGGGGTCCGCTACGACGGCTCGTACGAATTGCCGGAGCTGCTCGCGGCGGTCGACCAGGCGGCGTCGACCTGACCCTCGATCCGCGTGTTTGTGGTCAGATCAGGCGCAGCTCACGGGCCCGGCGGACGGCCTCCCGCCGCCGGGTCGCGTCCAGCTTCCGGTAGATGTTGCGCACGTGCGTCTTCACCGTGTTGACCGAGACCGACAGCTCACCGGCGATCTCCACGTTGGACAGGATGCTCTGCAGGTAACGCAGGACGGTGAGTTCCCGGTCGGTCAGCGGCTCCCCCAGACCCGGCACCGCGGCGGCCAGCCGCCCGCCCCGGTCCCGCCGGTCGGTGCCGGTGGGTGTGATCGCGTCGCGCCCGCTCTGCTCCGCACCCGTGGCGATCAGTTCCCGGACCATCGGCCAGTACGCCGTACCGGAGTCGAGGTGCGCGGCGAGCAGGTCGCGGGCCGGTGGCTCGGACCGGGTGAACACCCGGCGGAACCCGTCCGGTGCGGCCAGCACCAGGACCTCCTCCAACGTACGGGCGGCCCGACGATGGTCGCCGGCCGCACGGGCGGTCAGCGCGTCGAGCAGCCCCGCCTCCAGGCGTACCGGCAGCAGCCAGGCGTCGGCGTCCGGCCCGGCCCAGTCCGGCAGCGTACGGGCCACCGCGCCCAGGTCCCCCGCGTGCAGGTACGCCCGGGACAGCGCGACGGCGAGCGCCTCCGCCGGCCCGGTGGCCTCGTCCAGGGGGGCGAGCAGCAGTTCCCGGCTGCGGCCCAGGTCGCCGTGCGCGGTGCACAGGTCGGCCTCGCCCGCGAGCAGCCAGTGCGACAACCGCTCGGCCCGGTGCTGCTCACCGAGCCGGGCCCGGCCGGCGAGCAGGAGCTGGTACGCGCCGGTCAGGTCGCCCCGGTCCCGGCCGAGTTGGGCCCGGATCCAGGCGGCGAGGGCGGCGACGGCGGGTTCGCGGCCCTGCTCGATCCGGTTACCGGCGAGGGTCAGGTTCGCCTCGGCGTCAGCCGCGTGGTCCCGGTGCAGGGCGATCAGGGCGAGGGCGAGGTAGGCGTGCCCGTGGTCGGTCGGCACGTCACCGTCGAATGCGCCGCCGACCACCAGCCGGGCGTCCCGTTCGGCAGCGGCGAGCCGTCCGCGTACCGCCCGGACCAGGGCCAGCCGGCTGGTGCAGGCGAGTTCGGTACGGGCGAGTCCGGCCCGGTGCGCGTCGGCCAGTGCCCCGCTCAGCTCGGTCTCGGCGGCGACCAGGTCCCCGGTGGCGAGTTGGACCGCACCGGCGGCGGTACGGGCGATCGCCCGCGCCCGCAGGTCCACCGGCGGGCGACCGGCACCGGCACCGGGCGGGGACGCCAGTGCGCGCAACCGGGCGGCGGCGGCGAGCACCTCCGGAACCTCGCCGCCGAGTTGCGCCCCGGCCAGCCGCAGCGCGGCGGCGATCAGCGTGAACCGGTCCCGGCGGCCCCCGTCGAGCTGGGACCCCTGCCGCTCGGCCAGCCGCAGGTAGCCGCTCGCCGCCGCCCGGTTGCCCCGGTCCAACGCGTCGACGGCGTACGCCAGGGCGAGTTCCGGCTCGGCGCGTACCGCCTCGGGCGCCGGTGGGTTCGGTGCCGGCGGGCCCGGCCGCGCCGGGGCGTACGGGACCAGCTCGGGCCAGTGCTCGGCGAGTATGCCGGTGGCCCGGTTCCACTCCCCCGCGGCGAGGGCGTGCCGGAGTGCCTCGGCCGGCAACTCCCGTGCCACCGCCCAGCCGGCCGCCCGCCGGTGCAGGTCGAGCAGTTCGTCGGCGGGACGCAGCCGCTGCTGCGCCCGGAGCAGTTCGGCGAGCATCCGGTGGTAGCGGTAGGCGGGCGGGCGGGTGCCCAGACCGATCACGAATCCGGTGTCCCGTTCCAGTTCGGCCAGGACCCGGTCCCCGTCGGTCCGCCCGGTCAGGGCGTTGACCAGGTCACCGGTGACCCGGTCGGCGACCGCCCCGCGGCGCAGCACGTCCCGCGCCTCGTCGGTCAGCCCGGCCAGCACCTCCACCGACAGGTAGTCGGCCACGGCGGAGGCGTCGCCCCCGAAGGCGTCGACGAACCGGGCCGGGTCGGGGTGGCCGGGCAGGGCGAGCGCGGCGAACCGGAGACCGGCCGGCCACCCCTCGGTCCGTACGCGTAGCTCCTCGGTCTGGTCGGCGGGGACGCTGATGCCGTGCGCGGTCAGCAGTTCGGCGGCCTCCGCGGCGGTGAACGCCAGGTCGGCCGCGCGGATCTCGGTCAGCTCACCGCTGAGCCGCCACCGGTGCAGCGCCAACGCCGGGTCGGTACGCCCACCGATGACCAGCCGGAGCCGGTCCCCGGTGTGCCGGAGCAGGAATTCGAGGCCGTCGGCCACGTCCGGGTCGTCGATCCGGTGGAAGTCGTCGAGGACCAGCGTGACCGGCTCCGGCCGGTGGCTCAGCTCGGCGGCGAGGTGGTCGAGGAAGTCCCGGTCCACCGGCTCGTCCGTACCCTCGACGGCCGGTGCCGGCGAGCCGGAACCGCCCTGCGGGTCGTCGGTGGAACGGACGGCGGCCCGCAGGTACGACCAGAGCCGGCTTCCCCCGTCGCCCGGTTCGAGGGAGAGCCAGGCCCGGTGTCCGTTGTTGTCCGGGGCCCGGTACCAGGAGCCGAGCAGGGTGGTCTTGCCCCAGCCGGCCGGGGCCGACACCAGCGTGACCGGGCCGGCGGCACCGGACTCCAGCAGCGCGAACAGCCGGGGGCGGGCGACCACCGCGCCGGGCAGCGACGCGACCGCCAGCTTGGAGGCCAGCAGCGGCGCCACGGCAACCCTGTCCTCCCCCAGCACACCGGTACGACCGCGCGGCGCGGCGGCGCCGGCTCCGATCCGGTCCTCGGGCATCCTGTTCCACCCCCGCGGACACGACAACATCCATTGGTTCGTGCACAGCCTGGACCCGGACTCCCGCCCGGGGCGCGACCCGGATACCCGGCCCGCCGGAGTTCACCCCTGACGGAGGAGACCGGTTCACCCACTGCCCCGCGAAGGTCCGCGCGGACGGCGGCGATGCCCCCGGTGTCCGGTGCGACACTGCTCGGGTGTCCACGCCCCGTCCGTACGACATCGTCCTGTTCGGCGCGACCGGGTTCACCGGTGGCCTGACGGCCCGGTACCTGGCCCGCCACGCGCCGCACACGCTCCGCTGGGCGTTGGCCGGGCGCAGCCCGCAACGGCTGGCCGAGGTGCGCGACGCCCTCGCCGCGATCGACCCGGCCTGGCGTGACCTGCCCCTGCTCCCGGCCGACGCCGCCGACCCCGGATCGCTGCACCGGCTCGCCGCGAGCACCCGTACGTTGGTCAGCACCGTCGGCCCGTACGTGCAGCACGGGGAGCCGGTGGTCGCCGCCTGCGCCGAGGCCGGGACGGACTACCTCGACATCACCGGTGAGCCGGAGTTCGTCGACCTGATGTACGTCCGCCACCACGAGCGGGCCATTCGGACCGGGGCGCGGCTGGTGCACGCCTGCGGGTTCGACTGCGTACCCGCCGACCTCGGCGTGCACCTCACCGTCGGGGAGCTGCCGGCGGACGTACCGGTCACAGTGGACGGTTACCTGCGGGCGTGGGGGGGTGCCGTCGGCCGGGACGTACCGGACGGTGTTGCTGGTGTTGGCGCGGCGCCGGAGCGCGGCGGCAGCGGCCCGCGCCCGGCGGCGGGCCCAGCCGGTGGTGCGGTCCCGCCGGGTACGGGCCGGCGCCGGGCGCCCCGGCCGATCGGTCGAGTTGGGCCGGTGGGTCCTGCCGCTGCCCTCGCTCGACCCGGTGGTGGTGGGCCGTTCCGCCACCGCCCTGGACCGGTACGGTCCCGACTTCCGGTTCCGGCACCATCTCGTGTTGCGGCTGCCGCTGCTGGTCGGCGCGGTGGTCGGGGTCGCCGGACTGGCCGTCCTGGTCCGGATCCCCCCGGTCCGGGAGTGGCTGCTGCGCCGGGCCGCCCCGGGTACGGGCCCGACGGCCGAACAGCGGGCCAGGGGGTGGTTCTCGTTCCGGTTCGTCGGTGTCGGCGGCGGGCGCCGGGTGGTCACCGAGGTCGTCGGCGGTGACCCCGGGTACGACGAGACCGCCAAGATGCTCGCCGAGTCGGCTCTCTGCCTGACCCTGGACCACCTGCCGCCCACCGCCGGACAGGTGACCCCGGCAGCGGCGATGGGTGACGCGCTGACCGCGCGTCTGCGCCGTGCCGGGATCACCTTCCGGGTGCTGTCGAGGTCCTGAGCCGGTGCCGTGCCGTGCCCGCGGTCGTGTCCGGGGTGCCGGGTCAGGCGGGGAGGCCGCCGACCTGGGTGTTGATCCAGGAGCGGATGGCGGGAAGGTCGCCGTAGATGGAGGGACCGGTGGCGCAGGTCGGGTTGTTGTTGCCGGCCCGGCTGGTCGCCCCGATCAGGTTCCACCTGCCGCCGATGCTGCGTACCTGCGGGCCGCCCGAGTCGCCGTAGCAGGCACCCGCGTTGCCGTTCGTGTTGTTGGTGCAGATCTCCAGCGTGCTGTTGATGCCGCTGCACCGGCTGTCGGCCACGATCGAGGTGTCGAGTTCGTTGGCGACCAGCGGCGCCGAACCGCAGCCGCGGGTCGGGCAGGTCTGGCCCCAACCGATGATCCGGGTCGCCGTACCGACCGCGCCGGAGGTGGTCGGGATCGGCGCCGGGGCGTGGCTGACCGAACTCGCGAGTTGTAGAAGTTTCACGTCACTGGTCGGGTGGTTGACCCCGCGCAGGACACTCACCACGGTGCCGCCACTGCTGCGGTTGACGCTTCCGACGCGTACCGAACTCGGGGTCGGGCAGTGTTTCGCGGTGACCGCCCAGTTGGCCTTGATCAGCGATCCGGTGCAGCCGGAGACGTACACCATGAACGAGTAGTTCTCGGTCGCCGGCCGACCATTGACGACCTGGACGCCGACGCCGTCCGGGGCGGACGAGGTGGCGCCGGGGGTCGCGCCGTAGTGCGGGCCGCCTGCCGCCGTGGCGACGGTTGGCGAGGTCAGGCCGGCTGCGACGAGGCCGGCGACAAACAGTACGCGGGCCAACAGGAGGGGGGCTCTCATGGTCACCTGGTCCTTGTCTTTTCGGGGGCGGAGAAGGGATCCAAGGGCACCTTATCGTTCGTTAAATCCATGTCAATGAATGTTGGTGATATCGCTTTCCACCTATCGTCGAATGATGGTCGGGCGGTAACGGAATCCACCGCCGGAAATCCGGATACGTGGGACCGTTCCCGGTTTGCCGGTAATCGGCTAACGCACCGACGAATTGCCGTGTGGCCGAAACCCGTTACCCATGTCATGCTCGGATCGTTGTACCCATACGACTACATTGGCTCCGGCGGAGGGTGCGTGTGACCCAACTCGACCTCCCCGGTCCCGCGCCGGCCCACCCCGCCCCACAGCGGACCACCGAGCAGGTGACCCGGCTGCGCCTCCTGGTCACCGTCAAGACCGCCCCCCGCCCCACCGACCGGTCCGACCGGACGGTCTACGCGGCCGGCATCAGCGCGGATCCGGACCGCCCCGGTTGGATCCGGCTCGCCCCGATCCCGATCGGCGAACTCGGCCCCGCCGCCGCCTTCGGCACGTACGACATCATCAGCGTCGACGCCCGCCCGGCCGACCCGGACTTCGGTCGGGAGAGCTGGCAGCCGGTGCCGGACACCCTGGTCCGCGAGCACCACCTCAAGCGGTGGCAGTGGCGCCAGCCGTGGCTGGACCCGTACGTCGGGGAGACCGTGTGCCGGGCACAACCGGACGGGCCCACGCTCGCCCTGGTCCGGCCCCGGCAGGTCGACGGGCTCGTCCTGGCACCGCACCCGGACTGGACCATCGAACAGCGCCGACGGCTCGACGCGTACGCCGACCGCCTCGACCCGACCGGGCGCCAGGACCGTGGCCCGCTCTGCGCACCCCGGTTCACCGGGGCGTACCGCTACCGGTGCAACGGGTACGACTGCCCCGGCCACCAGCACACGATCGTCGACTGGGAGTTCGCGGCCCTGCAACACCGGCTGGCCGGACTTTCCGACGACCGGCTCCGCAACGCCCTGACCACCGCCTTCCTACGCCGGATCTGTGGTCCGGACCGGGACCCGGCGTTCTATCTCGGCCGCTCCGGCAACCGCCCGGACGGCTACGACGTGCTCGGCGTCTACTGGCCGCCGAGGCGCTGACCTCGACAATCTCTCCCCCGCCCGACCGGACCGCGCGTCGGGCGGTCGCTGCCGCCGGCTAGGTTCGGCGGGTTGACCCTCGACCTGGTCGAGCCCCCAGGATCAGCGGACGTGGAGAGCGACATGCGCAGCATCGGGGAGATGGCCCGGGCCAGCGGCCTGACCGTCAGCGCCCTGCGGTTCTACGACGGCGCCGGCATCCTGGTGCCCGCGATGGTCGACCCGGAGACCGGCTACCGCTGGTACGCCCAGCACCAGCTCGAACCCGCCCGCCTGGTGGCCCGCCTGCGCCGGGTCAACCTGCCGCTGGCCGAGATCGGCCTGGTGCTCCGGCACTGGTCCGAGCCGGTGGTCGTACGCCGGCTGCTGGACGGGCACCTGCGCCGGCTGGAAGCCGGTCTCACCGATGCCCGCCGTGAACTCTCCCGGGTCCATGCCCTGCTCGACCACGAGGAGAACCTGATGACCGGATCCACCCACCTGACCCTCACCCGCGCCGGGCTGGCCGCCGGGCTCGACGCGGTCCGGTTCGCCGTCGGCGACGACCCCGAGCTGCCCGTACTCGGTTCGGTGCTGTTCGAGATCGAGGAGTCGGTGCTGCACCTGGTGGCCACCGACCGGTACCGGCTCGCGGTCGCCGTGGCGCCGGTGAGCGCGGTCGACGGGCCGGGCCGCCGGGTCCTCGCCCCGGTCGCCTTCGTCGACCAGGCCCGGAGCCTGCTGGCCGGGGCGCGCTCCGGCACGGACGAACCGGTGACGGTGGTGCTCGGCGGCTCCGAGGTCGGTATCCGGGCCGGCGGGCTGACCGTGCAGGGCGAACCGCTCGACTACGACTTCCCGGACTACCGGCGACTGCTCGGCGACCGGCTCGGCGGGGACCGGGGGGTCAGGGTGACCGTGGACGTACCGGCCCTGCGCGCGGCGCTCGCCGCCGCGAACACCACCACCGTGGTACGCGAGTACGACGGCGTCCCGTGCGAGGTGGCGATGCTGGCGGTGGGCGCCGACGGGTCGCTGGCGGTGCTGGATCCGGACCGGTCGCCGGCCGACCCGTCGGGCTCGGGCGCACCGGCGGGGGTGGACGGCCCGTCCGAGTCGATCGGGGTGAACCGGGAGTTCCTGCTGGAGGCGCTGGACGCGGGTGGCCGGGGGCAGCTCGTACTCGACCTGGACGGGCCGATCCGGCCGCTGCTGCTGCGGCAGCCGGACGACGAGCGTTCGTTCTCGCTCCTGATGCCGATCCGCCGCTGACCCGCGTACGGGGTCGGTGGCGGTGGCGGTTCAGGCAGACGGCGGTGGTTCAGGCGGAGAGGCCCCGGTACCGGCGCATCCGACGCCGGTGCTGCCAGAAGTAGCCGGCGGCCACGGCGAAGAACGGCACGGTGACCAGGGCACGGACGACATCCCCCGTGCTCCGGTCACCGAGCAGGAGCAACACCACCTGGAGCAGCGCCAGTACGACGTACACCCAGGGCACCCAGGTCTGGGCGGGGCTGCGCGCGATCAGGTCGCGGGCCAGCAGGTCGATCCGGGCGTCGTCGCTGTGCCCGGCCCGGATCGCCCGGTGCACCGCCCGCCGGGTCTCCGGATCGGCGCCCAGTATCAGCGGCGGGTCGGTTCTGCGCCGCTGCACCAGCCAGGCGACGCCGGTCAGGGCCGAGGTGACCAGGGCCACGCCGACCCCGATCAGGATCAGGTTGACGGGCGGTGTGTCCCCCAGGGCGACCAGGCCGCCGATGATGATCGCCAGGCCGGCCAGCGGTCCGACGAGCAGGATGATCAGTCCCATCCTGCGCCCGAGCCGATGCCGGGCGCGTTCCCTCAGTTGAAACCGTCCGACGTTGGCCTCTGTCCCCGTCATGGCACCCACCTCCCGTGACAGCCGGAGATACCCGTCTATCCCCCGTTCCAATCCAGGCGGGCGGGAGCGGGGCCGGGCCGCCGTACGCGGCCCGGCCCCGAAACCGGGGTTCAGCCGAGCTGGTCGGTGCGCCGGTGGGCCAGGTAGAGCACATAGGAGATCACCGCGGGGGCGCGTACGGCCGAACGCGGCGGGCTGATCAGGGCCACCTGCTCGTAGCTGAGCAGGGTGCCGGTGTCCGGGTCCAGCACGGCCAGGTCGCGGGTGGCACCGGCGTCGCTGTCCACGCTGACCGCGACACCCGTCCTGCCTGCCCGGTCCACCACCCTCCCCCGGTACACCAGCCCGTTCGTCTCGGTCAGCACGTTCAGTACGGCGGCGCGCAAGGCGGGACTCATCTCGTGGAATCGGTACAGGTCTGCCACCGCCCGGATCACGGCCTGTGGGCCGTTGCTGAAGGGTTCGTGCGCGGACAGTTGTCGGGTCAGCACCGCCGGGTCGGTGGCCGGGTCGTCCACGACCAGGGCCATCTCCCCGGGTCGGTAGTCGGTGCGGGCGAGGTTGGCGTCGGAGCCGGGTGGCGGCCCGTCCAGCCACTGCGCCGCGTCCGTGTTGCCCGCCTGTGGCGGCAGGGCGGTGATCTCCTCCCGGCCGGACCGGTCCGCCGCCCACCACAGCCGCTCGTCCTGGGCGATCACCGCGTTCGCCCGGTCCGGGTCGCTGCCGGTGTCCTCGATCGACCAGGTCTGGCTGTGCTGGTACGTGTAGCGCCCGGTCCCGGCCGTCTCCTCCAGCCCGGCGGTCCGTTCCGCCAGCTCCCGCAGCCACGGGGCGGCCGGATCGGCCGGACCGGGAAACTGGAGCCCGAGCGCGGCCGGCGCGACGGCCATCGCCACCACGGTCGGCTCACCACGGCCGGCAGCCCCGTCCGGCAGCGCGTTGACCAGCACCAGCGCGGTGATCCCGAGCACCACGGCGGCGGCCGGGGCGACCAGCCGGAGCCGTACGCCGGGTCGGCTGGTCGCCCGCCACCGCCCGTCGACCCGACGCTGGTCGACGAGCCGCCGCAACTCGGCCGCGCTGCGCCTCGGCGGCCCGATCTGCTTGCCGCGCATCGGGTCGTTCGCCTCGACCAGCCGGCGGACCAGCCGCTCGGTCTGTTCGTCGTGGTGCTCAGCCATCGTTGCTCTCCCCCGCGCCTCGGCGACCCGCTCCGGTGAGCATCGGGTCGGCGGTCCCCACCATCCAGCCGCGCAGCCGGCTCAGTGCCCGGGAGCGTCGCTTGCGTACGGTCGCCTGCCACAGGCCGAGCGCGTGGGCGATCTCGGCGGTGTCCAGGCCGTCCAGGTAGGCGAGTTGGAGCACCTCGCGCTCGGCCGGCTTGAGCTGCCCCCAGACCCGCCCGAGGTCCAGCCGGTCGCAGACGGTCGCGCTCTCCTCGCCCTCGGCCGCACCGGCCACCACCTCCATCACCTCCATCTCGACCAGCGCCATCGGGTGCCGCCGGCTCCACCGCCGGTGGTTGCGCAGGTGGTTGTTCGCGGTGGCGAACAGCCAGGCCCTCGGTTCGTCCGGTACGTACGACCGCCGGTCCCAAGCGGTCATGAAGGTCTGCTGTGCCAGGTCTTCCGCCTCGCCTTCGTTACCGCCCAACGCACGCGCCAGCATCCGGACCACGTCCGGCCAGAATCGCCGGTGCAGTGCGTCGTGCCACGCCTCGTCCCGGCCGCCGTTGCCGCCCACCGACTCTCCTCGAGGGATCGATGCCTCTCGCCAGCCGGCACGGACAGCACCGGCGACGATCTATGTCGTTCCTCCCACCATGAATATGTCCGTACGGACGCCGATGTGACCGTCCTGGTCAGGCGGCATCGGCACAGAATCCGACGGATCGTGCGTCGGCTATCCGACAAATGACCGATCTCGACCCGGAGAAACGGCCATGACCTGCGAGAACATGAAGATGAATCGTGACAAGTCATTCACCGTCATCTTTGCCACAATATGATGAAGGTCGGATCCGGGCTCCGACCGATCTCCCTCACCGCACGGAATCCCGTACCCGAGGAGGCTGCCATGGCAACCACCCCCCGCCAATGGAGCAGATCGGCCACCGTCATGGCCGCGATCATCGCGATCGTCGCCCTCATCGCCGCCGCACCCCCGGCCACCGCCGGACCATCGGACGGCCCCGCCTCATCCACCGCCGTACAGGCCGACATCGACAAGCACCTGGCCGCGTATCCGGGCGGCCGGCAGATCGGCCCCACCGAGATCAGCTATGCCGGTGGCAAGTTCGTGCTGACCTTCGAACCGCCGGTCGGCACCCTGGCCAGCCCCAACTGCGAAGCGGGCTGGTTCTGCTTCTACGACCGGGTCAACTACGGCTACCCGCGCGGGCGGTTGTCCGACTGCGGCTGGCAGGACCTGGCGAGCTACGGCTGGCACGACCGGACCGAGTCGGTGCACTTCAACATCTCGATCGGGTCGGTCTCGTACCTCAACCACACCACCGCCGGCCACGGCGGCGACCCGTACCTGTTCTCGGTCAGCGCGAGCGTCCGTACGGACAACGACGTGTCGCCGTACCGCAACATGGCCGATCACGTGAACCGTTACTGCTGACCCGGATTCCGGCGACGTGCGGCACCGCCACGGGGGTGGTGCCGCACGGCCGGACTACTTCGGGTCGGTCAGCCGCAACGCGAGCGCGGGACACATCCGTACCGCCTTGCGGGCACCGGCTTCGAGCCAGGTCGGCACCGGCGTGGGCGGGAACGACGGGAACCCGTTGCCGTCCAGCCGGATGAACTCCGGCACCACGTGGGCGCAGAGCCCGTGCCCGTCGCACCGGGACCAGTCCACGGTCAGCCGGCTGGACACCGTCTCCGGACTCGCGGGCAGCCCCAGCACGCCCTTCACCCGCCGGCCGCACCCGTCCCGGGTGGCGTGGGCGGCGAGATCCTCGGCGAAGACCTCCATCGCGGAGGTGGCGAACCGGGAGGTGCCGTCCGGGTGGCTGCACGCGCCGCGTCCGCGTACCGCACCCGCGGCGGCCCGGACGACGTCGGCGGCGGCGGTGCCGGCGACGATCAGGTCCACCGACCGGGCCAGGTCCGGCAGGCCGAGCCGGCACGGTCCACACTGGCCGGCGGACTCACCGGCGAGGTACTGGACCACCTGGGCGACCTCGCCGAGCGGGCAGGTGTCCTGGCCGAGTGGGATCATGATGCCGGCGCCGAGGGTGCCGTTGACCGCGGCGAACCCCTTGCGGGAGATGACCGCCTTGGCCGCCGCCTCGGCGGTGATCCACCGGCCGTGGTAACCGCCGGTCAGCACACCCGGCCCCTCGGGCACCTCGCAGAGCCGGAGGATGTCGGCGAGCGGCGTACCGGCGGGGCATTCCACCACCGCGGGCCGGGCCGCCGCGCCGGTCACCGTGAGCAGCACGGTGCCGGGCTCGTCGTCGGTCCCGACCGCGGCATACTCGTACGGTCCGAGCCGGGCGGCGATGGCGAGCTGGGCGTACGTCTCCGCGTTGGACAGCAGGGTCGGCATGCCGGCGACACCGGAGTCACTGGCCCGCTTCTTCACCCCGGGCGGGATGTGCGCCTCGCCGTTGATCCCCTTGACCAGCGCGCCGCCCTCGCCGGAGATGAACCGGTGCGGGACGGTCACGATCCCGGTCGGCACCGGCATCTGCCGTTCGGCCAGGGCGGCGGCCAGCGACGCCTCCCCGATCCCGTCGTCGGCGACCCCGATCACGATCTCGTCCGCGTCCAGGGCGTACGCGACCATCGCCGCCCCGTCCAGGATCAGGTGCGGGGCCCTGGTGAGCAGGACCTTGTCCTTCCAGCTCGCCGGTTCACCCTCGGTGGCGTTGACCACCACCACCGGGGCCAGGGACTGCTTGCGGGCCGAGTCGAGTACGGCCCGGACCTTGCGGGCGAACGGGAAACCCGCGCCGCCCTTCCCCTTGAGCTGCATCTCCTCGGCGAGCTTGATCAGCCCGTCGACCGACAACCACTCCAGTTCACCGTGTACGTCCTCGTGGGCGAGCAGGTCCAACCGGCCGTACTCGCTGAAGCCGGCGGTCAGTCGGGGCGGGCCGAAGGTGGCGACCGGGGGCACGGTGGCCCTACTCACTTGGCCTCACCCCGCAGTTCCCGCCAGTACGCCTCGTCCACGCTGTCCCCGGCGCCGCGCTTGCGTTTGCCCGAGCGGCCCGAGCCGTCTCCGCCGGCCTTTCGCAGCGCCCGCCGCAGGTCCAGGTTGACCAGGGTCGGGGTGTCGTCCGTCACCGGTGCCGGATCGCCCGTTCCCCGGCGCGGCCGGTAGTCCAGGTCGGCGTCCTCGTCGTCCGCCCCTCGCCGGGGCCGGTAGTCGAGATCGGCGTCGTCCTCCGCCTGCCGGCGCGGGCGGTAGTCCGCCTCGGCGTCGGCGTCGGCACCCCGGCGCGGCCGGTAGTCCAGGTCCGACTCGTCCTCTGCCTGCCTGCGCGGGCGGTAGTCCAACTCAACCTCCGGCTCCGCCCCCCGGCGCGGCCGGTAGTCGCGGTCGGCGGTGTAGTCCCGGTCAACGTCACGCTCGGCGGTGTAGTCGCGGTCGGTGGTGTAGTCGTCGCGCTCGGCGTCGCGGGACCGGCGACCGGTGTCCCGTTCGGGTCGGCCGCTGTCGACGTAGTCCCGCTCGTAGTCACGCTGGATGTCCCGTTCCGACCGGCGGCGGCTGGTCGGGGCGGAGTCGGTTTCCGTACGCGCGGACCAGCGCCGCCCGTACCGGGGGCCGTCGGCGGCAGGTTCGGCTCCGACGGTGCCGGGCTGCGGGACCTCCGGTACGACAAAACGGCTCGACCGGCGGCCGGGAGTGCCCTCGGCGGCGGTACGGTCGGGACGCGCCCGGCGCCCCACCCGCTCCTCGGCCCGGCCCACCCGCAGGTTGCCGGCGCTCTCCGGTTCGGCCCAGCTCACCCGTACGTCGCTGCGCGAGGTCGAACCCGCGAGGTTGGTACGCGACTCGGCACCGTCGCGTACGGCCCTGCCGATCGGTTTGATCGAGCCGGTGGTCATGCCCTGGTCCTTGCGCTTGCGGCCGAGGCTGACCGAGAGCCGGACCAGCAGCGCGACGATCACCAGGAAAACGCAGAGCAGGTAGCTCAGGGTCACCCAGGCGGCGGGCTGGCGGCCGGCGTTCAGGCCGTGGGTCAGCGCGATCGGCCAGGAGGCGTACGCGGTGCTGTGCAACGCCCGCCACATCCACGGCTTGCCCCGGTTGACGAAGCGGGCCCGGATCAGGCCGGTCCAGAGCGTCGAGACCATCAGGTACGCGGCGATCGTGCCGAGCCCGACGTAGAGCCCGCGCTGCGAGACGAACGGAATGATCGCGTCGACCGGTGCGGCCCGCCCACCCGAGACCTTGGTGAGAATGTGCAGGCCGAGGGTGGTGACCGCGATGACGCCGGTGGTCCGGTGCGCGGACTGGAGCAGCACCCGGTGCCGGACCAGCAGCACGATCCGGTCGGTGGCCAGCAGGCCGGCCATCACGGTCAGGCTGAGCGAGACCAGGGCGACCACACCGGCGTAGAACTCGAGGTAGACGTAGCTGTAGACGTAGAGGACCTGGCCCGCGGCGGTGAGCATGGCCAGGGCCCAGGCGCCGGCCAGTACGGAGGCGCCGAGCACCGCGATCGCACCCTTCGACCGCGGCGGTCCGCCCCGGCTGGTGACGGTCCTGGGGCCGGCGGGTCGCTGGATCTGCTGTATCCGAGCCATACGCTCCTCGATCTCCCACCCAAGCTCTTCCGTCACGTCATACGTAGGAACGGGTCGAGCGGATGAGTGGCTGACGCGATTTCTTCTCACGATCGGCGGGCGGATGCCGGGGCCCGAGCGAGCCATCGGCCACCGAACGACGAGACTTACCAAATGGGGCGAGTTCACCACGTACAGTTGCTGTGTGCCTTTTGTCCCTTCGGAACCGCCGGCTCCGAGTCGGACGCGTACGCGTCTGCTGCTCTCCGCTGGCCTCCTCGCGCTGCTCGGCGGCCTGGTCGCGCTGACCCTGGTGATCACATCGAGTGCCGGTCCGGACCGGGCCAGCCGGCCTCCGGTCGCACCCGATCCGACGGTGACGCCGGCTTCGGCCGGTCCGGCGAGCACGACGCCGGCAAGCACCGAGCCATCGATAACCGCGATACCGCCGCCGGCCAACCTACCAGTGGTCGACTATGCTGCGGCACCCGGCGGTTTCCCGGCCGACCCGGATCCGATGTCGACCGTGCGGCTGGGTGAGGGGCTGCGCCCGACCGCCAGGGTCGGCGCGTA
Organism: Micromonospora sp. NPDC004704; assembly: GCF_053601675.1. NCBI lineage: Bacteria > Bacillati > Actinomycetota > Actinomycetes > Micromonosporales > Micromonosporaceae > Micromonospora > Micromonospora sp. NPDC004704. Next base: position 275,794 of record NZ_JBSGCD010000003.1, on the reverse strand, counting down.
CGACGCACCCGGCGGCCGACCCCGGGCCTTCCTGGCACCGATGCTCGCCGGGGTGCCGTTGACCGTGCCCATCGTGGAACGCCGGTCCGGCTGGGCCGCCGTCCTGCTCCCCTCGGCGAACCGGACCGTGGCCTGGGTGCCGCCGGGCAACTGGACCACCGTCGCACTGCGCGACCAACTCGTCGTGGAACGGAAGACGTACAAGCTGACCTGGCTGCGCGACGACAAGCCGGTCCAGACCTGGCGCACCACCCTCGGCACCCGCGAGACCCCGACACCGCTGGGGCGTACGTTCCTGCTCGGCCGCTCCACCCTGATCGGCCGCGTGTACGCCGACACCGACGTGTTCGCCCTCGGCGCGGTCCCGGACGACCCGGACGCGGTGCCGGCCGGGCTGCGCGGCGCCCACATCGGACTGCACACCTGGTACAACGACGACGATCTGGGCACCAACGTCACCGACGGCTGCATCCGGATCACCCGCAGCGGGCAGCGCAAACTGCTCGACGAACTCGATCCCGGCACCACCCTCGTGGTGGTGGACAAGCTTCCGGCGGCGACGCCCGGCCCCCTCACCACGGAGTAGCCGCACGCCCTCACCGGTCGTCGGTTGCCACCGGTGAGGTGGTGAGTGCCGAGGTGATGGCGGACGCGCTGGCAACCACGGCGGCCCGGTGGCGGCGCAGGCGTTCCGCCTCGTCGGCCCCGCCGAGTGCCCGGACGGTGGGGGCGATGGTGGTCCAGACGAAGGTGAGGTTCATGACGAGCATCAGCAGGTCCACCGCGGTCGTCTCGTCGGTCCCCCGCGCCTGCCCGGCGGTGAGCAGCGCCTGCGCCTTGTCCCGGTACGAGTCCGCCTCGGCCGTCGACACGTCGGCACGCTCCAGGGACTTCCACTGGTTCAGGCGGACGAGTTCCGGGTTGACGACGAGGTGGTCGAACAGCGTTCCGGCGTACCGGGGCAGGTCGTCGGGGAGGAACGGGACCGCGTCGGCCAGCGAGCCGAGCCGGTCTTGGAGCATCGCGTCGAAGAGGCCGTCCTTGGAGCCGAAGTACGCGTAGATCGCCTGCTTGTTGGCGGAGGCGACGGCGGCGATCCGGTCGACCCGCGCCCCGGCCAGCCCACGCTCGGAGAACTCCTCGAAAGCCGCGTCGAGCAGTCGCTTGCGGGTCGCCGCCGAGTTGTACGCCACCCGCCCATATTAGCAATCCAACTGGATAGTTGACTCTTGGCCTCGGCCCGTGGCATGGTTTAAACCATCCGGATGGATTGAACGGCCAATCGGTGCCGTTATTTCCCCGTCGCAGCCAGGGAGTCCGAAATGCCCCGTATCACCACCCCCTTCGACGCCCGGTCGACCGCCTCGGACGTGATCGAAGGTGTCGACCTGACCGGCAAGCGTGCCGTCGTCACCGGTGGCGCCTCCGGCATCGGCCTGGAAACCGCCCGCGCCCTCGCCACCGCCGGCGCCCAGGTGACCCTGGCCGTACGCAACACCGAGGCGGGCGAACGCGCCGCCGCCGACCTGCGTACCGCCACCGGACGCGACGACGTACGGGTCGCCCGCCTCGACCTGACCGACCGCGCCACCATCGACAGGTTCACCGCCGACTGGACCGGCCCGTTGGACATCCTGGTCAACAACGCCGGGGTGATGGCCCTGCCGGAGCTGGCCAGGACCCCGGAGGGCTGGGAGGCGCAGTTCGCCGCCAACCACCTCGGTCACGCCGCCCTGACCCTGGGCCTGCACGACGCCCTCGCCGCCGCACCGGCAGCCCGGGTTGTCGTGGTCAGCTCGTCGGCGCACCTGATGTCCCCGGTCGTCTTCGACGACATCCACTACACCGACCGGCCCTACGACGGCTGGTCCGCGTACGGCCAGTCGAAGACGGCGATGATCCTGTTCACCGTCGCCCTGGCCGAGCAGTGGGCCGCCGACGGGATCACCGTCAACGCACTCCACCCCGGCGGGATCGTCACCAACCTCCAGCGCCACCTGGACGACGCGCAGTTGCGCTTCGTCGGCGCGGTCGACGAGCAGGGCAACCGCCTGGAGGTCCCGCCGGGCTGGAAGACCCCGCAACAGGGCGCCGCCACCTCGGTCCTGCTGGCCGCCAGCCCGTACGTCGAGGGCGTCACCGGCCACTACTTCGAGGACAACAACGAGGCCATCCCCGCCCCCGACCCGGCCGGCATGGTCGGCATAGCCCCGTACGCCCTCGACCCCACCCTCGCCAACCACCTCTGGAAAGAAACCCTCCACCTCCTCAACCACTGACCCGTCCCACCCCACCCCGGAACCCGCGACGATCTTGCACTTGTGGTGGTTCACAAACCCGGACGAGTACCGCGATTCGGGGCACCACAAGTGCAAGATCGACGAGGCGAGCGGGGCGGGACGGGCGGGGGCGGGGGCGGGCGGGGTTAGGTGTCGGCGCCGAGGGCGGTTACGGGGCTCACTCGGGAGGCGCGGCGGGCCGGGAGCAACCCGGCCAGGGCGGTCAGCGCGACCAAGGCCAGGAACAGAGCGGCCAGGGGTAGCGCCGGGAACCGCAGCGGGGCGTTGGCGCCCAGGGCCTCGATCGCGAGCCAGGCGTACGGGACGCCGAGCAGGAGACCGAGCGTGGCGCCGATCAGCCCGTAGAGGCTCGCCTCGGTGGTGAGCATGAAGCGCAGCCCACCCCGGGACAGCCCGACCGCACGGAGCAGGCCGGACTCGCGTACTCGCTCGACCACCGACAGGGCGGTGGTGGCGCCGACACCGACAACGGCGATGAGCACGGTCAGGCCGACCAAACCGACCGCGATGCCGAGCAGGGTGTCGACCAGCCCGTTGATCTCGTCGCGCTTGTCGGCGAGCACGGTCAGGCCGAGCCCGGTGCTGCCCTCGGTCACCTGCCGCAGCGTCTTCTGTGCTGCGGTCCGGCCGTCCTCGCCCGAGCCTGCCGCGTCGGCGAGCAGCCCGGAGTAGCCGGCCGGGGCACCGAGCCGGTCGAGGTCGGCCGGGTCGAGCACCACACCGGACATCAGCGGGGTGGCACCGGGCAGGACGGCCGCGACCCGTACGTCGATTTTCCGTTGTTCGCGGGTCAGGGTGATCGCGTCACCGGCGCGCAGGCCGGTGTCCCAGGTGACGTACCCGGCGAGCACCACCCGGCCGGGTCCGAGGTCGGCGACCCGACCCGACCGTACGTCGAGTTTGCGCACCTCCGGCAGCCCGCTCAGGACGAGGTCGGTGGCGTCGAGCAGCTCCCCGCCACCACCGACCGGTGCCGGATCGCCGGTACGGTTCAGCACCAACCCGTCCAGCCGCCGGTACGGCGTCAGGTTCCTGATCTCGCCGCGCCCGCGTGCCGCCTCGACCACTCCCGCCGGCAGGGTCGTACCGGCTGCGGCGGTCACCTCGAAGTCGGCGGGTGCGCTGACGGCCAGTTCCCGTTCGCCGAGCACCCGCATGGACGAGCCGCCGACCAGGACCCCGGCGATCAGGGTCACGCCGAGCGCGACGACCACCGAGACCGCGGCGGCCCTCCGGGGTGCTCCCCCGATGCCGCCGACCGCCAGCCGCCCGACCGGACCGAGCCGGCGCAGCGGCCAGCCGACCAGCCACAGCACCGGCCGGACGAGTACCGGGCCGAGGGTGACCAGGGCGAAGAAGGCCAGCGTGCCGGAGACGACGATCATGAGCAGCGGCGTTTCCGGGTTGTAGTTCTCCGGCTCCGGGCCGGGTAGCCGGGTCACCACCAGCCCGGCCAGCAGTGCCGCTCCGACGGTCAGGAGGAGGCCACCCACCAGCCGGAACGCACCGATGTCGCGCCGCCCCGAGGTGGTGCTCGCGGCCCGCAACGCCTCCAGGGGGGCGACCCGTGCGGCGCCGAACGCCGGTGCCAGGACCGCGACCAGGGTGACGAGGGTGGCGCCAGCGATCACCGCGAGCGCGGCGGCGAGCGGGAAGCCCGGCGACGACACGGTCAGGTCGAAGGCCCGCAGGACCGCCGGCAGGGCGTGGCCGAGGGCGAGGGCGATGGTGACGCCGACCGTACCGGCGACGAGTCCGGTGAGCGCGCCCTCGACGGCGAGTGCCCCGGCGAGCCGGCCACGGCTGGCCCCGATCGCGCGGAGCAGGGCGAGTTGCCGCATCCGCTGGGCGAAGACGATCCGGAAGGTCGAGGTCGCGACCAGGGCGGCGGCGGCCACCGCGATCGAGATGAACATGCCGACCAGGGAGAAGACCACGCTGAGCCGGGCCACCGCCATCTTGGCCTCGGCGGTCCGGGCCTGCGCACCCGTACGCACCACCGGGCGCTCCGGCTCAGCGACCGCGGCGAGGATGCCCTCGACCTGCGTGCGTACCGCCGCCGGTGAGGTGCCGGGGGCGAGGCGCAGGTCGACCTGGCCGAGCAGGTCCGTACCGCCGAGCGCGGTCGCGAGCAGGTCCGGGGCGTACGCGTCCTGACCGCCGTCGCTGTCGGTCTCGACCACACCGGTGACGGTCAGTTTGACCGGGCCGGTCGGTGTCCCGCTGGCGGTGGTGGTGACCGTGCCGACGGTCAGCCCCATCCGCTCGGCGGTACGCGGGGTGACCGCGATCTCGTTGGCCGCGTCCGGGTAGCTGCCCTCGACGATCCGGGTCAGCGCGAGCGGACCGGTGCCCGGATCGGCGTGCAGCCCGAGGTAGCCGCTGCCCGACTCACCGAGGGCGAGTCCGCTGTTCAGCCGGCCGGCGGCCTCGGCCACACCGGGCAGTTCCCGGAGTTCGCGGAGCACGTCGACACCGACCGGGGTTCCCTCCGAGTCGCCGACCACGAGGTCGGTCGCGGCCGGGGTGCTGGCGGCGGTGGCCTCCACGGTCCGCGAGGTGATCTGCTGGGCCAGTACGGCGGCGAACACGACAAACGACGCCACCAGTACGGCCAGCCCGGTCAGCAGCAGCCGGCTCGGGCGGCGGGCGACCCCGCTGAGCTGGGTACGCAGCACGGTGGCCCTCATCGGGTCGCCACCAGCCGGTGCAGGGCCTCGGTCACCGAGGCGTGATCGGGGCGGGCAAGGTCCCCGGCGATCCGCCCGTCGGCGAGCAGGACCGCCCGGTCGGCGTACGCGGCGGCGGTCGGGTCGTGGGTGACCATGACGATCGTCTGGCCGAGGTCGCGTACGGAGTCGCGCAGGAAGGAGAGCACCTCGGCGCCGGAGCGGGAGTCGAGGTTGCCGGTCGGTTCGTCGGCGAAGACCACCTCGGGGCGGGACACCAGGGCCCGGGCCAGGGCGACCCGCTGCTGCTGGCCGCCGGAGAGTTCGCTGGGCCGGTGACCGAGCCGGTCGCCGATGCCGAGGACGTCGACCAGGTGGGCGTACAGGTCCCGGTCGGGGCGCTGGCCGGCGAGGTCGAGCGGGAGGGTGATGTTCTGCGCGGCGGTGAGCTGCGGCAGCAGGTTGAACGACTGGAAGACGAACCCGATCCGCTCCCGCCGTACGGTGGTCAGCGCCCGGTCGGACTGCCGGGTCAGGTCGGTGCCGCCGAGCAGGGCCTGACCCGAGGTGGCCGAGTCCAGGCCGGCGAGGCAGTGCATCAGGGTCGACTTCCCCGAGCCGGACGGGCCCATGATGGCGGTGAACTCGGCCCGACCGAAGCCGACCGTGACCCCGTCGAGTGCCCGTACGGCGGTGTCGCCGCTGCCGTACACCTTGACCAGGTCGACCGCGGCCACGGCGGCCCGGGACTGGTCCGGCGGGGCGACCGGGGCGGCGTGGTGCTGGGAACTCATCGATCCTCCAGTGGCTGTCCGACAACTCCGCAGGAAGCTTCGCCGTCGGCCACCGGGTGGCACATCGGTCCGGAGCCGGGTTCGGGCGGCGGCGGCTCTGACTTTCGGCCGATCTGCCGCCGCGGCCCGCTGGCTACGCTGGGTCACGATGACGACCCCTCGACTCGGACACGTGTGGTTCCGGCTGGGCCAACTCGCGGCGCTCGCGCTGATGGCCCTGCTCGGGATCTTCGACCTGTATGTCGGCCTGATCCGGGGGCGTGAGTCGAGCAACAGCATGCTGACCCTGCTCGGGGTGGTGATGGCGGTGGCGACGGCGATCGTCTGGCTGCCCGCGCACCCGCAGGGTTCGCGGCGGCTGCCCCGGGCGGCGCTGGTGCTCGCCGCCGTCTCCGTCGCGCTCACCCTGGTGGTCAGGATGGCCGATCGCCCTCCGGGCAGCGCCGCGAGTTGGGGCTTCGCCGAGACCTGCGGGCTGCTCGGGGTCCTGTTCGTGGTCGCCCGCCGGGGGGCCGCCCGGTGGGCGCTGGCCGGGGTGCTGGGCACGGGTGCGGCCCTGTTCGTGCTGCCGATGCGCAGCACGACCGGCAGCGGTTACGTCATCGCCGGGCTGTTCCTGGCCCTCTGCGCCGCCGCCACCAGCGCGGGTGGGACGTACCTGCGGTTGCTGGACAACGGGCGGCAGCGGGCGATGGCCACGGTACGGGCCGAGCAGCGCGCCGAGTTCGCCCGCGACCTGCACGACTTCATCGCCCACCACGTGACCGGGATCGTGGTGCAGGCGCAGGGTGCCCGGTTCATCGCCGAGCAGGACCCACAGCGGGTGATCATGGCCCTGGAGCAGATCGAGCGGGCCGGTGCGGAGACGATGACCTCGATGCGGCGGATGGTGGGGATCCTGCGCGACCCGCAGGCCGGACCGGATGCGCCGCTGGCGCCGCTGGCCGGGGTGGCGGACCTGACGCCACTGCTGGCCCGGTTCAACAGCGCCCCGACCCCGGTGGCCCGCCTGCACGTCGACGGGACCCTGGAGGACATTCCGGTGGAGGTCTCCACCTCCGGTTACCGGGTGGTCATGGAGGCGTTGACGAACGTACGCCAGCACGCGTCCGGGGCCCGGTTGGTGGACGTGTCGCTGCGGCGTACGCCGGACTGGTTGTTGGTCCGGGTGACCGACGACGGTGCGGCGCAGCGCGTGCCCGGCCAGCGCGGACACCACGGGTACGGTCTGGTCGGTCTGACCGAGCGGGTACGGGCGGTCGGCGGGCGCTTCTCCGCCGGTCCCGGCATCGACGGCGGCTGGGTGGTGGACGCGGCGCTGCCGCTGCGGCAGGGGGTGACCGGGTGATCCGGGTGATGATCGCGGACGACCAGGCGATGGTCCGGACCGGCTTCGGAATGATCATCGGGGCTCAGCCGGACATGGCCTTGGTCGGCGAGGCCGCCGACGGCGTGGAGGCGGTCTCCCTGGCCCGGCGGTTGCGGCCGGACGTGGCCCTGCTGGACATCCGGATGCCCCGGATGGACGGGCTGGAGGCGCTCCGGCTGCTCGCCGGCCCCGGCGTCGCCGACCCGGTCAAGGTGGTCGTGGTGACCACGTTCGACCTGGACGAGTACGTGCACACCGCCCTGCGCAACGGCGCCTGCGGTTTCCTGCTCAAGGACTCCGGCCCGGCGTTGCTGGTCGAGGCGGTCCGGGCGGCGGTCTCCGGTGACGCGCTGATCAGCCCGTCGATCACCGTACGGCTGCTGGAGCACCTCAGTCCCCCGGCGCCGGCCCGCGACGACGCCGGCCTGTCACCGAGGGAACTCGACGTGGTGAAACTCGCCGCGCGGGGACTGACCAACGCCGAGATCGCCGCCCGGTTGTTCATCGCGGTCGGCACGGTCAAGACCCATCTCGGCAGCGTGCAGATGAAACTCGGTGCCCGTAACCGGGTGGAGATCGCGGCCTGGGCGTGGGAGCGGCGGCTGCTCGGCTGACGGGTCGGCGTCCCGGCATCCTGCGATCCGGCACCCGACCCAGTGCCCGGCTGGGATCATCCGAGGGAGCCGCTGGGGACGTTCTCCCAGCTCATCCGGGGTGGAGGAGGGGCGCGATGCCCGACGACCAGATCCTGAGCGAATCCGCGTTCCACGCGGTGATCAACGCACCGATGGAGCGGGTGAACATCGCCGACTGGCTGTTCAACCTGCCCGAGGCGGAGTACCAGCGGTGCGCCCCGCCGGACCACATCGCGGCCGGCTACACCACCACCGACGACGGGCGGGCGATGTCGATCAACGTGGAGCAGATCGGTGACGGGCTGGTCATCCAGCACTACGTGGGTGACCCGGCCGGTCCGCACCACTGCCGGATGGTGTCGCTCTCCGACGTGTACAGCCCGGGTGGGCGTACCAAGATCAAGGTCATCTGGGATCTCAGCGTCAAACCGATCGACGAGGGACGCTGCGAGTACACCAACAGCGTGGTCTCCCTGACCACCCCCGAGTTCCTGGACTTCATCGACCGGCAGGGTCTCACCCTGCAACAGGCCGCCGCGGCCCGCCAGGTCGCCTCGGCCGACCACAACAGCCGGGAAACCCCGCTGTACGCGAAGAGCATCGAACGCCGGGCCCTCGCCGCCGGCTGACCCGCCAGGGAAGGAACCACCATGAGTACGCCCGATTCGTCGACCTTCGACCTGGCCCGCTCCTTCACTCCCGCAATGGCCGCCCTGGTCGCCGATCCAATCTACAGCGACGTATGGACCGATCCGGCGTTGAGCCCGCGCGACCGGAGTCTCGCCACGGTTGCCGTACTGGCCGCGCTGTACCGGCCGGACGAGTTGCCCGAGCACCTGCACCGGGCGATCAACAACGGGGTGACCCGGGACGAGATCGCCGCCCTGCTCACCCACGTCGCCTTCTACGCCGGCTTTCCCGCCGCCATCTCCGCCTCCGCCATCGCCGCCCGCACCCTGCCCACCTGACCGGTACGGCTACGGCAGCCAGCCGTGCTCGTACGCGGTCCGGATCGCCTCGGCCCGGCTGGTCACCCCGAGCTTGCCGACCGCGGCGGCCAGGTAGTTGCGGACCGTCCCGTTCGACAGGTGGGTGTGTCGGGCGATCACCGCGACCGGGGTGTCCTGCTCGGCCAGGCGCAGGACCTCCAGCTCACGCGGGGTCAGCGGGCACTCCGGTGCGGTCAGCGCGTCGGCGGCCAGCGCCGGGTCGACGTACCGCCCGCCGCCGTGCACCCGCCGGATCACGTCGGCCAGGGCGCCACCGGGCGAGCCCTTCGGCAGAAAGGCCTTGGCCCCGGCGGTCAACGCGACCTGGAGATGCCGGGGCCGCCCCTGCCCGGTGAGGATCACCACCGCGCAGTCCGGCAGCACCCGACCCAGTTCGGTGGCGACGCCCAACCCGTCGAGCAAGGGCATCGCCAGGTCCACCACGGCCACGTCGGGCCGGTGGGCGAGCGCCGCCCGTACGGCTTCCCGCCCGTCCGCGACCTGGGCGACCACCTCGATGTCGCCCTCCAGGCCGAGCAGCGCGGCCAGGGCGACCCGGATCAGTTCCTCGTCGTCGGCGAGCAGGACCCGGATCACGGGACCGCCCGGACGGTCGCCTCCAGGGTGAACACCTGCCCGTCCCGCCGGGTACGCAGCGCCCCGCCCGCGTCCGCGAGCCGGTCGGCCAGCCCGCGCAGCCCGTAGCTGTGCCGGTCGGGTCCGGCGTCACCGGCACCGTCGTTGACCACGGTCATCCGTACCTCCTGCGGGTCGATCCGGATCTCGATGGTGCACCAGGTCGCGGCGCTGTGCCGGAGCACGTTGGTGCTCGCCTCCCGCAGCACCGGAACGAGCCGGGTGGCGGTCTCCGGCGGCAGGTTCCGGTCGGGTTGGCTGACCGTGCACCGCACCCCGGACGAGGCGAACACCTGCTCGATCGCGGCGAGCTGGTCACGCAGCCGCACGCTCCGGTAACCGTGTACGGCCTCGCGTACCTCGGTCAGCGCGGCGGCGGCCAGGCGTTGCACCTGTGCGGCCTCCCGACCGGCCCGTTCCGGGTCGACCGGTGCGAGCCGGGACGCCAGTTCGGCCTTGAGCGCGATCACCGTGAGGTTGTGTCCGAGCAGGTCGTGCACGTCGCGGGCGAAGCGCAGCCGTTCCTCGGTGACGGCGAGCCGGGCCAGCGCGGCCCGTCCCCGCTGGGCCTGCACCAACAGGTCCCAGAGCCACACCTGGAAGATGCTCATCCCGGTGACGCTCACGCCGAGGACCAGGGTGATGACCAGGTAGTCGACCACCCGCGAGGCGGGGCCGTCGGTCCAGCGGGCCACCTCGGCCGCGACCACCAGGACGGTCACGGTCACCACGGCGGCGGCCCGTCGACGCAGCAGCAGGGGCGCCGAGCCGGCGATCGAGCCGCCGATCCAGGCCCAGGTCGCCCACTGTCCGCCGCCGACCGGTCCGACCAGCGGTACGGAGAGAACCGACGTCACCGCGTACGCGGCCAGCAGGCGGCGCCGGAGGCGTTCGGTGACCCACGGGGTGGCCACCACGTAGAGCGCTCCGGCCTGGGCGACGACGAAGGCGAGGATCCCCACCGCGCCGAGCGCCATCCACAGTGGACGGGTCTCGTGGAGCAGGCCGATGCCGGGCATGACCAGGCTGCTGAGCAGGATGACGGCGAGCGAGGCCAGGGTGGCGTACCAGGCCCGCCGGAGTCTCGGGTCGGCCCCCGCCATCTCGACGTCCATTGCCACCGGATGTCAGGCGTTGCGCGGGTGGTTCCTGGCGGTCCGCTCGTTGCCCCGGCGGTAGTTGCCGGTCCAGCGGGCCATCACCTGTTGCGGGTCGCCGTCCTCGACCTCGGCCAGGAAGTCGGCCGCCCGGCCACCACGCAGCGTGGTCGCCGGTCGACCGTGGTGGGAGATGACAACCACGCCGCCGGCCCGGGTCGTGTACGCGAAACCGTCGGGTACGCCCATGCCCGCACCCTGCCACGACGGCCCGATCGACGCAGCCCGGTTCCCCCGCCGGGGGCACCGCCACCGTTCGTTGAGTCGGCCAGCGGACAGTTCTCTCTGACGATCTGTCAGAAACCATAAACTCACAGTGATCACTCAACTACCCATCGAAGGTTTCGGTTGGGAAGGTGCCATGCATGAGTTAGCGGAAAAGAACAAGTACGTCGCGTTCCTGTTCATGAAGATCAGTCCCGAGTATTTCGCCCTGGGCCGGGACGGCATCCACGAGGTCTCCGCCGGACATGCGCGGGACATGGGCAGGTACGCCAAACTACTGACCCACGTCGTGTGCAGCGGTGTCGACGCCCGCTACGACCAGGTCACCATGGTCGAGGCGGACACCCTGGAGGAGATCCACGCGGCGGCGACGGATTTCCGGATGGGCGCCAAGGCCCGCTACATCGAGATCGTGGACATCGTGGTCGGCATGAAGGCTCCGCCGCGCGGCCTGGCGAAGCGCGCCGCCGCCGAATAGGAGCGAAACTCACCGCGGGCGGCAGGGCGGTTCGTCGCGCCGGGGCGGCGAGCCGGTTCCCGTACCGGCGACTGTGCATCCCGCCGGTCGCCGGTACGGGAAACCACTCGGTACGGGTCAGCCGAACAGCCGTCGACCGGGTCGCCCCGGCCCGGCATGATCATTCGATGCTCTCGTCCTGGTCGTGGTTGCGAAGTCCGCGACTACTCGTGCCGCTCGCCGGATTCGCCGTCATCGGTGTCATCGTCGTCGGTGGGGAGGTCGGGCAACCCACGTGCTCGGTGGCGGACCCCTGTCTGCCGAGCCGGTCCGCCTCGACGTTCTTCGGCCTGCTGGTCGGCTCGATGCTCGTCGTCTATCTCCACTGGCGCACCGCGGCCTGGTCCGCGGTCGGCGCGACGGCGGCTTTCCTGGTGGCCGACTTCCTCGACCCGACCATGCCCTGGTGGACCTACCCCGTCGTCTTCGGCTACGCCGCCCTGTTCTGGTGTCTCCCCGGATCGGCCCGGTGGGCCGCCGGGTCCGCCCCCGCGTCGACCGTGCCCGTGTCGGACCACCGACCGGTGCCCCGGCCGACCCGGGTGCCGGTGCTCGGTCGGCATTGGCTCGCCCTGACCGCGGTGCTCGCCGTCGGCACGGCCGGCACGGGCTGTTGGGGACTGGCCGAACAGGACCGCAGGGACGCCCAGCAGCAGGCGGCCCGGGTAATCAGCGGGGTGGTGCGGGAGCATCGCGACGGGTGGACGGCAGGGGTCGCGTTCCCCGACGGGAGCCAGGCGAACGTGAACGTCCTCGACGTCGACTACTACCCCGTCGGCAGCACAATGCAGTTCTACGTGGACGGTCACGGCCTGGTGCAGCCGGTCAGCGAGCCGTACGACGCCGCCGGGTGGCTCGCCCTCGCGGCGATCGCCGCGGCCGTCGGCGCCGCCCTGGCGTTGCGCACGGTCGACCGCAACACCGCGCTGCGCCGGCTGTTCGGCGAGGCGCAGCCCGTACGGGCGGTCGGTGCTCTCGAGGTGGAAGGCAACGTGCTCGTCCTCCTGCCGGGCCCCGGACCGGGTCGGACCACGCTGGTAACCGTTCCCGCGATCCACGCCGATCCGCCCGACGACCCGGAGCCGGACCCCACACCGAAACAGGCCGTCCTGTACGGCGATCCGCGCCCGGGGCACTGGTGCGCGGTGGAGGTCGACGGCCGGATACGGCTGCCCCGGAACCCGGTGCGTGCGCTGAGGGAGATCCCGGTCCACCCGGTCACCGGTGAATACTCGGCCGAGGCCGACGAACCACCGGTCGACCTGAGCCTGCTCACCGAGGCGGATCGCCGTGCCTCCCCCGGCGACCTGCGGTTCCACCGGTCACACCCGCTGATCGGCTGGGCCCGGGCGCTGGCTTCCGTGGTGGCGGTGTTGGCTCCCGCCGGGCTGCTGATCACGGGCCCGCTCGACTCGCTGTCGCTGCTCGATTCCCTGTCCCTGCCGGGGGCGTTCGCCATCGCGGCACCCCTGACAGCGCTTCCGCTGTACCACGGCTGGCGGCGCCACCTGCGTGCGTACCTGTGCTGGAACGCCGGCGGACTGGTGATGGTCACGGCCTGGCGGGTCCACCGGCTCACCTGGTCAGCGGAGCTACGGGTGGACGGCACCGGTTCGGAGGTGTCCGTCCTCGACGACGAGAACGGGTACGCCCTCACCGTCGCGGCGCGACAGTGGATGCGGTTCCCGCCGCCCGCGTCCGGCGAGCGGACCGCCGAGGAGTTGCGGCACGCGCTGCGCCACGCCCGCGAGCAGGCCGTACGCGGTGGCGGGACAGTCCCCCCGCCGGTGGCCGAGGTGCCACGACCGCCCTTCGCCGCGCTCCTGCTGTGCTGGGCCGTGCTGGTCCCCGTGGTGGCCGCGGTGCTCGTCCACGGGCTGTGAGTGACCGCCGCGCTACTCGTCGACGGGCTGGCGGTCGGGGTCGTCCCGGATTCGGGCCGGGTCAGCGGCGACGAGGCTGCCCAGCAGGCCCAGCAGTTCGGCGTTCCGGCTGCCCGGTTCGGCGTGGAACACCACCAGGATGAGGTCGTCGGTGCCGCCGATGGCCAGTTTGTTGCCCTGCAGGTCGATCTCGCCGACCTGGGGGTGGGTCAGCCTGCTGATCCGGCCCCGCTTGGGCTGCACGTCATGGCGCCCCCACAGTCGCCGGAACCGGTCGCTGCGTACGGACAGCTCTCCGACGAGTTCCACCAGCCGGGGATCGTCGACGTCGGGTCCGGCGAGTGCACGGAGGTTGGCCACGCCCTCCTCCGTCACCTCCTCCCAGTCCCGGCGCAGGTCCCGCTCGGCCGGGTCGAGGAACACCGCCCGGAGCAGGTTCACCCCCGGGGCGTAGTTGGGGGAAAGCGCCGCCGCCAGGGAGTTGACCGCGAGTACGTCCGAGAACCTGTTCTGGACGTACGCCGGATTGGTCGGCCAGCCGTCGATGAGCTGGAGAATGCTCGCCGGCACCCGCTCCAGTTGCGGCGACGTCCGCCGACGGGGCGACGACTGAGCCAGCCGGCGCAGGTGCGACGCCCGTTCCCCGGTCAGCCCGATCATGTACGCGGTCGCCTCGGGGTCGAGTTGCAGCACCGTGGCGAGCGCGTCGAGCACCTGGATCGAGGGGTTACGGTCGCGCCCCTGCTCCAGACGCAGGTAGTAGTCCGAGCTGATGCCGGCGAGCATCGCCACCTCCTCCCGGCGCAGACCCGGAACCCGCCGCATCCCGACACCCCGGCTGATCCCGACATCCTCGGGACGGACCAGTTCCCGCCGGGCACGCAGGAACTCGCCGAGCGCGTTCGTGCTGTCCATGCCACCCACGCTAGTGCCGTTTTCGCGCCGGTGAGTGGCCCTGTCACCCCCAGGAACCCCGGCGTACCGCCAGGTTTCGCCCCTTAGCGAACGAATCGGCGTTCCTGTCCCGTTGCCGGCGCTGATCGGGTGGTCAGCCTTGCCGAACCCCGCGGGCCGCCGGAGCCATACAACGCGTCAAGGCTCTACATCGTCTTTGATGTAGCCACATCATCGATGATGTACGTCCTGAAAGTGATACGCCGCCGGCCACAACACCGATCTATGGTGTCGGGCATGGACCTGGCGACCTTGCCAACCGGTACGACGTCGACCTCGTCGGCGAGTTCACCCGGATGACGGACGGCATCGAGCAGCACCTGGACTCGGAAGCCCCCTGACGTCCACACCGGGTCAGGCGGTGGGGGCTGTGATCACCGATGGTGGCAGCTTCAGCCGTTGCCGGGTCGCGTGGATGGTGGCCAGGATGCGTTCCTGGAGGGCGTCAGGATCGCTCGCGAGATCACCCAGCTCGGACGCCGTCCGTGCCAGGTCGTGCACCCAGTCGACCTCGAGGTGGTCCGGCCTGATGCTGTCGAAACTCCGCCTGGCGGTGGCGGTGTCCCGACAGAGCCCAGCCGCGGCGCCGGTGTTGTAGTCGTGCCACCACTCCGACTCGGCACGTCGGGTTCGTCGGGACGCCAGGTGCGTCACCACGCTTCCCGGATCGGGAAACTGTGCCCGAAGCTCGGTTACCCGACGCGCGGCAATCTGGACCAGTGACGGCAGATCACGCGAGAACTGCTCGACCCTCAGGAAGTCGAGAAACTGTAGCCACCCGGACCCGCCGTACGGCGGGTCGTAGGTAAAGGAACCGTCGTTCCGCCAGTACAGGCGGTCCCCCTCGTCGAAGGTCCAGAAGTTCTTGTCCACCCACAGCCACATCGCACCGATGTTGAGATAGGTGCCCGCACGACGGGACGACTGGAACTCGACGTGGATGACCCACCAGCCGCGATCGTCGTACCACGTCCGTGACCTGTCGAGGCGGCGCAGCCCCAGCGGCGCCAGGCCCTCCCGTGCGGCGGACGCGATCAGCCGGGTTGAGGTCGTGTGGTCTGACACGGCGCCATTCTGCTCCCGTTCCGGCGACCGCTGGGACACGGTCGCCGGAACGGCGGAGCAGAACGCGAGCGTCGGCTACATCCGCAGGTGGTCCCAGTCGAGCAGGTCGGCGCCGAGGGTGCTCACGGTCGCCAGGAGGCCGAGGCGGGCGGCACGCAGGTCGAGGTCGTCGGTCATCACGAAGACGTCGTCGAAGAACGTGTTGACCGGCGCGGTGATCCGGCCGGCGACCTCGTTGAAGCGCTCCAGGTCCGCGTGCGGGTCGAGCGCGCCGCGTACCTCGGTCAGGACCTCGTGCAGGCGCAACTCGGCCGGCTCGACCAGCGCCTCCGGGCGGTAGTCGGTGGGCGTACCGGCGGGGACGATGCGGCGGGCCCGCTGGATCGCCTCGACCAGGGCGCGGAACTGCTCGTCCTTGACCAGGGTGTCGATCTGGCCGAGCAGGAGGTCGACCAGTCCGGGGCGCTCGGCGTGCGGAAGCGCTGCCCGTACCCGGTCGACCGGCTGGCCCTCCTCGGTGAGCAACTGCTCCAGCCGACGGCTCAGGAACTCGGCCGCGGCGGCGAGCACCGACTGTTCGACCGGCACCGGTTGCCGCCGGGCCGCCGACGCGAGCGCCTCGGTCAGGCTCAGACCGGCCAGCGCCGGGTGGGCGCGGTGCACGGCCAGCAGACCGAGAAACGCCCGGCGTACGGCAAAGGGATCGCTGCTGCCGGTAGGCAGCCCGACCGTGGCGGCGAGACCGGCGACGAGGTCCAGCCGATCGGCCAGGGACAGCAGCGCCCCGGGCAGCGACTGCGGCAGCGCGTCGCCGGCACCGCGCGGCAACTCGGCCTCGTAGACGGCCTCGGCGACCGCCTCGGACTCTCCGGCGTGCAGCGCGTAGTCGCGGGCCATCACCCCGGCGAGGCTGGTCATCTCGGTGACCAGTTGGGAGCCGAGGTCGAACTTCACCAGCGCGGCGGCCCGGTGCAGGGTGGCCGTGTCGGCCGGGTCGAGGTCCAGGGCGGCGGCCAGTACGCGGGCCAGTTCGGCGATCCGGTCGGCGCGGTCGGCCATCGAACCGAGCTTGTCGGTGAACGTCAGCCGGCTGATCCGCTCCCGCATCCCGACCAGCGGAACCTTCAGGTCGGCGCGGTAGAAGAAGGCGGCGTCCTCGTACCGGGCACGGAGGACCGCCTCGTTGCCTGCCCGGACCAGGTCGGCGTCGACGGCACCGTTCGCGACCGCCACGAAGTACGGCAGGAGCTTGCCGTCGGCGTCGCGCACCGGCAGGTAGCGCTGGTGCTTGCGCATCACGTTGACCAGGATCGCCTCCGGAAGCCGGAGGTAGTCGGGGTCGAACCGGCCGAGCAGCGGGGTCGGCTGCTCCACCAGGTAGAGGATCTGGTCGATCAGGGAACGCTCGGCGTCGGTGTCGAGCCGCCCGCCGGCCTCGACGGCGAGCCGCTCGGCACCGGCGACGATGAGCCGGCGACGCTCGTCCGGGTCGACCACGATGCCGGCGTCGGCCAGGATGCCGAGGTGGGCTTCGGCCGAGGCGACCGGGATGGTCGGTGCGGGCGAGTTGCGGTGCACCCGGGTCTGCCGGTCGGAGACGAGCGACGACACCGCCACCGGGACCACCTGGTCACCCCAGAGGGCGAGCAGCCACCGGACCGGGCGGGTGAAGGCCAGGTTCGGGTCGTTCCAGCGCATGTTCTTCGCCGACCGCAGCGCGGTCACCACCTTGGCCAGCACCTCACCGAGGACGTCGGCGGCTTCCCGGCCGGCTTCGGGGCGGAGCACGGCGAGGTGCTCGACCCCGTTGAACTCGACCCGTTCCAGGGCGTCGACCTCGATCTTCTGCGACCGGGCGAAGCCGAGCAGGGCGGGCGTGGGCTGCCCGTCGGCGGTGAACGCGGCGGCGGCCTTGGGGCCCTTCACCGTACGGATGTGGTCCTCTTCGCGGGCGGCGACGTCGTCGACGACGGCGACCAGCCGGCGGGGGTTGGCCAGTATCCGGATGGTGCCGTGCGCCAGCCGGGTGGCGGCCAGCCGCTCGGTCAGCTCCCGGCGCACCTGCTCACGGGCGGTACGCGCCTCGGCCGGCGGCATCTCCTCGGTGCCGATCTCGAAGACGAGCTGGCGGGCGCCGGTCTCGCCGGTCGGGGTGGCGGTGGGCGCGACGGCCGGCGGGGTCTGCTCGACCACGCCCAGCGGGTGGCCCAGCTCCTCGCGGCGGCTGGCCCAGAGGCGGGCGACCTCGCCGGCCATCCGGCGCATCCGGGCGAACTCGGCGGCCCGTTCGGAGGTGGAGACCGCGCCCCGGGAGTCGAGCACGTTGAACGCGTGCGAGCACTTCAGCACGTACGTGTGCGCGGGGACAGGCAGGCCGGCGTCGATCATCCGCTGGGCCTCGGCGGCGTACAGCTCGAGGAGTTCGCGGTTGGCCGCCACGTCTGCGTCGTCCAGGTAGTAGCGGGACATCTCGTACTCGGACTGGCCGAAGACCTCGCCGTAGCTGACCCCGGGCGCGTACGCGATGTCCTTGAAGTGGCGTACGTTCTGCAACGCCATGATGATCCGCTCGATGCCGTACGTGATCTCCACCGACGGCGGGTCGAGGTTCACCCCACCGGCCTGCTGGAAGTACGTGAACTGGGTGATCTCCAGCCCGTCGAGCCAGACCTCCCAGCCCAGCCCCCAGGCGCCCATCGCCGGGGCGGTCCAGTTGTCCTCGACGAACCGGACGTCGTGCGCCGTCACGTCGATGCCGAGCGCGGTCAGGCTGCCCAGGTACAGCTCCTGCGCGTTGCCCGGTTCCGGCTTCAGGATCACCTGGAGCTGGGTGTGCGTCTGGAGCCGGTTCGGGTTCTCCCCGTACCGGGAGTCGTCCGGGCGGACCGACGGCTCGACGTACACGGTGCGCCACGGCTCGGGGCCGAGGACCCGCAGGAAGGTCGCCGGGTTGAGCGTGCCGGCACCGACCTCCGTGTTCATCGGTTGGAGCACGAGGCAGCCCTGCTCCGACCAGTACGCCGTCAGGCGGGCCAGGGCATCTTGCATGGTCAGCATGGAAAACTCCGTCCGAGGCGACCCCTGGCAGGCAGGCGGCAGCGGCGGGCCAGGGTTTGCTCAGTGTAGTGACCATCCAGCGCGCAGTTCGGCGAGCATCCCCTCGACGCTGCGCAGGACCACCCGGGCGATACGCCGCTGGTCGGGCCGGAGCAGCGGATCCTCGGCCTGGGCCTGCCAGCGGTAGAGGGCGTCGACGCCCCGCTCCCACAGTTGCCCGCCGTCGGTGTCCTGGTCCAGCTCCAGCCGTACGGCCAGGCTCGTGCCGTTGCCACCGACCAGCCGGTGCGCCTCGGCGGCCAGGTCCCGGTCGATCTTGGTTTTGGGGTCGCGGAGGGTGGCCAGGAGGCGCAGCTCGCGGAGGTCGTGCGCGGAGGCGAGCACCTGCTCCACCCGGGCCAGCAGGTCCGCCGACCCGGGCCGGGGATCGCCGCGCACCACCCGCTCCAGGGCGGCGAGCGCGGACCGGGCCTTGAGCACCTCCCGGCGGTCGGTGAAGTACCGGGCCATCGACTCGCGCAGCTCGGTCAGCCCGCTGCGGCGGACGAGTTCGGCGGCGAGCCCGGCCCGGTTCGTGGCTCCGGTACGGATCAGCGTGGTGGCCAGGCGCAGTCCGAAGACCCCGAACCGGTCCAGCAGCGCCCGCCGCTGCGTCGCGTCCGGCAAGGTTGAATCGGAATAGTCAGTGGCGGCAGCGCGCAGACCACCGGCGGGGCGAACGGTGGTGAACTGGGTGTTGACGAACCGGTCGGCCGACAGCAGCGCGGCGGTCAGCTCCTCGCGGGGCAGCTCGGCGAGCGCGGCCAGGGCGGCGAACTCGGTCTCGCTCAGCACCCGCCCGGCCAGGGCGACCAGCCCGGCCACCGGCACCACCCCCATGCACAGCGGGCGCACCCCCGGCTCCTGGTACTGCCGTCGGGCCAGTTGCTTCGCGGTGACCAGCGCGTCGACCCGGCCTCCGCCGAGTTCGTCCGCGCGGGCGAGGACCTGCAGCACGTTGACCGGGGTGGACCGGCCGACGGTTCCCTCGCGCAGCGCCCGGAGGAACCGCAGGTCGGTCTCGCGCCCGTCGCGGGTCAGGTAGAGGACCGCGTCCGCATCCCGGATGATCTTCATCGCGGTGGGCTGTTCCTCGTCCTCGCCGGTCGGCGGGACGGCCGGCATCTCGACCAGGGTGGTGTGCCGCAGGACCCGCGTCGGCCAGCGCACCACCACCTCGCTGACCTGCGTGGACCGCCAGCCGCCCAACTCCACCCGCAGCGCCCCGGTGGACCGGATCACCGGCAGCTCCCACGCCGACCCCTCCGCCGAGTACGCCGTCGCCCCCGGTTCCGGGCCGTCCTCGTACCAGGTGTGCAGCGGGCCGCCGTCGGCCGGCTCGACCGGTGCGACCTCCTCCCCGAGGATCGCGTTGAGCAGCGTCGACTTGCCGGCCCGCCACGATCCGGCGACGGCGATCCGCAGCGGTTCGTCGAACCGGTCGAGATAGTGCCGCAGGCGTTCGGTCGCGGCCGGGTTGTCCCAGTAGAGCGTCAGCGCGTCGGTCAGCAGCGCCGGCACGGACTCGTCCAGCCGGCCGGCGCCGGTCACCGGGGGCTGCCCAGCGGTGCCGAACCCATGCCGCCGCGTCCGGCCGCGAGCTGCTGCACCTGCTCGTAGAGGGCCGCCAGCCGGCGCATCTCCTGCTCGATCTGGCGGTGCCGCTGGTCGCGGGTGGCGGCGTCGGCGTCCGCGGACTGCTTCGCCGTACGCAGGGACGCGACGATCGCCTCCTGGAGGTCCTCGGTCAGCGCCGCGAAGTGGTCCCGCAGCATCCGCTGCACCCGCCGGGCGGTGTCCCGGCAGTCCTTGTTCAGGCGCAGGAAGAAGTCGTCCACGTGCCGCTGGGCGGCCATCCGTACCGCCGCCTGCCGCCGCTTGAGCAGCGACTTGCTCTCGTCCCGGATGCTCTTGCCGCCGAACAGCGCGCCGGCACCGAGCGACACGAAGTTGATCAGCGGCATGCCGGCCAGGCTGGTCGCCAGCCCGAACATCAACACCCCGCCGTACGAGCCGCGCAACGCGGTGACCACCTTCTGGGTCGGCGTGAACCGCTCGATCGGCGGCTGTTCCAGCACCGGGAGCCGTTCGGCGATGTCGGCCGGTACCTGCACCGACCAGTCCGGGAGGGCGTCGTGACCGTACCGGGTGAACTGGGTGGCGACCCGGCCGGCGATCCAGTCGCACCGTTGGGCCAGCCAGACGAAGTTCGCCTCGGCCGCCTCGACCAGGTTCTCCTCCAGCCACTCCTGGAACGGCTCCCAGCCGGTCTGCGGGTCGGCCGTCTCGAACGCCTCGTCCACCTGGCGCAGGATCTTGCGGGTCCGGTCGCGCAGGTCGTACTCGATGTCGGAGAGCAGGTCGGCCATCTCGTCGTTGAGCGTGTTCTGCCACCGGGTGGTGCACCGGCGCAGCTCGTCGACCTCGCGCTGGGCGGCCCGGAGCCGGTTCATGGCGGCCGAGTTGTCGCCGGAGGAGGCCGAGGTCAGCTCCGCCCGCAGCGGCGCGGCGAGCTGCTCGATCGTGGTCCGGCTGAGCAGGGCGACCGCCGACCGGGCCAGCACCTCGGCCTTGCTGCCCTGGTCGCGCAGCAGCCGGCCGATCAGGTCGGGGAACCGGGACTCGGCGTTGACCACCTTGTCGTCGGTCTGCGCCGCCGCCAGGCGCAACGCGGCCGAGACCGGGATCAGCGCCGCCGGGACCCCGGCGCTGGCCAGGTGCTGCCGGTTGCGGTCGACCACGGTGCGCCAGTCCGGCACCATGTCGATCTTCGTCTGGACGACGATCACGTTCGGGTGCGACTGGGCCAGGTGCAGCAGCAGGTTCAGCTCGGGGACGGAGAGTTCCCTGGTCGCGTCGGTGACCAGCAGGACCGCGTCCGGTCGGGCCAGCGCCGCGTACGCCGAGGTTGTCCGGGCCTGGTCCGGGCCCTCCGCGCCGGGGGTGTCGACCAGGGTGAGCCCACCGGCGAGCAGCCCGCGCGGGACCCCGATCTCGACGTGGGTGCTGCCGACGCCACCGGGACCGGCGACGACCGCGGTGCTGATCCGGGCGGCGACCTGCTCGATCGGCAGCGGCACCCGCTCCGCCGGTACGGGCGCCTCGACGGCCGGTCGACCGGGTGCCGGTGCGGCGGTACGGACCAGGGCGGCGGTCGGCGCCGGGGCGTGCCGGACCACTGTCGGGACCACAGTGGTCCGGCCGTCACCCACCGGGCAGACCGGCGCGTTGATCAGGGCGTTGATGAGCTGGCTCTTGCCCTGTTTGGGTTCGCCGACAACCAGGACCCGAAGCCCCGGATCCAGCAACTGCACCCGTTTGCGACGTACCGAGTCGACCAGGTCGCTGCGACCGTGCGCCGCACAGAGGCGGCTGGTCTCGTCGAGCACGTCAAGCCAAATTGGCGTCATCACGCACCAAGTGTGCCGATTTCGACGCGATTATCAAGTGGCAGTCGACGGGATTATCAAGTGGCCGTACCGGAAAGGGGGCCGGAGGCCGGGCCCACCGCAGCGGGGCCCGGTCTCCGGCCGGTCGCCGCGCCGCGCCCACCCCCGGGCCGCGGCGCAGCCGATCAGAGCAGACCGTCGGTGATGCCGAGCAGTCCGCCGTGGGTGTCGGCGGTGGCGTGCGCGTTCGCGCCGAGGCCCAGGTCGCCGGTGAGGCCGACGCCGTCGAGGGTGCCGCCGACGGTGGAGGTGACGCCGCCGAGGACGCCGTGGGTGTCGACCACGTCGCCGACCACCGGGACGCCGTTCAGCCCACCGGTGAGACCGTCGGTGAGGCCACCGGTCAGGCCACCGATGTCGAGGGAGTCGGTCAGGCCGGTCACGTGGGTCAGGCCGGTGACCGTGTTCACCGCGAAGTCCGCGGTGCCGAGCAGGCCGTCGGTGGCGGTGCCGTCGAGCACGGCACCGGTCGGGTCGTTGGCCACGCTCTGCGTGGTGTCGACCAGGCCGGTCACCCCGGAGGTGTTGACCACGCCCAGGTCGAGGGTGTTCGCCACGTCGTTGACGCCGGACAGGTCGGTGGACAGGCCCGCCGGGCTGACCGCCGCACCGATGCCGGGGATCACCGCGGCGGCGGCGCCGAGACCGGTCGGGTCGACCGTGATCGCGCCGAGCATGCCCGCGTTGACGTCGATGCTGTTGCCGAACCCGGCCGAGGTGATCTGGTCCGCCACGGCCTGCAGCTGCCCGACCACGCCGAGCGCACCGCCGTCGAGTCCGGCCACGCCGCCGAGGTCGCCGACCGGGGCGAGGGCGGTGATGCCCTGCAGCGGCACGGTGTCCACCACGAACGGGATCACGTCCTGCACGTCGGCCGGGGTGAGGTCGCCCAGCCCGGCGTCGGCCAGGGTGGCCTCCGGGTCCAGCTCGAAGGCCGACCGGGCGTCAACGTCGGTGAGCAGGTTGAGTACAAAATCGTGCAGGTTCTGGGTGGAGTCCATGGTGGACAAATCTCCTCGGGTGAACGGGGGCCGGTCGGGTGGACGGAGGCCGGGGCGATCCGACGACGGGGGCGCCAGAACTGCCACTGACGCTAGGCCGTGGGTGACGTACCGGACATCGGGGACGGATCCCGGTCCTGCGGGGGGCCGGACTAGGGCAGCACCGACCGTCGCCGTTAGGGGCTTAGGGGGTCCGTCCCGTCAGATTTAGGGTCCCGTTGGTGGAGAGATCTCTGGTACGAAAGGATGAGTCAGAATCGCTGAAGGAATCGGGTGCAATGGCGTACGTCCTCGGGATCGACATCGGCGGGTCCCACACCACCGCCGCCATCTCCCGACTCTGGGACAACTCCTGGGCCCCACCCGAGGTGACCTGGCTCGACACCCACTCCCCCACCATCGCACCGGTGCTGCACCTGGCCCCCAACGGCGCCCTCACCCCCGGTGACCCGGCGCTGGGCGGCACCCCGTACGACGCCGGACGGGTCGCCCGGGACTTCGTCGCCCGCGTCGGCGACCCCGTACCGCTGCTGATCGGCGGGGAGGGCTGGTCCGCACCGGCGCTGACCGCCGTACTGACCAGCCGGGTGGTCGAGCAGGTCGCGGCCCACGAGGGCGGGCACCCCGAACAGATCGTGCTCAGCCACCCCGCCGGCTGGGGGGCGTACCGGCGCAACCTGGTGCACGCGGCGCTCTGGGAGATCGGGCTGAGCAACGTCACCCTGCTCTCCGAGGCGGTCACCGCCGCCGAGAGCCACGTCGCCGCCGGCTTCACCGGGCGCACGGTCGCCGTACTCGCGCTGCGTCCGGACGGGTGCACCGCCAGCGTCGTCGGGCGGGGGCGGGTCGGTGGCTTCGGCGTACTCGACTCGGCCGGCGAGGGCGAGCCGTACGGCGGCGAACTCGACTTCGACGAGGCGCTGCGCGAACACGTACGCACCGAACTCGGCCGCCAGCTCGGCCCCCGCCAGCTCGACGACGCCCAGGTACGGGTCGCGCTGCTCGAACTGCCCGCCGAATGCGCCCGCGCCCGCGAACGGCTCGCCGTCACCGCCGAAACCGACGTACGCCTGCACCTGCCGCACGGGCCGATTCGGGTCCCGGTCACCCGGGCCGAGTTCACCGAACTGGTCCGCCCCGCCGTGCAGGTCGCGGTCGACACCCTCGCCGCCACCGTCCGGTCCAGCGGACTGCCGGGCGACCAGCTCGACGGCGTACTCCTGATCGGCGGTTGGGCGCGGACGCCGCTCGTCGCCGAACTGGCCGAGATCCGGTTCCCCGGCCTGGTCACGGTGGGGCCCGACCCCGACACCAGCGCGGCGGCCGGTGCTGCGGTGGCCGCCGGGCAGATCGTCCTGCCGACCCCCCGACCCGAGCCCCGCGCCCCCGAGCCGCGACCCGCCGACCCGGCACCGGCCCGGACCGCACCGGCACCGAGCCACCACGAACCGCAGTGGACCCATCCCGAACCGCTCCGGGGCCGGCAACCGTCGGGCGACCTGGTACGGCCGGAACCCGAACCCGAACCGCCACCCCGCCCGCCGATCCGGATCACCCCGCTGAAACTGCCGAAACCCCGTGGTACGGGGATCCGCGGCGCCAGCCGTGAAGCGGTCGACGAGCGCCCCGGTCGCAGTGCCCCGAGAGGACAACGTTGAGTCCGCACACCGCCATCCGCCCCGAGCTCGTGCTGGACAGACCCTCCAGGGCGCTGCTCGACGCGGTCGACGCGGACCCGCACGCCCCGCTGGCCGTCGCCATCACCGCCCCCGGCGGGTACGGCAAGAGCGCGCTCCTGCATGAGCTGGCCGGGATCTACCGGCGGGTCGGGCACCCGGTGCTCGACACCTGGCCGGCGGCGGCGACCCCACCCGAGCCGGGTGCCGTGCTGCTGGTCGACGACGCGCACCTGCTCGACGAGGACCGGCTGCGCGAACTGCGGCATTGGCTCGACACCGGCCCGGCCCGGCTGGCGGTCGCGTACCGGCCCTGGCCCCGACCGGCCGCCCTGGTCGAGCTGGCCGAGCAGTTGACCCGGGACCGGCCACCGCTGCTGCTCGCCCCGTTCACCCCGGCACGGACCGCCGCCCGGCTCGGCACCGCGTACGGCCACCGACCCGAACCGAACCTGGTGAGCTTCGTACAGGGGCAGACGGGCGGCGTACCCCGGTTCGTGGAACGGCTGGCGGCGGCCCTGCGCCCGGAGGCCGGCACGCCGCCCCGGCAGCCGCAGGCGGCGGACGCGGGCGGGGCCGGGCACCGGGTGCCACCGGCTGCGCTGCTGCCGTTCGGGACCGAGGTCGCCGACCTCACCTGGCCGGTCCGGCGCCTGCTCCTGGCCGTCGCGGCCGGGGTTCCGCTCCCGGTCGACCTGCTCGGCGCCCTGCTCGAACAGGACCCGGACGAGGTGGACGAGACCCTGGCACAGGCCCGCGCCAGCGGACTGCTCGGCCCGGACGACCGGCTGCCCCCGATCGTCGAACGGGCGGTCACCTCGCTCAGCCCCGCCGGCCAGCGGATCGCCGTCTGGCAACGGCTGGCGGAACTGCAACGCGTACGCGGCGCCCCGGTGCTGCCGCTGGTCCGTTCCCTGCTCACCCCCGGTGTCGGCGGCGAGAACGCCGGGCTGACCATCGAGGCCGCCGCAGAGGAGGCGCTGGCCGAGCAGCCGTCGCTGGCCGCGGACCTGTTCGCCGCCGCCGCCACGGCGGGCCGACCGACCACCGCCCGACAGGCGTACGCCGCCGCGCTCGCCGGGGACCTCGACACCGCGTTGCGCCTGGCCGACCGCCTGGTGGGCGCCACGAACCCCGACGACCGGCGCGACGGCGCCACGGTCGCCGCCACCGCGCTCACCCACCGGGGGCAGCTCGGCCGGAGCGCCGAGCTGTACCGCTGGTCGAACGCCCCGTCGTCGGCCGCGTTCGCGGCGATCGCCACCATCGGCACCGGACACGACGCCGAACCGGACGCCCCGGCACCGCAGCCGTCGACGGACGGGCCCCCGACGCTGCTCACCAGCGCCGCCCTGCTGACCGTCCGGGGCGTACGCGAAACGCTCACCGCCCCGCCGACCGCGGCCCTGTCCACCCTCGTACAGGCCGCGGCACTGCTCGAACCCGCCGGCCGTACGGTCCTGCTGCCGGACAGCCCAGCGGCGCTCGCCGCCCTGGTGGCACTGCACTGCGGCGAACTGGAGATCGGCGAACGGGTGTTGGACCGGGCCATCGCCGCCGGCCTCGGCGGGGCACTGATGTCCCGCCGGCACCGGCTGCTCCAGGCGTGGATCCTGATGGTGCGCGGCCGTACGGCGATGGCGGCCGAGGCGCTGCGCGGGGTCACCGGCCCGCCCGCCCCCGACGCCACCGCATCCGACGCCACCGGTCCGCTCGAATCGCGCGACCTGCTCTTCGCCAGCGCGTTGGAGATGGGCATCGCCCGCCGCGACAGCGACCTGCCGGCGGTGCAGCGCGCCTGGGGGCAGGCCCGGGAGGCGCTGGTACGGCACCCGGTCGACCTGTTCAGCTTCCTCCCGCTGGGCGAGATCACCATCGCGGCGGCCCGGCTGGGTGAACTCAACCGGCTCGAACCGTACCTACGCGAGGCGTACGCGTTGCTGGACCGGCTCGGCGGCCCGGCGCTCTGGGCGACCCAACTGCGGTGGAGCGGCCTGCACGCCGCGATCATCGCCGAACTTCCCTCGGTAGCCGACGAACACGTCGCCGCGCTCGCGGCGAACGTCGGTCACAGCCGGTACTCTGCCGTGATGGCCGCCGCTGCCGAAAGCTGGGTGGAGGTGCTGCGTGGCACCGTCGATCCCGCTCGGGTCGAGACCGCCGCGCGTGGTCTGCACGACGCCGGCCTGGGCTGGGACGGCGCACGACTCGCCGGCCAGGCCGCGATCCGGACCGCGGACCGGCGAGCGATGACCGCGCTGCTCGACTGCGCCCGGATGTTGCAGGGCCGACCGGCCGGACACAAGGGCACCGCGCACCCGGCCGGCGCCTCGAACGCACCCGTGGCCGACGCCGTCACCGCACCCACCGAAAGCCGCCTCAGCGACCGGGAGCAGGAGGTGGCCGACCTGGTCCTGAGCGGCCTGACCTACAAACAGATCGGCGACCGGCTGTTCATCTCCGCCAAGACGGTCGAGCACCACGTCGCCCGGATGCGCCAACGGCTGAACTGCGCGAACCGTGGCGAGCTGCTCAACCGGCTCCGGATGCTGGCAGCCGAACGGGGCGGCGACGGATCGGCGACGCCGAACTGGCCGAAACGGCCGGCGTCGTGAACGTACCGGCGTGTCGTGCACGGTGCCACGTACCGATGACAGACAACACTGATGCCGGCTGACGGCAGCGAGAGGACAACGACGAGTGGTTTCCCCGATGGTCGCGACCGACAACCTGACCCGACTCCTGGACGACCTCGTCAACCGGGTCACCGGAGCGGACCTGGCGATGGTGCTCTCCCCCGACGGACTACCACTCGCCGCCTCCGGGCAGGTCGACGCCGAACTGGCCGACCAGGTCGCGAGCGTGACGGCGGGGCTGCACGCGCTCGCCGTGGCGACCGGGCGGCAGACCGGCGCCGGCACCGTACGTCAGATCATCGTGCAGATGCGGGAGGCGTACCTGTTCGTCGCCACGACTCGCGGCGGCGCCGTACTGACCGTACGGTTCGACGGTGACGTGGAAGTCGGCGACGTCGCGTACGAGGTGGCTCTCTTCGCCGGGCAGGCGCACCACCACCTGCCGGTGTACCTCGAACCCGCGCCGATCCCCTCGTCCACGGAGTGAACAACGGATCCGAGCATCATGAAGGAGTACCGGTCGTGAATCCGGACGAGCCCACCGGCGACCTGCGGCTCGACTCGCCGGACCGTCCATCGGGGACCGTCCCACCGTCACCACTGGTGCCACCACCACCGGTCCGGACCGGTCCGCCGCCCCGTACCCGGGCGGTGGCGGTGCTCGATGCCGTACTCGGGGTGGGGGCGGCGATCCGTGGCGCATTCGTCTCCGGGCCGGCCCGTCCCGGTACGTCCGGCGGGGTGACCGTCGGGCGTTGGTCGATCGGGGTAGGTGTCGTCGCCGGTGCGGCGGCCGTGCTGTCCGCGCTCGTCCTGCTCATCGTGCTGGTCCTGCGTACGCCGGACGAACACGTTCCGCTGAACGTGGCACCACCGGCCGAGGTGGGTGTGGGCAGCAGCGCCGACCCGGGCACCCCGGGCAGCGAGGCGAGCCCGAACGCGCTCCGGACCGGTGCCCCCGGCGCGGAGGCCGTCCCGCCCGCCGGGCTCCCGGCCCGACCGGAGAACCCCGCCGGTACGGCCACCGGATCGCCGTCCGTCGCACCGCCGCCGCCCGCGCCCCCGGCCGGCGCGCTGACCGCGGTCTACACGATCGGGGACGCGACCCTGGTCGGTTACCGGGTGACGGTGACCATCGACAACCCGAACCCGGCCCCGGCGCCGAGTTGGACGGTGACGATCACCCTGCCCCGGCCGGCGATGACGGTTCGGGAGGTGACCGGGGCCGAGGTCACCCAGGACGGCACCACCTGGACGTTCGTCCCGGCCGCCGACACCGGGCCGGCACCGGCGGGCGGCTCGGTCAGCTTCCGGTTCCGGGTCGACGGGGTGGGTGTCAGCTCCGCGCCGACCGCCTGCACCATCGACGGCCGCCCGTGCACCACCGGATGACCGGGACACAGGTGCACGAGCCGGCGTGGGTCACCGGGGCGCTCGGCCGATCATCTCCAGGCCACCGGTCGTCTGGCCCACCTCGATCAGGTAGCCGTCCGGGTCACGCAGATAGCACCGGATCTCCATCCCGTGGTCCTTCGGCTCGGTCAGGAACTCGCCGCCGCGCGAGCGCCACTCCTCGTACACCGCGTGTACGTCCATGACCCGGATGTTCATCGCGCAGCTCAACGTCCCCGAGTCCTGCGGGGCGCGGGCCTGCACGGTCGGCTTGTCGTCGGTCGGGCCGCCCTCGTTGTTGATCACGATGTAGCTGTTGCGGAAGTGCAGGATGCACGGCTCCCGCTCGCGTACGCAGGTGGCGCCGAGAACCCGCTCGTAGAACTCCCGCGACCGGTCGACGTCCCGGACGATCAGCAGGGTGGTGAGCACCGCCCCACCGCGGGGTTCGAAGTAGTCGAGCGTCGCTTCGGTCATGTCCGCTCCCCGGGCTCGGTGCCGCCCCCGGTGGGTCGACTGCTGCCGCATCCCCGCTCTGCGGAAAACAAACCCACTGCCGTACAAACCCATTGCCGTACGGGCCGAGCCGGCCGATCTCGTCACCCGGCTCGGCCCGTACGGGTGGGTCGGTCAGCGGGTCAGCAGCCGATCCGGCTCGACCCGAGCGCCACGTCGTCGAACCAGAGGGTGTCCGCCCCCTCGCCGTAGCTCTCCCAGCCCAACCGCAGGTCGGTCAGGTTCGGCCGCCAGTTGGCCCGGTTGAGCCACTGCCCGTCGATGTCGTGGGTCGGGGTGCCGTCGACGGTCAACCCGGTCACCGCGCCGCCGTCCACCCAGGTCTGGAGGCGGCCCTGCACCCCGTCGACCACGAACTCCACGCAGGTCCACCGGTTGGTCGGCAGCGGCACGCTGAGCGCCACCCCGGCCGGACTCTGCTCCGGCAGGGTGGCGTCGTCGGACGCCCGGTTCCATTGCAGCGCCCCGTTCTGGCCACCGACCCGCAGGTCACGGTTGCCGTCGTTGGCGTCGCGCATGGCCAGCAAGGTCACGTGCTGGGTCGGCAGCGCCGTGGTGTGCCGTACCCAGAACCGGCCGTAGCGCACCTGCCCGAGTCCGGCGAGGTCGCCGGTGGCCCGGACGAAGACGTGGTTGCAGTAACCCGCGGTGCCGTTGATCCGTACGGATTTCGTGCCCTGGTGCGCCACCGTGGTGTCGACCGTGGCCGTACCGCTGCCCTGACAGTCGGGGTAGCTGACGCTCCATGCGCCGGTCGGCGTACCGCCGGTCTGGCTCTCGAAACCGTCACAGAACGCGGCCGTGCCACATCCGCTCGGCGGCGGGGTGGTCGGGGGCGGGGTGGTCGGCGGCGCGGTCGTGGCCGGCGGCGTCGTGACCGGCGGGCTGGTCGGCGGCGGGGTGGTGGTGGCCGGCGGCGTCGTGCTCGGCGGCGGGGTGGTCGGCGGCGGCGCCGTGGTGGGTCCGGCGTCGTTGCACGGTACGCCGTTGAGCGTGAACCCGGTCGGCGTCGGGTTGCTCGCACCGAAGGTGCCCTGCACCCCGAACTCGGTGGACCCGCCGGCCGGCAGGCTGCCGTTCCAGCCGGCGTTGGTCGCGGTCACGACCGCACCGGCCTGGCTGACCTGGGCACTCCAGCCGTTGGTGATCCGCTGGTCGGCGGCGGGATAGGTCCAGCGGACGGTCCAGCCGGTGACCGGGCTGGCGCCGTTGGTGACGCGGACGGTGGCGGTGAATCCGCCGGGCCACTGGTTGACCCGGTAGTCGACCAGGCAACCGGCCGCCGCGGAGGCGGGTTGGGTCAGGGTGGGACCGGCGAGGCCGACGACGCTCGCGGCGAGCGCGGTCACCAGGGCGGCGACCACCGGCACGCGGCGGCGCGCGGGGATGAGTCTCATGACGGGTGGGTTCCTCTCGACCGGCTGCCGGGGCCGGTCGGGAGCCGGTCCGCCGGCAGCGTGGCTGCGACGACTTCACGGCCCCCGCGTCGTTGCGCGGACGGCCGCCACCCGGCTCCGGTGCTCGTGTCCGCCGGCACCCGGTCAACCCGTGCCCGTGCCGGCGACGACACCCGCCCATGCTATATACCGGCATCTATTCCTACAACGTCCCGACGGCGTTGACGGCCCCCGTCGCGGGTGTACCGGCCCGGACGGCGGGTAGACCGGCTCGACCGGGGGCCGACGGGGAGGACGACCATGAGCAGCGGACGGGTGCCGCAGGGTTACACCGAGCAGAAAGCCCAGGTCGGTGACGTGGCCCTGAACTACGTACGCGGCGGCCGGGGCGATCCCCTGGTGCTGCTGCACGGCTACCCGCAGACCTGGTACATGTGGCGGAAGGTCCTGCCCGAACTCGCCCGCCACTACACGGTCATCGCACCCGACCTGCGCGGCGCCGGGGACAGCGACGCACCACCGGACGGGTACGACAAGAAGACGCTCGCCGACGACGTACACGGCCTTCTGGCCCAACTCGACCTGGACGGCGACATCTCCCTCGTCGGGCACGACATCGGGACGATGGTCGCGTACGCCTACGCCGCCGAGCACGGCGACGAGGTGGGCAAACTGGTGCTCACCGAGGCACCGATCCCGGACCGGACCCTCTTCCAGATCCCCGCGCTGACCGAGGACGGCCCCGGCTTCTGGAACATCGGCTTCTTCAGCCTCCCCAACGGGCTGCCGGAGGAGATCATGAACGGTCGGGAGGACCTCTGGGTGGACCGGTTCACCGACTCGATGGAGGTCCAGGACGGCATCACCGCCGACGACGTACGCGAGTACGCCCGGCACCTGGAGGACGACGCGCACCTGCGGGCGAGCTTCGCGTACTTCCGTGCCCTGCCCCAGGACGTCGCCGACAACACCGAGTACGCCAAGACGAAACTCACCATGCCGGTGCTCGCCCTCGGTGCCCGCGCCAGCCTCGGGGATGCCGTACAGAACCAGGTCCGGCAGTACGCGACCACGGTGAGCGGCGACGTCATCGAGAACTCCGGGCACTGGATCTTCGAGGAGCAGCCGGCCGAACTCACCGACCGGCTGCTGCACTTCCTCGAACCACCCGCGCGATAGCGGATCGGGCTACCCGGCGTTGGACCACGACCGGCTGGACAGCACCAGTCGGTAACCGTCCGGGTCCTCGACCGTCACGCCCCACCGGTCCCAGTACGCGCCCTGCGACACCCGCCGCCCGCCGGCCTGCTCCAGGCGGGTCACCAGCGTGTCGTCCACCGGCCCGGCGAGATAGAGCACCAACAGGTCCTCCTCGGTCGGCACCGGGCGCACCGTGAGATTGGGCCCGCCGACCAACTCCAGGTGCCAGGACGCCGCCGGCCAGCCGAGCATCAGCAGGTCATGCTCGTCCGGGCCGCCCGCGACCCCGCGGTAGAGCACCTCCAGGCCCAGACCGTGTACGTAGAAGTGTTCAGCCGCCGCCAGGTCGCTACTGGGTCGGGCCAGGCGGATCGGCGTACTCGGGTCGATCATCAACAGCTCCGTTCTCCGTTGGATGATCATCCTGCGAGTTGAAGCTCATTTGAGGTCAAGCACGCGCTTCGACCTGCTCGAGCACGTGTGGCGGCGACCACCGTCAGAGCGTGACCACTGCATCTTCGGCGAGGGTGAACAGTCCGGCGTCAAAGGTGATCGTGGTCAGTTTCGTGTTTTTCGGTACGTCGAAGTAGACGAAGGCGCGAATCGAGTTGCCCGGATTGATCTCGTCTAGGAAGCCGGCGCCGTCCTTGTTGCCGTAGATGTTCGCCTCACCGTCCGCCTCGTATTCGCGGTTGCTCGCGTCCTGCGCGCTGACGGTTCCGTCTGCGTGGAACAGATGGGCTTTCTTCGTTACGTTCTTCACCGAGACATCGGTCCGGCAGAAGGTACCCTGCGCCTTCCGGTTCAGGTAGGAACTGCCTACCTGGGCGATGCCGCACTTGACGCCATGCACGACGAATTCGAAATCGCCGCCCCGTACGGTCTCACCGACCTTGTACTTCTTCGGCTCCTCCGGCGGTGGCTTCGGTGCCTCGGTCTTGGCGGGTTCGGCGGCCTTCGGAGCTGCCGGGGCGTCGGAACCGGTCGCGGCGGCCGGCGCGGCGGCCGAACTGTTTGTCTCCTCCAGGTCCCCGGAGGTGGCCGCGATGATCGTGCCGCCACAGCAGAGCGCGACCACGATCCCGCCGCCGATCAGGCTCGGCACCAGCCACCGTCGGCGCTTACGCGGAGGTGGCGCCGCGATCGGGTACCCCGGTTGCGGCGCCGCAGCCGGGTAGCCGGGCGGCGGCGGGGCGGGCTGGTAGCTCGCCACGCCTGGCTGGTAGGCCGGCTGCGGCGGGTACGGCGCGTGCGGCGGCTCGGGCTGGTACGGCGGCTCCTGGCCGGGGTGGTTCGGGGTGCTCATGGTCTTCTCCGCGTCAATGTCAGTGGCACCCCGCCTCGGGAGCGCGTGCACAGACGTTGCCACAACTGGGAGCGACAGCAGAGCATCATTCGGTCACTCTGAGCGGCTGAAGAGTTAACCCTCCTCTAAGGACATACACCCGTGTCGCAGCCTCCGTAAGCCGCTCGAACACGCTGTTTCCACATCCAGCCAAATATGAAGCCGAAAGGGTGGAACCACATCAGCGACAAGTCAATTCCGTACGTCCTGATCGTCAGGGGGCGATGGAAGTACGGGCGAGCCACTCCGGGGCGAGCAGTGACCAGATCTCGGTGTCGTGGCGGACTCCCCGGTACGGGAACGTCTCACGCAGTACGCCGTCCAACCGCATCCCGAGCCGCCGGGCGACCTTGCTGCTGGCGGTGTTCGCCGGGCTGGTACGCCACTCGACCCGGTGCATCCCGCGTACGCGTACCGCCCAGTCGACGAGGTGCCCGGCCGCCCGGCTGATCAGACCCCGGCCCTGCCCGGCCGGTTCCAGCCAGCAGCCGATCTCGCAGATGCCGGTGGTGGTGTCGAATGAGGTGAACATGGTGCCGCCGACGAGGGTGCCGTCGAGCCAGATGCCGTACAGCCGGCCGGCGTCGCGGGCGGCGAGGTCCGCGTACCGCTGGAGCGTGGCGCGGGCCGAGTCCAGGTCGGTGCTTCGGCTCGCCCACGGAATCCACGGGTCGACGGTGGCGCGGGCCCGGTCCATGTGGGCGAGGAACTCCTCGGCCTGCCACGGTTCCAGCGGGCGCAGTTCGGCCCCGTCGTCCAGTGCGATCGCGAACATCTGGGCACTGTATCCGTCGGTTGACCGGGCTCAGTCGGTGAGGGCGGCGACGTGGTCGGGGCCGAGGACCGGGAGGTAGTCGGTCGGCAGGTCGAGGCACGAGGTGACCGGCTCGGCCGCCTCGATGATGTCGAGCATCCGCTCGACCAGCGCGTCCGGGTCGGGACGCAGTTCCGCACAGAGCCGTACGTGCACCGCGCGCAGGGCCGAGCCGATCTCCTCGAAGTCCTCGTCGTCGGCGGCCTCGCCGAGCGACCCGAGCAGGGTGTCCCAGCGGCGGGCGGCGTACTCGACGGTGAGCAGGGTCGACTCGGTGGCCGGGCGCTGGGCGAGCACCTCCAGCTCCTCGACGAGCTGCTGACCGGCCTTGGCCGCGTCGTACGGATCGGACTCGTCGGTGGCGGTGAGGCCGTCGACGGTCGCGCGCACGTCGGCCAGTTCCGGGTCCGTCGGTGCGCCGAGCTGCCCGGCGTACGTCAACAGCCGGGTCTCCAACCGGCGGTCGGTGACCGCGTGCTCGGCGACCAGCATGGCCAGCCGGCGGACCGGGAGGGTCGCGGCGACCTCGGCCAGCCGGCGGACCTCCGGGTCGACCTCGACGGTCGACGGTGCGGTGGCCGCCGAGGACCAGTGGAACCCGTCACGGAGGGCGGCGAGCGTCAACGTGACCGCGTGCACGCACAACTCGTCCGGGTCGGCCTCCGACGCGGCACACTCGCACTCGCCGGTGAACGCGCCACCGACCACGCCGACCCACACCTCGTACGCCGCAGTCCCCTCGCCGTGTACGGCGCCGATCAGGCCGCCGCCCACCTCGACGGTACGGCCCAGCCGACCGCCGGCGAGCAGTTCCTCGGCCTCGCGGTAGACCGCCGGATCCACCGCACCGCGCACCGCGTCCACGTCGATTCGCACAACCATGCGCACATTGAACCGGCCCCGGTACGGCGACCGGCACCGGGGGCGCCCGGGTGAGCGGTCGGTCGACGCGCCCACCCGGTCCGCCCCGCCGCGCTGGCCGGGTGCGACTACCCGAAAATCAGCTGCAGTACGACCACGCGCTCGTCCACCAGCTGCGGTTACCGCCGGCACCGCCCCATTGGATGCACTGGCTCGGGGCACTGATCCGGATCGGACCGGCGTAGTACAGGAAGTTGCCCTCGTCGATGCCGGACCGCCCGTCCGGAGTCCCGATCGAGGCGGCCACCCAGGTTGCCTTGCCCCGGTTCGCGGTCTTGATGGTGACCACGCAGTTGTAGGCCGCACCGCCCCGGGAGGCGAGCACGTAGACCGTGGCGCCGGAGACACCGTGGCTGTCGAGCACGTAGTAGTCGGACCCGCAGAGCGCCACCGGGCTCTCGGCGGCCTGTGCCGGCGCCGCGATGCTCAGCGACGCCGCGACCAGCATGATCGCCGCGGCGGCGACACCCAGCAGTCTTTTCTTCATTTCTTTCCCCCATATCCGGTACGGCACATAACCGACAGGTTCGGTGATCTACCGCACAGGGCAGGCTAGATCGAGGGCTTTCCACCCGATCGTCCAAGTTGATCGGGTGTGAGCCACGCCACCGTCGGTCCACTGTGGCCGCAGAAATTCGCGGGACCCTACCGCTGGTCGACGTAGGGTCGGGATCCATGGGGACGGTTCTCTCGGTGAACCTGGCCGTGCCGGAGGCGAACAGCGCCAAGTCGGTCGGCGTCACCGGCATCAACAAACAGCCCGTCGACGGCCCGGTGCAGGTAAGGGCTCCCGGCCCGAAAACCACCGGGCTGCACAGCGGCCTGGTCGGTGACCAGATCTTCGACATCGCCAACCACGGCGGCGACGACCAGGCGGTGTACGCCTACGCCCGCGAGGACTACGACTGGTGGGAGACCGAACTGGGGCGCCCGCTGCGGGGCGGCATCTTCGGCGAGAACCTCACCACGACCGGGCTGGACGTCAACGGCGCGCTCATCGGTGAACAGTGGCGGGTCGGCGCGGACCTGTTGCTGGAGACCACGTTCGGCCGAATCCCGTGCGCCACCTTCCAGTTGAAGATGGCCGAGCCGCGCTGGGTGAAGCGCTTCACCCGGGAGGTGCGGCCGGGTGCGTACCTGCGGGTGGTCGAGCCCGGCGAGGTCCGTGCCGGTGACGACGTACGGGTGGTTCACCGCCCCGAACGCGGGATGACCATCGCCGAGGGGTTCCGGGCGTGGATGCTGGAGCCGGAGTTGCTGCCCCGACTGGTGGAGGCCGACGGTGTCTCGGAGCACCTGAAAGAGGAGATCCGGCAACTGCTCGCCGCCCGCGCGAAGTCGTAGAGTCGAGCCA
This sequence comes from Micromonospora sp. NPDC004704, assembly GCF_053601675.1. Taxonomy (NCBI): domain Bacteria; kingdom Bacillati; phylum Actinomycetota; class Actinomycetes; order Micromonosporales; family Micromonosporaceae; genus Micromonospora; species Micromonospora sp. NPDC004704. Next base: position 239,804 of record NZ_JBSGCD010000003.1, on the reverse strand, counting down.
TGCCACCAGCCACACCACCGGTCCGGGGCTCGATCCTGGTCACCCGCGGCGACACGGTCCTGACCCAGGTCAACAGCGGGTACGCCGACACGGCGACCGGCACCCCCAACTCGCGGCAGACCCGCTACCAGCTCGCTTCGATCAGCAAACAGATCACCGCGGCGGCGGTCCTGCTGCTCGCCGAGCGGCACGCGTTGACCCTGGACGACCGGATCGACCGGTGGATCGGCGGGTGCCCGCAGTCGTGGGGGCCGATCACCCTGCATCAGCTTCTGGTGCACACCTCCGGCCTCGGCCACTGGAAGGACTACCCGACGATCGACCTGACCGCCGGAATGGCACCGGACGACCTGATCGCCGTCTTCCAGCAGGCCGGGCCGCTGTTCGAGCCCGGCACCGGCTGGCACTACAGCAGTCCCGGTTACGTCCTGCTGGCCCACGTGGTGCAACGAGCCGCCGACCGGCCGTACCGTGATTTCCTGACCGGCGAGATCTTCACGCCCCTGGGCATGGACCGTACGTTCGCCGGCGCCCCGGGCGACCGCGCCGACGTGGCGCGCGGCCATGCCGCCGACCGTCCCGTGCCCCCGTTCGAGCTGGACTCGGTCGGGATGGGCGCGGGTGACGTCTGGTCCACCGTCGACGACATGCGCACGTGGCTCGACGCACTACCCGCCGGGCGCCTGCTCGGTCCGGAGTCGCTGCGGCTGACGTTCACCGAACACGCGGCCACCGTTCACGGCCCCGAGTTGCGCAGCTACGGCTACGGCTGGTTCATCGGCTCGGTCAACGGGGAGCGATGGCGCCAGCACTCGGGCGACAACGCCGGGTTCAAGGCGTTCGCCGCCTGGCTGCCCGACTCCGACCGTCGCCTCGTCATCCTCAGCAACCAGGACGAAACCGGCCCCTCCGCGGTCCATGACCTGCTCGCCGCCACCGCCTGACCCGTAGTCCGGCGTCGTCCACCCGCGCGGAACCAACACACGCGTTTTCTTCGTACATCGTCTTTGGTGTACGTACATCAAAGACGATGTACGAAGAAAAGTAAGTTGGTTCCCTGGGACCGCGAACGGTGTCGAACGGCGGCGCGGTGCTCGCCGACCGGACGACGATCCGACCGGTCGATCCGCCCACCATGGACTGAACAGTCCCGACCTGCGGCCTCAAGGGCGAGCCCCGGTCGTGTCCCCCACTTGTAACGTCAGCGCGGATACGCAGCACGAATCCGATCGTCGACTATCGAGGGCGGTGACTCATGGGACTGTTCAACCGCGTACCGGAAGATCTCAAGGAATTCGAGGACAAGGTGCAGGGGCTCGCGGGGCACATGGGCGGTCTGCGGTTCGGCACCCCCGCCGGACTGGTCCGGGAACTCTCCGCCGAAGTCACCCAGGAGGCGGCACTACTCCGCGCCCGCCTGACCGCGCAGGGCAGGGAGAAGGACCTGAAAACCCTGCGGAAGGCGATCCTCAGCAACGGCAAGTTCCTCGACAACGGCACCTACAACCACCTGTTCTACCCCTTCGTCAAGTCGATCCTGCCGTAACGCGGCGCCGCCTTCACTCCCCTCGCCCACGTACCGGTTCGCTGTCCGCGATCGCGGCCGGGGCTCCGGCGAGGGAGAACTTCTCCCGGAGCCGGGAGTAGAAGTGCGACGAGTGCAGCCGGACCAGCTTGGCCGGTTGGGCCGCCGGCTGCACGGTCACCCAGTCGCCCGGGTTCAGCACCCCCCGGAGCTGCCCGTCGACGCTGACCGCCACCGAGCCGGAGTGTTCGAGGACCCGTACGGAGACCGCCTCGTCTGCCGCCACGACCATGCTCCGGTTGAAGACCATGTGGGCGGCGACCGGGGTCAGCACCAGTGCCCGCAGCCGGGGCGACAGGATCGGTCCGCCGGCGGCGAAACTGTAGGCCGTCGACCCGGTGGGGCTCGCCACCACCAGGGCGTCCGCCGAGTACGAGGTGAACAGGCTCTCGTCCAGGTAGACCCCGAGACTCGCCTGTCGGTCGCGGGCCAGCTTCTCGAACACGATGTCGTTGAGCGCGGTCACGTCCAGCGCCACCCCGGCCCGGTTGATCGGCTCCTCCTCCTGCCGTAGCGGGGGCGGGGGCAGCAACGGGCCGCGGCCGTACCGGAGCAGGTCCTGCATGCCCTTGGGGATCTCCAGCGGGCGGGAGGCGCAGAGGGTCAGCATCAGCCGCTCGTCCATGTGCACGTGCCCGGAGAAGAACGCGTCCAGGGCGGCATCGATCTCACTCGGGTCGACCTCGGTCAGGAAGCCCACCCGGCCGACGTTGATCCCGAGCACGGGGACGCCGTCCTCGGCCGCGATCCGGGCACCGCGCAGGAACGTACCGTCGCCACCGACAGTGACGACGAGCGCCGGGTGGCCGGCGGCCTCGGCCTCGTCCACCGCGTTGCGCCGGTGGCAGGTGTCCCAGTCCCGCTCCCACACGTCGATGTCACTGACCGTGATGTCGTTCGCGTCCGCCCACCGACGCACCAAACCGGCGGCCTCGATCGCCGCCTGCCGGCCCGTGTGCACCACCAGGCCGATTCGCTCGCGCGTCATGATCTCGTCTCTCCTCCGTCCCGGGGGACCCGACCCTTGCCCTGCGGCGGCCGTCGCCGGGCACCGCGCAGCCGGTCAGATGCAGCTTACGGACCTCGCCGACGCCGGTACGCGGACGGTGAGCGGACTAGTCGGGCAGATTGGGCGAGATCACCACACCCTGCTCGGCGCAGGCCCGCCGCAGCCCCTCGGCGTGTACGGACAACTGCGGCAGGTAGCGCAGCGCGCCCATCTCCTCACCCGGCGGCAGCTTCGACACCTCCCACAGCACGTCCATCATCTCGGTGCCGTGCTCGCGGATCGCCCGGATGTCGGAGTCGGCGAACTGTTCGCGCAGCTCACGGTGCTCGTCCTCGGCCAACTCGCGGTTCTGCCCGGAGGTCCGGTCCGCCAACGACCGGCAGCCGGCGACCCCGCTGTCCTCCCGGACACCGTCCCAGATCGCGAGCCCACCGAGGGTGAGCACGAAGATCGTGAGCAGACCGGCGGCGGCGACGAGAAACGGCTTCGCCCGATTACGCTGCGCAACCCGCTGCCCGGGATCCCCGTACGGGAACGGACCCCCGTCCGGGTACGGGAACGGCGCCCCACCCGGATACGACGGCGGCACAACCGGTTCACCGTACGGATACGGCGGCGGTGCGCTCGCTTCGGCGTACGGGGACGGCCCGGTGGGCTGGGCGGGGAGCGGTTGCGGGTTCGGCTGGGCGGACGGCTGTGCTTGGGAGCCCTGGCCGTACTGATCGGTCATTTCTCTCCCCAGGTCGTCGAGTCCGTGGCGGCTCTGCGTCGAGGGTGCCACAGTCTTCCGCCCCGTTCGGCGATGATGGGTGCGGGTCACACATCGAGACGGGGAGTTGCCGGTATGAACCGTTACGGCACCGCGTGGCACAGCGCGTACGACCAGCCGGGCTCGCACCTGTGGCACCGGTTGCGTCTGGTGCAGGACCAGTTGCGTCGAGCGCTCGCGGAGGTGCCGCCGGGGCCGATCAGGGTGGTCAGCGGTTGCGCCGGGGAGGGACGCGACGTGATCGGAGTGCTCGGCGACCATCCACGACGGATGGACGTACGGGCCCGGCTGGTCGAGTTGGATCCGACGAACGCGAAGGCGGCACGGATTGCGGCGTCGGCGGCGGGGCTGGACCGGCAGATCGAGGTGGTGGAGGCCGACGCGGGGGTGGCGACCTCCTACCTCGGTGGCGTACCCGCCGAGATCGTGCTGATGTGCGGCGTCTTCGGCAACATCTCCGACGCCGACGTACGGGCGACCGTGGCGGCCCTGCCCCAGCTCTGCGCGCCGGACGCCTTCGTGATCTGGACCCGGCACCGCCGTGCCCCGGACCTGACCCCGACCATCCGCGGGTGGTTCGCCGAGGCCGGCTTCCGCGAGCTGGCCTTCGCCGCCCCCGCCGACCAGACCCTCAGCGTCGGCCTGCACCAGCTCACCGCCCCGCCGGCCACCTTCGACCCGGACCTGTCCTACTTCACCTTCACCCGGTAACCCGCCCTCGCCCCGGTGGCCCGCCGTCCCGCCGGGACAGGACGGGCCCCGCCGGGACGGGCCGGCTACCGGGCGACCTCGACCTGGAACTCGTGGACCCACTTGTCCGGCTCGTCCGGTACGAACTCCAGGCACACCTCGCGGGCGTACCCGATCATGCGGTAGCCGTGCTCCTCGACCCAGCGAGCCAGGATCTGCATGCTCCGGTCGGCCTCGTGCATCGAACCACGGTGGATGATCGTCGCGGCGGACTCGATGCCGGGCAGGTCGACGATGGTGAAGTCGTAGTCGTCGCGCGGTGCGACCGCGACCTGAACCGACGCGTGCACCACGACCGCCTCGCCGGACTCCCCCGGCGCCGGTTCGTAGTACGCGACCGACGGTCCGGTCACGTCGACCCCGGCCGCCTCGATCCGGCACAGCAGTTCCGGGTAGAGCGGCTGGATCACCGGCGAGAGGTCGACGGTCTCGTAGCTGGCCGCGACCGCGCTGAGTTCCGCGACCCGGACCGGGGCGATCTTCTTGAGTACAACGTCCTCGGTGTGCATGTGGCCCTCGTTCTCGATCATCCGGAGCCTCGCCTCGATCCCGGTCAACCGGGCCGCGTCCGCCGCCAGCCGCGCGGCCAGCTCCGCCCGTTGCAGGCGCAACATCCCGCGCAGTTGTTCGACGTCGAGCTCGTCGTCGAGCAGTGTCTGCACCTGCTGGAGGGTGAAGCCGAGATCCTTCAGGGCGATCACCCGGTTGAGCCGGCGCAGTTGATCGGCGTGGTAGGAGCGGTATCCGCTGCCGGGGTCGACCGATGCCGGGCGCAGCAGTCCGATCGCGTCGTAGTGACGCAGCATCCGGACCGACACCCGGCCGATCTTGGCGAAGTCTCCGATACTGAACATGACCTGTCCCACCGTGGCCCCTGACACCGTGTCAGAGTCAAGCCCACGCTAGACGCCGCCCGCCCCTGCCTTCCCAAAAGGCTGGTGGTACGGGTGGGCTGGGCGTACAACTGCTGTCATGGAGACGGTCGATCCCACACCGGTGTGGTTGCTCGACATCGACGGGGTGGTCAACGCGATCAGCCGCAAGCCGGACCGGAACGTGTGGCCCCGGGACCAGTGGGTCACCGGCACCGCCAGCTCGGCGGGTGTCGACTGGCCGATCCTCGCCGCGCAGCCGGTGCTCGACTTCATCCGTATCGTGCACGAGTCGGGGCGGGCCGAGGTCCGCTGGCACACGACCTGGCAGCACGATGCCGAGAACCTGGCCCGGCTGCTGGGGCTGCCGAGGTTCGACACCCAGGACTCCCCCGAGTTCGACGAGCGCGAGCAGGCGCTTGCCGGTGCCGCCCCGGTCGCCGTCGCGCGGGGCTGGTGGAAGTACCCGGCGGCCGAGCGGGTGGTCCGCGACGAGGGCCGCCCCCTGGTCTGGACCGACGACGACGCGACCTGGGAGCTGCGCGCCCACGACAACGGCAACGAGCTGTCCCGGCTCGCGCCGACCCTGATCGTGTCCCCGCAGTCGCACCTCGGGCTGACCCCCAAGCACCTGCGCAACATCGACGCGTTCCTGTCCATCCAGGCACCCCGGCCGAGCGCCCGGAGCTGACGTCCGGAGTCAGCCGCAGCAGGCCGCCGTCAGGAGCCGACCGGCAGCAGGGTCAACTGGTCGGCGTCCGGTCGGCTGCCGTCGCGGCGCAGCAGTGCCGCCAGCCGGGCCGCGTCGCGTTGGGCCTGGTCACCGCAGCAGTTGTTCATCAGCACGTGCAGTTCGTCGGTCTCGCGGGCGAACTCGCGCAGCCGGTCCGCCCACCGGGCGAGCTGGCCCTCGGCGTACGCGTACCGGAATTTTTCCTGTTTGTCGCCGCTGCCCCAGGCCGCGCTGTGGCCGTGGAACCGGACCACCGCCGGGTCCGCGGTGGCGAGGAGAACCGGCGGTACGGAGGACGCGTGCCCCTGCGGCATGTCCACACAGACCATCGACAGGTCGTTGCGGGCCAGGAACCCGACGGTGTAGCGGGCGTTGTCTCCGTCGAACCAGGAGCTGTGCCGGAACTCGACCGCGACCCGCAGCGGGCGGCAACGCTCGGCGACCTCGATGATCCGCCGCTTGGCCGCCTCTCCGTAACCGAGCCACGGCGGGAACTGGAGCAGCACCACGCCCAGCTTGCCGGCGGCGGCGATCGGTTCGAGGACGGCCCGGAACCTCTCCCACAGTTCCTCGTACGTCGGCTCGGGCAGGTCGCGGCGGCGTACCCGGCCGTTCGGGTCACCCGTGGGGCGCAGGTCCCGGGGCAGCGCCGAGATGGCGGTCGGATGACCGGTGAAGAGGCTGAACGCCTTGACGTTGAACCTGAACCCCGGTGGTGTCCGGTCGACCCAGGCCGAGGTCGTCTCGACCGACGGCAGCGCATAGTAGGTGGTGTCCACCTCGACCAGGTCGAACCGGTCCGCGTAGTAGGCCAGCCGCCCGGCGGGGGTGTTGGCCTCCCGCGGATACCAGCCCGAGGCCAGTAGCAGCCGGTCCGCCCACGACGATGTGCCCACCCTGATCTCGCTCATGCCCTACCAGTTCTCCATCCGGCCTGGACTGAAACCGGTTCTCCATCCGGCGTGGACCGAAACCGGCGGTGCCGGGACACAGCCCCGTAACGGCTGCACCGGTACGGGAACTGATCGGGCTATTCGTGCTATTCTCCCCCGTCGATATGCCGGACGTCCGGCCAATGAACCGATCAGCCGCCGGGAGGGCAGGAATTGACATTGGTCACCAGCCTCGGCACCGCCCCGGATCCCGCCCGCGACGAGGACCGGCCGGCCAGCGGCGCACTGAACCAGGTCTTCGCGATCTTCCCCGCGCTGCTCCGGCTGACCTGCGGTCTCGCGGGCGCGGCCGTGGCGCTGGCCGTACGGACGCCGCCGGTCTCCACTCCGCTGCTGATCGTCACGATCGTCGTGCTGACCGGCTGGTCCGTGCTGTTCGCCGCGTCGACCCTGCGGCGTGGTCTCACCCCCGCCATCATCTACGTCGACCTGACCCTGACCATCGTCTGCTGCCTGCTGATCAACCGCCTGGTCGCCGCCGAGGTGCTGCCCGGTGAGGGAAGCTGGCTGGCCATCCTCGCCAGCACATCGATCGTCGTCGCCCACTTCGGGCTGCCCGCCTCCCGGTCCGTACCGGCCGGACTGGTCGTGACGGCGGCGTACGCGTACGGGGCACATCTCGCCGACAACAACACCGAGGCGATCTCGCACGCGGTGACCCTGGTCGTGCAGACCGTCTTCGGGGCCGGACTGGCCGCGCTGACCCGGCGCAGCAGCCGCGCCGCCGACGAGGCTTTCGCCGACTACCAGCGGGCCTCCCGCGAGGTGCTGATCGCCCGAGCCGCCCGCGCGGCGGAACGCCGGCACAACCGAGACCTGCACGACACCGTGCTGTCCACGCTCACCGTCGTCGGGCTCGGCGGGGTGGGCGCCGGTTCACCGCTGCTGCGCGTACGGGCGGCGGCCGACCTGCGTACGCTCGACGAGCTGGCCTCGTCCCGCACCCGCGCGCTGTCGGCGTCGCCGGACCCGAGCGTGCCGGTGGCCCTCGACGACCGGCTCCGGGCCCTCCTGCACCGCCTGCCCGAGCTGGCCCCGACCGTGGACCTGCACCCCTGCGCGGTGCCGCCGGACATCGCCGACGCGCTCACCGACAGCGCCGCCGAAGCGCTGTCCAACGTGGCCCGGCACGCCCCCGGCGCCGCCGTCTCGGTACGCCTCACCGCCCTGGCCGACGCGGGGGTCGCGGTCGAGGTGACCGACGACGGGCCGGGCTTCGACCCGCTGACGGTTCCGCTGCACCGGTACGGTCTGCGCGAGTCGATCCACGGGCGGATGGCGGCGATCGGCGGACGGTCGGAGGTCGACTCCGCCCCCGGTCGGGGCACCCGGGTCCGGTTGGAGTGGTCCGATGTCCACTGAACCGCACCCGGCCGGCGCCGCTGCGGCGACCCGGCGGACCGCCCCGCTCGCCCGCAGCGCCGATCCCGACCGGAGCGCCGGTCGGGACGCGACCACGGCCCGGGACGGTACCGGCGCGACGCCGAGGGACGTGGTCGCCGGTGTCGCCGCCACCGCCGACCGGGGCAGCCGGATCGCCGCCGTACTCATCGCCTTCGGCTGGCACACGGTGGTCAACGTGCCGGCCCTGCTCGGGAACTGGTCGGTGTACCGGTGGCCGTGGACGGTCGGCGCCGGATGGCTGATCTTCGTGGTGGTCGGCGCGATCTCCGCCGCCCACCTGCTCCGGGGCACCCGTACGCCGACCTGGCGGCTGATCGGCGTACTGCTCCTGGTCGACGCGCTGGTCTTCGTCAACACCCCCGCCGAGATGCTGTTCCTGCCGGCGAACTGGGGCTGGGGCACGCTCGGCTGGTTTGTCGTCCTCGTGCTGTGGGGGCGGCCGGTCACCGCACTGGTGGCGGTCTTCGCCGCCGAGGCGGCCATCGCCCTGGTCGCGGTCTTCGCCTACGGCGCCGGGGACGCTGCCGGGCTGAGCCGGTACGCCATGTACACGTACGGCACCGCGACCCTGCCGATCGCGTTCAGCGTCGCGGCCAGCGTGCTGCGTACCCTGGCCGCCCGTACGGCCGGTACGGCGGCGGCCCGCGCGGCCCTCGACGCCGAACGGATCGCCGCCCAGCGGGCCCGAGCCGACCGGCAGGAACGCCTCGCGCTGGTCAGCCGGACCGCCGGGGCGTTGCTCGCGGAACTCGCCGACGGTTCCGCCGACCCGACCGACCCGGCGGTGCAGCGGCGGTGCGCCCTGGAGGCGGCACGACTGCGCCGGTTGATCGCGGAGTCCGACGACGTGCCCGATCCGCTGCTGCACGAACTGCGGGCGGCGGTGGACATCGCCGAACGAAACGGTCTTCCGGTCGAGCTGGTTTCCGTTGGTACGCTGCCGGCGTTACCCGTACACGTTCGCCGCAGGCTGGCCGAACCACTCACCGCGACCCTCGCCACCGCCCGGCAGTGGGCCAGGTTGACCGTGGTCGCGCAGCCGGATGAGGTGGTGGTCAGCGTGGTCACCCCCAGCACCGGACCGGATCCGGCTGGGCCGGCCGCGACCGGCACCGACAACGGAAAAGTCGAGTACGTCTACGAGCGGGACGGGGATCAGGTATGGGCGCAGACCCGGTGGCGGGCCACGTGAGCGACGACCGGGAGCAGCGCTTCACCGTCGCGATCATCGACGACCACCCGGTGGTGGTCGAGGGCGTACGTTCCTGGCTCGACCAGGAGCCCCGGCTGACCGTGGTGGCGACCGGTGAGGACCCGGACGTGGTGCTCGGCGACGACCAGCCGACCGCCGACGTGATCATGCTGGATCTGCGGCTGCACGGGCACCTGGTCCTCGACAAGGTCGCCGAGCTGGGCGCCGCCGGTCGCCGGGTGGTGGTCTACTCCGAACACACCGAGGCGGACATCATCCTGGCCGTCCTCGACGCCGGGGCGGTGGCCTTCCTCGCCAAGCACGAGGGGCGCGAACACTGCGTCGCGACGGTGCTCGCCGCCGCCAGCGACCGGGGCTACGTGCCGCCCGCGCTCGCCGGTGCGATCGTCGGCGACCGCCGGTCGGGTCGACCCGTACTGTCCGAGAAGGAGCGTGAGGCGCTGCTGCTCTGGTTCCAGTCGATGTCGAAGGCTTCGGTGGCCCGGCGGATGAACATCAGCGAGCACACCGTGAAGCAGTACGTCGACCGGGCCCGGATCAAGTACGCCCGCGCCGGCCGCCCGGCGGCGACCAAGGCGGCGTTGCTGGCCCGAGCGATCGAGGACGGACTCGTACGGGCGGAGGAGATCGGCGACTACCGGTCATACGCCTCACCCGATCAGCCGACCCCCTAACAGGTGTCATGACGCGGGTCACGCAGTCCGCGAACCTGGACAGGAGGAAGTTCGTCCACAGGAGGCCCTCCGCCGATGAGCGACGACGCATCCCCGTACTTCGTCCGGCCGCACCGTTTCGACCAGCCGGACCAGGACGACCGCGGGTACCCCCAGCTCGACCGGCACCACCGGGTGCTGCTCGACCCGGGCGAGCGGTCCCTCTGGCGTGGTCGGGTCGACGTGGCCGGTTACCTGCTCGGCCCGTCGCTGGGCAACGGCAACCTGCACTGGTCCCTGCTCCGGCCGGCGGACGTCACCGTCACCGACCGGCGGTTGGCGTTCGTCTGCGACAACTGGGACTTCGACAAGGTGGGCGTACCGGGCGAGGCCCGGACCGGCCGGCCCCGGCACCGCCGCGGGTCGGAGCACGTCGGGAGCCGGATCGTCACCGGGCAGATCCGCTGGCAGTGGCCGGGCCGGCTGCACCTGCTGCCGGCCGGGCCGGACGACCAGCCGGAACGGTTACTGCTGGTCTGCGACAGCCTGCGGACCATCCGGCAGCCGGGCCTGGCCCTCGGCGGCGGTGACCTCGGCTCACCGGGCGCGGCCCGTGAACTGCTCCACCTCGTCCGCCGGTCGATCGCCCAGTTCCGGCTCGCCCACCCCGGCACACCGGAGCTGTCCGCGCCGGAACGGGGAACCCTCACGACCCGCGCCGGGGCCGGGCCGTTCACCGAGGAACTCGCCGATCCCCGGCGGGGCATCAGTCTTCCCGGTGGTCTGGTCGTCGAGTTCACCCATCGCGACGACTATCACCGCCGGTCAGCGCGGAGCTCCTTCTCCGCGCGCCGGGCGCCGCAGGCCGGCAGTGCCGGCCTGCGGCGCTCCGGGCACCCCGGTTCCGCTTCCTGATCCGCTACGGTCGTCTCGCCGCGCCGGTGTCAGTGGGCGGGTGTCCGCCTGTACGCCCGGACGTCCGCTCTCGACCACGAAGCTGGCGTGGGTCGCCGGAGGCGACGCCGAGCTTGAACAGGTCGGTGGGGAGCCTGCCGGTGGCCCGGGCGGGGGCGTCCGAGAGGCCGGCCACCGCCGCCGCGAGCCCGACGCCGGCCGCGCCGGTCAGGCCGAGGAATCCGCGTCGATCGAGTTTCTGCATGGAGGTTCTCCTTCGGGCAGACGATCGAAGATCAACACCGATCCTTCGGAGTACGGGTGAGGCCGAGGTTGCCCCGCGATGGACGACCGAAGGCGATCCCGAGGACACCACCCGCGTACCGACGTCAGCTACCACCGGCGGCTGCTCAGGGGTGCAGGCTGGCGCCCTTCAGTGTCTTGTCGACGGCGTTGCGGGGTCCGATGACCGCCAACCCGACGAGGTCCAGCGCGGCGCGGGCCACCGCCCGTACGGCCGCCCGGTTGTCGGTGTCGTTCCCGGTGCCGAACAGCTCGGCGGTGAACACCGACATCGCCAGCCCGCGTTCCACCGCCCGCCCGTGCGCCGCGGTCAGCAGCGTGCCGGGGCCGGCGAAGACCAGCACCGGCTGGCCGAACATGGGCAGGTACTTCGTGCCGTCCGCGTCGACGTAGTGTTCGCCGATCACCTCCGGCGCGGTGGCCGCGATCCCGCTGACCAGGAACGCGGTGACGTTGAGCCGCTGCCAGGTGGCCAGGTCGTCCCGGAGCAGTACGGCAATCTTGGTGGAAAAGGTGGTCATGTCCCTCACCCTGCCGCCCACCGCCACCCCGGTCTTGTACGTTCTTGACGTGCGGCACGTGCCACCATCCGAGCGGGTCACCGCCTGGCATCCGGTTGTCGCCGGGATCACCGAGGTCTTCCACGCCCGCTTCCTCGGCCACGCCTACCCGGCGCACACCCACGACACCTGGACCCTGCTCATCGTCGACGACGGTGCGATCAACTACGCCCTCGACCGGCACGGCCACGACGCCGCCGAGCAGGCGGTCACCCTCCTGCCGCCGCACGTGGTCCACGACGGACGGGCGGCCACCCGGTACGGCTTCCGCAAACGGGTCCTCTACCTCGACGAATCGGTGCTCGACCCGGGCCTGGTCGACGCGTCCGTGGACACCCCCACCCTGCACGACCCCCTGCTGCGGCGCCGGATCGACCAGCTCCACCGTGCCCTCGCCACCCCCGCCGACGCGTTCGAGGCGGAGAGCCGGCTGGCGTTCGTGGGTGATCGGCTGCGCCGGCACCTGGTGCGGCACCCGAGCGGTCCACCACCGGCACCGGACCGCCGCCTCGCCACGGAGCTGCGCGACCTGATCGACGCCCGTACGGCCGAGGGGGTCTCGCTGCGGCAGGCGGCGGAGATCCTGCACGCCGACCCGAGCCACCTGGTCCGGTCGTTCACCGGCGCGTACGGGGTGCCGCCGCACCGGTACCTGACCGGGCGGCGGATCGACTCCGCGCGCCGTCGACTGCTCGCCGGTGAGCCCCCGGCCGAGGTGGCCGTCGCGGTCGGCTTCCACGACCAGTCGCACCTGAGTCGACACTTCCGCCGCTACCTCGGCGCCACCCCGGCCCGCTACTCCGCGTCCGCCCCCACGGGATAGCACCGCTGGGCTGACACCGCTGGGCTGACACCGCCGCTCCACGGACCGATGGCAAGAATGCGACATGTCGCAACGCCGCCAGGCTGATCTTGGTGTCGATGTAACAGACCGGCCGGATGCTCTTGCCAAACATCCGATGACGACGAAGGAAATCCCTTGCCTCTCGTACCCATCCGCAGGCCGGGGCTGATCGCCCTCGGTACGGTCGCGGCCTTGGCGGTGGGCGTCACCCCGCCCGCCGCCGCCGCACCCGCCGGCCCGGTTCCGCCGCAGGCTCCGGTCACCTCACCCCCACCGGGAGCCGGCAGCTCGCACAGCGTCACCCTGATCACCGGCGACAGGGTCACGGTCGGCACGGCCGACGACGGCAGCGCCCTGCGTTCGGTCGAGGGTCCGAACGGGACAACCGCCAGCTTCCACCGAGCGGTGGTCGACGGCTCGCTGTACGTCTACCCGGACGCCGCCCTGCCGTACGTCACCGCGGGGCTGCTCGACCGGCAACTGTTCAACGTGACCGGGCTGATCGCCGACGGTTACGACGACGCGAACACCGACCGGTTGCCGCTGATCGTCCGCTACACCGACGCCGCCGCCCGTGCCCGTACCACGGCGAACGTGGCCGGCTCCACCGTCGTACGGCCGCTCACCAGCGTCCAGGGCGCGGCCGTTGCCCAGGAACGCGAGCAGGCACCGACGTTCTGGTCCTCGCTGACCGGGACAGCGGCCGGCACGGCGACCGGTGCCACCGCCCGGCGTGCACCGTCCGGCCCGGCTTTCACCGGCGGCATCGCCAAGATCTGGCTCGACGGCCGGGTCACGGCCAGCCTGGCCGACTCGACCGCGCAGATCGGCGCGCAGCAGGTCTGGGCGGAGGGGAACACCGCCACCGGTGTCTCGGTCGCGGTGCTCGACACGGGTGTCGACGCCGAACACCCGGACCTGGCCGGGCAGATCGCGACCAGCACCAGCTTCGTGCCGTACGAGGAGGTGGCCGACTTCAACGGGCACGGTACGCACGTCGCGTCGACGATCGCCGGCAGCGGCGCCACCTCGGACGGGCAGGAGAAGGGCGTCGCGCCCGGCGCGAAGCTGATCGTCGGCAAGGTCCTCGACGGTGAGGGCCGGGGGCAGGACTCCTGGATCATCGCCGGCATGGAGTGGGCCGCCCGGCAGGAGAAGGCCAGGATCGTCAGCATGAGCCTGGGCGGGGGCGGAACCGACGGCACCGACCCGATGAGCGTGGCGGTGAACGAGCTCAGCGCCGAGACCGGCGCCCTGTTCGTGGTCGCCGCCGGCAACAGCGGCCCGCAGAGCATCGGCTCCCCGGGTACGGCGGACGCCGCGCTGACCGTCGGCGCGGTCGACTCCGCCGACCAGCTCGCCGACTTCTCCAGCCAGGGGCCCCGCGCCGACGGTGGGTTGAAGCCGGAACTCACCGCGCCCGGTGTGGACATCCTCGCCGCCCGCTCCCACTACGTACGGGGCGGGTCGGGTTACTACACCACGATGAGCGGCACCTCGATGGCCACACCACACGTCGCCGGTGCCGCCGCGCTCCTGGTCGCCGCCCACCCGGAATGGACCGGGCAGCAGATCAAGCAGGCTCTGGTCAGCAGCGTCAAGCCGACTCCGGCGTACACGCCGTACCAGGCGGGTGCGGGGCGGGTGGACGTCGCCGCGGCGGTGCACGCGACCGTGTTCGCCACCGCCAGCGCCTCCTCCGGCTTCCACCCGTGGCCGCCGAAGCCGGGTGACACCGACGTCAAGCAGGTGACGTACACCAACGTCGGGGACGAGGCGGTCACCCTGGACCTGGCCGTCGACGCTGCCACCGCCCCGGCCGGGCTGTTCGCCCTCTCGACCAGCCGGGTCACCGTGCCCGCGCACGGGACCGGCGTGGTCACGCTCACCGCGGACCTGGACCTGCTCCCGATCGACCAGCAGATCAGCGGCATGATCAACGCCACGGACGGCACCGGTACGGTCCGCGCGCACACCCTGATCGGCGCCGTACGCGAGGGACAGCGGCAGAACCTGAAGATCATCGCGAAGGACCGTTCGGGCAAGCCGCTCGCCGGCAAGGTCATCGTCACCGCGAAGAACCTCTTCACCGCGCTGGACCTGGACGAGTCCGGCGTCGGGGTGCTCCGGCTGCCGGTCGGCAACTACAGCGGCTGGCTCAGTGGTGACGTGCAGGGTGCGAACGGCCCGCACTCGCTCGGCATGGCCGTACTCCCGTTCAACGACGTCAGCCTCGACCGGGACCGGACCGTCACCCTCGACGGCTCCAAGCTCAGCCGGGTGATGGCGTACGTGCCGAAGGCGGCCACCCCCGCCGCCGTCCGGCTCGACATCCACCGCTCCTACGCCGACAGCCTGGTGGAGAGCTCGGTGCTGCCGAACGAGTCGTACGACAGCATCTGGGCGCTCCCGACCGGTAAGAAGGTGACCGACGGCGAGTTCGAGATCGGCGCCCGGTTCCGCCTCGAGCAGCCGGCGCTGACCGTCGGCACGAAGTCGCGTACCTATGACGACCTGCTGGTCAAGCGGGCGGCGACGCCGCTGCCGGCCGGCACCACCGACCTCCCGGCGGTCTTCGCGGCCGACGGTACGGCGGCCGACCTCGCCAAGCGCGACGTGCGCGGCAAGGCCGTGGTGGTACGCCGCAGCGACAGCATCACCATCGCCGAGCAGGCCACCGGCGCGGCAACCGCAGGGGCGAAACTGCTCCTGGTCGTCAACGACGGCGTCGGCCGGCTCAACGCCTGGGACGAGAACCCGTGGACCCCGGAGAGCCCCGCCCCGGTGACGGTGGCGACCCTCACCACCGACGAGGGTACGGAGCTGATCGGTCAACTCCGCCGGGGCAGCGTCCCGCTGACCGTCACCTCGAACCCCACCACCGACTACCTGTACGACGTGGTGCACCACTGGACCGGCTCCGCCCCGGCCAACCCGACCTGGCGCTCCACGCCCAAGGACCTGGCCCGGGTGGACGTGTCGTTCCGCAACTTCCGGCCGGGCAAGGCGATGGAGTTCCGCCCCGACATCTGGCGCGGCTGGGCGGTCGGCAACCAGCTCACCGCCCCCGCCCAGGGTGAGCGGACCGACTGGGTCACCGCCGACGCACGCTGGCTGGACGACGCGCACATCCTCGGCGAGACCGGCCAGCACCTGATCGACGTGGCCCGCTACCCGGTGGGTCCGATCAGCAGGGTGAGCTGGTTCGGTCCGATCCAGCGGCCCCGGATGGGTCCGATCGGCTACCTGCCGGTCAGGTACCTCGACGGGGTCTACATCCCGGTCCCCGGTTGGGGCGACTCCGGCTCCGGCCACGTCGGCGAGGCCGGCGGCAACTACGACGTCAAGAACTGGGCCGCGCTCTACCAGGGTGACCAGCAGCTCAAGTGGGGCAACGCGGAGTTCCTGCCGGTCACCGGGCTCGTACCGGAGCGGTTGCCGTACCGGCTGGTGGTCGACAACGACCGGGGCGGGTGGGCGAACCCGTACTCGACCCACACGTTGACCGAGTGGAACTTCACCTCGGCGGCGACCGGGCCGGAGTTGGAGGCGACCCTGCCGCTGATCCAGCTCGACTACGCCGTGGACACCGACACCACCGGCCGGGCGGCCCCGCGCGCGGAGCTGACCGTGGCACCGTCACACCTGCCCGGCGTGACGGCCGGCATCCGGCAACTCACCCTCGACATCTCGTACGACGACGGGGCGACCTGGCAGCGGGCCAAGCTGACCCAGGGGCAGGGTGGCTGGACGACCAGGCTGAAGGCACCGGAGGCGGCGCAGTTCGTCACGCTCCGGACCGCCGCCGGGGACAGCGCCGGCAACAACGTCACGCAGACCCTCACCCGCGCCTTCGGCCTGCGCTGAGTGTCCGCCTGATCCGCGTACGGTCGGCCTCCTGCGCCGTGCTCGCCTGACCGACGTACGCCGGTTTTCGGGTGGGACCGCGACCAGCGGTCCCACCCGAGGTGCGTGTCCGGGCCGGTCAGCGGCGGCGCAGGCGCTTGTCGGTCAGTGCCGGGTTCGTGTAGTAGATGTCGTCCGGGTTGAGGTTGGTGCCCGGCGGGACGATCTCGTCGATCCGGTCCAGGACGTCCTGACTCAGCTCCACCTCGGCGCCGGCCAGCAGGTCCTGCAACTGCTCGGGCCGGCGGGGACCGATGATGACCGAGGTGATCGCCGGGTGAGCCCGGACGAATGCCGTGGCTAGATGGGTCAGCGGCAGCCCGGCCTCGCTGGCGAGCGTCGTCAACTGCTCGACCGCGTCCAGCTTCGCCTGGTTGCCCCTGGCGGCCAGGTCGAACTCCCCCGGCCCCAGGGTCTTGCGCCGGCCGCCGGTCGGGTCCGCCCGCCCGGACAACCACCCCGAGCTGAGCGGGCCGAAGGTGAGCACGCCCATGCCGTACTGCTGGGCGGTCGGCAGCATCCCGGCCTCGATCCCCCGCAGCAGGATCGAGTACGGCGGCTGCTCCGTACGGAACCGCTGGTGGCCGCGCCGCTCCGCCACCCACTGCGCCTCGACGATCCGCTCCGGCGGAAAGATCGAGGAGCCGATCGCCCGTACCTTGCCCGACCGGACCAGGTCCGACAGCGCCGACAGGGTCTCGTCGACGTCCGTGTCCGGATCCGTACGGTGCATCTGGTAAAGATCGATGTAGTCGGTGTCGAGGCGCCGCAGGCTCTCCTCCACCGCCTTCATGATCCACCGCCGCGATCCGCCCCGGTGGTTCTCGTCCTCCCCCATCGGCAGGGAGAACTTCGTGGCCAGCACGATGTCGTCGCGCCGCCCCCTGAGCGCCTTGCCGACGATCTCCTCCGACTCCCCCTGGGAGTAGACGTCGGCCGTGTCCACGAAGTTGACCCCGGCGTCGAGGGCGGTGTGGATCATCCGTACGGACTCGTCCTGCCCGGTGTCGCCCAGCGCGCCGAACATCATCGTCCCGAGCGCCAACTCGCTCACCGACATGCCGGTACCGCCAAGAATCCTGCGCCTCATCCTGTCGTTCCTCTTCCTGTTGCCGTGACCCTCAGTGATCGCCCATCCAGCCAATCACGCCGGTACGGGTCCCGGCAGCGGTAGCGGGAGGCTCGGTTTCACCAGGGATCCGGCGTACCGGGGGTCCAGCAGACCCCCTCAAGGGCGGTGCCGGGGCACACCACCCGACCTACCCTGGACACCATGAGTGACCTTTCGTCCGCCGGTGGGGGCAACCCGGAACTCCGCGACTTCCTGCGTTCCCGGCGGGCCCGGATCACCCCGGCGGAGGCCGGGCTCACCCCTCATCCGGGCAGCCGCCGGGTGCCGGGCCTGCGCCGCGAGGAGGTCGCCCAGCTCGCCGGCATGAGCGTGGACTACTACGTACGCCTGGAGCGCGGTCGCAACCTGAACGTCTCCGAGTCGGTCCTCGACGCCCTCGCCCGTGCCCTGCGACTCGACGAGACCGAACGGAGTCACCTGTTCACGCTGGCCCGACCGAGCCGCGCCCAGCGCCACCCGATGCCACCCCAGCGGGTACGGCCGGGGCTGCACCGGGTGCTGGAAACCCTCGCCGACACCCCCGCGATGATCACCGGCCACCGGATGGACGTCCTGGCCAGCAACCACCTGGCCCGGGTCCTCTACACCGACTTCGAGGCGCTGCCCCCGCGCGAGCGGAACATGGCCCGCTACCTCTTCCTCGACGAGAGCGCCCGCGACCTGTACGTCGACTGGGACGAGGCTGCCCGAGGCACCGTCGCCGCCCTGCACCTGTACGCCGGACGCCACCCGCACGACCCTCGGCTCGCCGAACTGGTCGGCGAACTCTCCGTACGCGACCGGGACTTCCGGCGCTGGTGGGCCGCCCATGACGTGCTGCGCCACAGCCACGGCAGCAAGCGCTACCGCCACCCCCTGGTCGGCGAGCTGACCCTGGCGTACGAGGCCCTCACCCCGAGCGGCGACGACGAGCAGATACTCGGCGTCTACACCGCCGAGGCCGGGTCGGCGTCCGAGGAGGCCCTGCGCCTGCTGGCGAGCTGGACCAGCGAGCCGGCCGCCCCGACCCGCCCGGAGACGGCCCGGCCGACCAACCGCCTCGATTAGCAGATCGACCGCCCGTCCGATGTCGACGCGAATTCCTACGGAAATGCGATTGCCATCGTCAACGGTCGCGTTTACCTTAGAGAAGCAAGCCGAACACCCACTGATAAGAAGCAAACACCTGACCGAGGAGCGGCCGTGTTGCAGCACAACACCGACACCGGAACCACGCGACTGATGTCGCGCGGCGGCGTCGTGCTGCTCGGCGGGGAACGAGCCCATTACTGGCCCGCGAGCGGATGTCGGCGATACCTGGGCAGGCGGCGAACGTAGCGCTATCACCAAGCGTCTACGCCGCCCCTCCCACCATCGGGAACGGGCGGCGTTCTCGTTGTACGGCCACAGTTCCCTAGGGGTATAGCTCAGTTGGCGAGAGCGTCGGCCTCCAAATCCGAATGTCGCGGGTTCGATTCCTGCTGCCCCTGCTCGCCCCCGACTCCGGTCGCGGGAACGATAGTTGAGAACTCCACAGCGGATGGTTACACATGCCCGGCCGGCAGATTTCCGCCGCTGGCCGGGCGGGGAACAGTGCTGGTTCCCCACCGGCTCCGGTAGCCCAACGGCAGGAGGCAGCGCCTTCAAACCGCGCACAGTGTGCGTTCGAATCGCACTCGGAGCACGCCCGGGTAGCCCAACGGTAGAGGCACTGGTCTTAGGTACCAGTCAGTGGGGGTTCGAATCCCTCGCCGGGTACGCAGCAACATCTCGGGCTCGTAGCTCAGTTGGTAGAGCGCCTGCCTTGCAAGCAGGAGGTGGCAGGTTCGAAACCTGTCGGGTCCACATTGCCCCTGTAGCTCAGCGGAAAGAGTGCCTGGCTACGAACCAGGAGGTCCGGCGTTCGAATCGCCGCAGGGGCGCGTTCCAGCATGTACGAGCGCCGCTAGCTCAATGGGAGAGCAGTGCACTTTTAATGCACGGGTTCAGGGTTCGAGCCCCTGGCGGCGTACTGCGGGCGTAGTGGAGTTGGAACCATACCGGGCTCATAATCCGGAGACGCCGTTCGAGTCGGACGCCCGCCACCAAGTCCGTGTAGCTCAGCGGGAGAGCATCGCTCTTACAAAAGAGGTCGCCGGGTTCGATTCCCGCCTGTCACCCCGAGCGGGCGCGCCGACGTTGGAGAGTCGGGGCGGGCTGTAGACCGGCTGCTTTGCTGAGGGGGTTCGAATCCCTCCGCCCGCACCACCCGGTCGACCGGTCGGGTACGAGTGTCCGTACCCGACCGGTCGAGCGGACTCAGGCCGACGCGGGAGGCACGTTGGCCTCGTATTCGCCCTGCATGTTCCCGGCGGGGTAGAAGGTCGCCACGATGTATGTCTCCCACCACTCTCCGCCCTTGCCGGAGGCCCGGCCGAAGCCGACCTTGGTGGTCTCCCGCCAGACGAGCTGGGTGAAGTGTCCGGTGGCTCCGGGGCCGCTCGATGACGGGTCGCCGAAGTTGTAGTCGGTGATCTCCCCGTACCAGCCGGAGGTGGCGTCCTCGGCTCCGGCGGGAGTTTCGTCGGTCGACGCGTGCCAGGAGAGGTTCTCGCCGTACGTGTGGTCGAGGTCGGCGTGCCCGCGGCTCAGTCCCTCCTCGGTCGAGATGAGGCTGGCCCGCGATTTGGCGTAATCCACGAGCGTGTCGTCGAGCGTCACGGGCGGTACGCCGTGCTTGGCGCGGTAGTGGTTGACGCTGGTTACCATGTTTTCCAGGAAGACCTGGTCGGTCGTAACCGGGAATGCGTCGCGCATTTTTCCGAATCCCTTCGAAAACAATCGGCGGTCGCCGTTGCGGCCCAGTCACGTCGCCATCCGGATGATCTGGGTCGCGTTGACGCGGATCACGACCGGCATCAGCCAGCCAGACGCAAGTACAGCAGCCATCGTTCCGACCCACTGTGAATGAATGGGGGATGAATGAGCTTCTTCCTGTATTCAATACTCCGTCACAACACCTTTGAGTGGGTTTAGTCGGCGCGACTTGTCCCGCCAATGTCGGTGATCCGTCAAGGGCATCACGCACTCGGGGTGGGCTCCGCGAGCCCACCCCGAGTTTTGTTTCGGGAACGTACGCCGGTTAGCTGATCTGGCCCGGTGCGTCCACGATCCGGCCGGCCAGGCGGGTCAGCATGACCAGGAGATCGCCCTTCTTCACCTGGACCGGTTCGTTGTGAATGGGGCCGGCGGGGGTCACCTCGTCGGTGTTGAGGTCGAAGTCCTTGGCTGCCACGGATCGGTAACCGATGAACTCATGACTGCCCGGGTCAAGGAGCAGATCCTCCTGCCGCCACCCGTCCTGCAGGCGGCCGACCGCCGTCGCCGTACGGCCGTTGACGCTGACCGAATCCGGTGCCTGGGCAACACCGGGGATCAGGGCGGCTGCTCGCAGCAGCGCCGCCATCACCGCGGGCGGGAGCAGGTTGCTGCGCAGGATCGTGGAGATCGCGCTGAACAGTCCGGTGTTCCGTTGCTCCTCGGTGTCCACGTTGAACGGGCCCATCCTGGCCCGCAACCAGTCGAGCAACGCGTGCGGATCGGTGGGCAGTGCGGCCAGCGTCGGATAGTCGGTCGGGGGGAAGCGGGTCATCCCCGGGGCCTCGTCGACGATCTGGAGCGCCCCGTCGACGATCTCGCCGGTCTGCTTGCCGTCGGCCCGGCTCCACTGCCGCGTTGTCACCTCGGCCTTCAGCCCCTTGCTCGTGACGCCCGCGTCCGAGTTGACGATCCTCAGCTCGACATAGGTCCACTGGTCGGGTCGCGGTGGCGTGAACGGCTGCGCCTCGGCGTACGCCGCCGCCAGCTCGAAGGTCACGGCTGCGGACCCGGACGCTCGGTACGGTTCGTCCGGCTCCTCGGCGGGGCCTCCGATGGTGACGAGGCCGAACGCCACGGCGGCCGCTGCCACCATGGCGATGCCGGATCGCCACGCCCAGCCCCGAAGGCGCCAACCGCGAGCCTTTACGTGCGTAGGTACGGGCACCTCCGCGACGTCGGTCCGGGCGATCCTGGCCATCAGCGCCGTCCGCGCCCGGTTCTGCGCGTCCGGCGACGGCGGCTCGGCCCCGTGCCAGCGCTCTCGCAGGGTGGTGATGTCGTCGGTCACTCGAAGTCCCTTCCCATTGCCCTGGGGTCGGCGCCACCCAGCGCCACCTGCAATTTCTTGCGTGCCCGATGCAGCCGTGAACGGACGGTGCCGGCGGGAATCTCCAGCGCCCGGGCAATTTCCTCGCCGGTCAGGTCCGCCCAGGCGACCAGGAGCAGCACCTCCCGATCGGAGGGTGCGATCTCGTGCAGCGCCGCCGCGAGGCGACCGCGGACGGCCTCCGCGTCCAGCCGCAGGGCGAGTTGGTCGGTCTCGCCGTCGGGGTTGGCGCCGGCCGTCGCGAGACGTTCCGCGCGGGCGAAAGCCTGGTACCGCCGGGCCTCTGCCCGTTCGTGCCCGGCGATGAGATTGGACGCGATGCCGTACAGCCAGGGCCGGGCGCTGTCCTGGGTCGTGTCGTACCGCCGCCACTTGTCGAACGCGACCAGGAAGGTCTCCGCGGCGACGTCGTCGGCGAGGTCACGCCCCAGCCGCCGGCTCGCGTACCCGTGGATCGTCGGGTAGTAACGGTCGAAGATCGCCTCGAACGCACCCGGATCCCCGTGCATCCGGCTGATGATCTCGGCATCGGTGACCTGCGCGGCGGTGTGCGCGTCTCGTGTCACCACACCCATATGTTCTCCATTCGCGCGTACCCCGGTAACGACGCGGGGGCTTGTCTCTACTCCGCCGATGGCGGCAGAAGTGTTCGCGAATGTGGCGGGGCCGGAGCTGTTGCCGGGTACGACGACGTCCCGCCCGCCGAGGTGCCGGCGGACGGGACGCGGGAAGGTCCTGCTAGGCGTCGCGGTTTGCCGGGTCCGGCTGGTCGGCCGGCTCGTTCCCGGTGAGCGGTTCCTCGTCGAGGATGGCCGGATCCGGCTCGGGGGTTTCCCGCAGGTGCCGGTTGTGGCGGGGCTCCTGGCGCGTCTTCGCGTCGTTGAGCCGCCGGCGGAGGTCGTCCCGTACGTCGTTGAGCGCGGCGTGCAGGTCCTCCTCCGAGGAGGTGGTGACGATCTTCTGCCGACCGGCGACCCAGCACTCCAGGGTGACCTTCTGCCCCCGGGCGGCCCGGTCCTTCACCGACACCTCGAGTTCGGTCCGGTCGACGGCGAACGAGGCCAGCCGCGCGTCCAGGGTGGCGAACTGTTCGACGATCCAGTTCCTGTCCCCCTGGGAGAAGCCGGTTCCGACGCGCAGGCAGTCGTCGACGGTCGCCGGGCTTGCCTGGGTGCTCATCGCCGCACCCCGCTCTCAGACAACACAGAGCCAGGAGTACGGGAAAGCGTGTTACTAGGCATATGCGCTGATCCTCCGATTCGGCCACGTGTGCCGTGACTTGCGGCTGATCAACTCATACCCCACCCAGGTCCCTCGCCAAACGGAGATGTGACCCCGGCCGGCGACATCGGCATGACACATTGACAGGCTTCCATGGGAAGGTTACCGTCCGGCAGGAAAGCGCTTTCTTCGTGCTCCCGGCCTCCTCACTCCGCCCGTCCCCGGAGGTTCATCCACCATGCCCGGATCACACCGCCGAACCCTGCTCACCGTCGCCACCGCCGCCACCGGCGTACTGCTCGCCCTGACCCAGCTCGGCGGCGCACCGTACACGTTCGCCGCCACCCTGTTCACCGACGACTTCTCCGACGGGAACACCTCCGGCTGGTCGAAGTCCGGTGGCACCTGGTCCGTGGTCGCCGACGACGGCCAGGCACTCCAGCAGGCCAAGGGCGACACGGACAACGCCCGGCTGTTCGCCGGAACCACGTCCTGGACCGACTACACCGTCCAGGCGCGGGTCAAGCCGCTGACCCTGCCGGCAAACGGCGCGGTGGCCCTGCTCGCCCGTGCCTCCGGCGCGACGACCTACCTCCGGCTCGCCCTGCTCCCCGGCAACCAGGTCCGACTGGAGGCGGTACGCAGCGGCACGGCGACCGTACTGGGCTCGGCCTCCCGGTCGGTCGCGACCGGCACCTGGTACACCCTGCGGATCGAGATCGCCGGCTCGGCGGTACGCGGTTACGTCGACGGCACCCTGGTCGCCTCCGGCACCAGCACGATCGCCGGGACCGGCCGGATCGGTGTGCAGACCCTCTACGCCACCGCCCGGTACGACGACGTCGCGGTGACCAGCGGCGGCACCACACCCACCACGCCACCCACCACACCCCCGACCGCCACCCCCACCCCGACCATCACGCCGACCCCGCCCCCCACCACCGGTCCCCCGCCGACCGGGCAGTCCTCGGTGGTCGCCAAGGACGGCAGCGGGAACTTCACCAGCGTGCAGGCGGCCGTGAACGCGGTGCCGACCGGGAACTCCAGCCGGTACACCATCACCATCAAGCCCGGCACCTACCGGGAACTGGTCTCCATCCCGGCCGGCAAGCCGTACATCTCGTTCGTGGGGTCGACCGGGAACGCCACCGACGTGGTGATCACCTACGACAACGCCTCCGGCACACCCGCACCGGGCGGCGGCACCTACGGCACCTCGGGCAGCGCCTCGGTCACCATCGACGGCAACGACTTCACCGCCCGGAACCTCACCTTCTCCAACAGCTTCGACGAGTCGGCGTACAACTACAGCGCCGAGCAGGCGGTGGCGGTGCTCACCCGGGCCGACCGGCTGGTCTTCGACAACGTCCGGTTCCTCGGCAACCAGGACACGCTCTACCCCAACAGCGCGAACGCCGCCACGATCGGCCGGTCGTACTTCCGCAACTGCTATGTCGAGGGCGACGTCGACTTCATCTTCGGCCGGGGCACGGCGGTCTTCGACCGCTGCGAGATCAAGGCGCTGAGCCGGGGGTCGTCGAGCAACAACGGGTACGTCACCGCGCCGTCGACCATGATCAGCAACACGTACGGATTCCTCTTTGTCCAGTGCACGCTGACCACCGACTCGGCCGCGGCGCAGAGCGTGCACCTCGGCCGGCCGTGGCACCCGAGCGGTGACGTCAACGCGATCGGCCAGGTGGTGTTCCGCGACAGCGTGCTGGGGGCGCACATCAAGAACTCCCCGTGGACCGACATGTCCGGCTTCTCCTGGCGGGACGCCCGGTTCTTCGAGTACCGCAACAGCGGGCCGGGTGCGACGGTCACCGCGGACCGCCCGCAGCTCACCGACGCCCAGGCGCCGAACTACACCGCCCCGAGGTACCTGGCCGGGCCGGACGGCTGGAACCCGATCTACTGACCCGGTACGCGATCGCGGGGCGGCAGCAGCGCGGCTGCCGCCCCGTACCGCGACCTGCGTCCGGGTTCCGCCCCGCGCACCTGTCCGACCCGGGCCGGGGCTGTCCTGGTAATGTTCGGACGCGGCCGTCGAGACGTACCGACGGCGTGAAATGCGGACGTAGCGCAGTTGGTAGCGCATCACCTTGCCAAGGTGAGGGTCGCGGGTTCGAGTCCCGTCGTCCGCTCTTCCCCACCCGCCGGTCAGGCCGGGTGTTCTGCGCAGAGGCAGCCGACGCCCTTTTCGATCCACTCCCGTCCGGCCCACTCCGGATGCCGTTCGAGCATCAGTGCCGAGACCTCCGCGACCTGCACGAACTCGCCGGCCACCTACCGCCCGGCCGCACCCGACCGCCCGCAACCGGCTCCGGGCCGCCACGGCGAACGGTCGCGGTAGCCCGCACCATTGGTCGAGCTGCCGAATATCCGCGTCTGAAATACGACTAACCACTGGCGAATTGCGCCGATGTCGGGGCCGATCGGGAGCCGGGTCGCCGGAACCGGCGGTGAGCAGCGCAAACAGCGGCGGTCGAGCAACCGGAACGGATCCCGACGGAAATGCGACTCCGCCGAATGGGGACCGACGTCGACGGTGACGCCGTAGCGCTCACCGAAGCCGATTCGTACGCTGTCCCGGGACGTCGGCACGGCCGTGGGAGGGTTGATAACACTGACCACCGCGGACCGTCCGACGCTTTCCCTCCCCCGAACACCACCGGGTGAATTGACGTGTACGTGACCCGGCAACTCGACGACGTGGCGACAGATCGGGTCGTCTCGTTTCCCGACACCGAGGTGAACGCGCTCGCCCTCATGATTGCCCGGGAGCACACCGAACTCGCCGCCGTGGTGACCCGTCCCACGGCCGCGCCCGTCATGCCCGCCGACTTTGTCCACGCCGTCGTGGACGACCTCGAACGGGTCGCGGTCGAGCTGCTGCCGGCGTGGCTACCGGACGCGGCGGAGGTCGACCGACCGGACACCATCGGCCTGGCGGCAACCCGAATGGTCGCGACCGCCCACGCGCGTCGGGCGCACTACCCCGTCCCGTTCCTGACCGAACTCGCGATCCTCGCCCTGACCGGGCGCCGGCCGGCGAGAACCGTGCTTCCGCTGCGGACCCGTACGGCCGCGCTGGCCCGGCTCGTGGCGGAGGCGTTCGGCCGCCGACGGGTGGTGCTGCTGGTGGAACTGGCCGGCGCCACACCCGGTGGACGGGAGGTCGTCGCCGCCGGCGCCGACTGGCTCGTACAGAACGGTGGTCCGGCGGTCTGGCTGGTCGGCGCGGGCACGTCCGAGCTGGACCGGATCCCGGCGGTGTCACTGAGCCCGCCACCACCGACCGCCCGTCCGGCCGATGACGCGACGATCGTCGGCCGACCACACCCGGCGAGCGCGGTCGAGAAGGCCCTGGAGGTCGCCCTCGCGGCGGAGAGCTGGGCCGCCGGCCGGAGGTGGAACCAGAGCTACCAGTCGAACGCGCTCAGCTCACCGGTGCGGCTCGACCTGCTCTGGCCGGAGGAACGCTGTGTCGTCGAGCTCGACGGCCCGGAGCACTGCCATCCGGCGCGTTTCGAGGCCGATCGGCAGCGCGACGTCCTGCTGCAACTGGACGGCTACGCCGTCCTGCGCTTCACCAACACCCGAGTGACCCACGACGTCGGCGCGGTCGTCCACCAGATCGGTACGTATCTGCGGGCCCGTCGGCGTGACACAGCGGAAGGACGAGACCATGGCCAACGATGACCTGAACGCATCCGAGAGTGCCGTTCTCATAGTGCTGATGGCCGAGGCGCGCGAAGTCCTCAACACCGAGCTGGTCGAGCGGTACGGGCTCGACGTACGGAAGCCGCAGCGCGACAAGCTCACCGCGCTGCACTACGTGGCGAGCCGCAAGAGCGGTCGCACGTACGCACTGCAACTCGACGACAAGGGCTGGGTACGGGTCCAGAACGATCTGGACTTCCGTCAGCGGGGCGCGCCGGCACACGGTGCCGCCCTGACCGCCCTGCAGACGAGTCTGCGTGACCGCGTACTGGCGCGCAGTGGGTGTGCCGGGTTCACCGAACTGTTCGCACTGACCGACGTACGCGGTTCGGCACCGGATCCGGTCCCGGACGCGGGGCCGGCGCTCCGGCTCCGGATCATCACCACCTACCGGGCGCTCGCCCGGGAACCGGGGGCTTGGGTGAGCCTGCGCCGGCTGCGCCCGTTCTTCGCGGACCTGCCGAGGGACGTCCTCGACGAGGCCCTGCGCCGGCTCAGCCTGGAGGACGGGGTGAACATCGTGCCCGAGTCGAACCAGAAGACCCTGACCGAAGCCGACGTCGAGGCCGCCCTGCACCTCGGTGGCCAGGCGAACCACCTGCTAGCGGTCGGCGTGTAATGGACGATGCGGAGCGCGCCGCCCTCGCGGCACTGAGGTTCAACTGGGCGCCGGTGCCGGACGACGTCTGGCGACCGTTGCCGTTCCACGTCGACGGTCTGCACGCACCGGTTGTCCGCGACGTACTCGACGGAGTCGAAGAGGCAAGAGCGAGTACGGACAGCAGCCCGATCGGCCTCGTGGTGCAGGGGCAGCGCGGCTCCGGCAAGACGCACCTGCTCGGCTGGACCCGGCAGCAGGTGCAGGAGCGGGGAGGCTACTTCTTCCTGGTCGGTCTGCTCGACGCCGGCAGCTTCTGGGACAACGTACTGTCCGCGATCCTCGACGGTCTCTCCCGACCCGTGCCCGGCAGCCCGGAGACCCAGCTGAAGCTCCTTCTCCGGCGGCTGTCGGAGAAGGTCGGTGCGCCCAGGACGGCTCGGCGCGCGGTCATGGGCGAAACGGAGCTGACCCGTACGGCCCTGGACGCCTTCATCGAGGGCCTGGGCGGGTTCGACCGTCACGTGGCCCGGGTGAGTCAGGAAACGGCTCGGGCGCTCGCGTTGACCGCCTCGGAGGAGGTGGCGCACCGCGATCTCGCGGAGAACTACTTCATCTCCGGCGAGGAAAGTGTTCCGGGAGAGCGGAACACGTGGGGCATGCGCAAGGCGCCCCGGCCCGCGCAACAGATCGTCCAGGATCTCTCCTGGTTACTGGCTCTCACCGGGCCGTCGGTGATCGCCATCGACCAGATCGACACGTTGATCGCCCAGTTCGCGATCCAGAGCGATCCGGCCCTTCCGGCTGCGGCGGCGATGGAACCCGAGCAGGCCCTGATGCTGGCCCGGATGGCGGACGGGCTGATGTCGTTGCGGCAGCAGACCCGGCGGACGCTCACCGTCGTCGCCTGCATACCGAACTCCTGGACCATCATCAGGACCGCCGCCGCCGACACGGTGGCCGACAGGTTCCGGCTGTCGTCGCAGCTCAAGAGGATCAACGACGACAACCTGGCCAGGGCGATCGTCGAGAAGCGCTTCGCCACGCGGTTCCGGGAAATCGGTTTCGAGCCGCCCTTTCCCTCCTGGCCGGTGTCACCCCGGGCCTTCGCCCACGCGGGGCATTTCACCCCACGCCAGTTGCTGATCGAGATCGACCGGCACATCCGCGACTGCATCGCCTCCGGCCAGGTCCGGCAGCTCCACACCCTGGGCGAACCGCCCTCCACCGAACCCCGTGCGCCCCGCCCGGCAGCCGTCGTGGCCACCGCCGACGAACTCACACAGTTCGACGACCGATTCGCCGAGTTGAGAACGTCGGCGGACGTCACCACACCGCTCGATCGCAAGTCGGAGAACGAGACGATCCCGCCGCTGCTCGCCGCCGGGCTCACGGCGTGGATCCTCGAACGCGGCGACGCCGGCGAGGCGTTCAGCGTCGACCCTCCGCCGAGCACCGATCCTCCGCTGCACGCCCGGCTGCGTCTCACCCTGAACGAACGCACCGAGGACCAGGTCCACTGGTGCTTCCGGGCGGTCAGCGACGAACACCATCACATCGCGGCGCTCGCGCGGATCCGCAAGGCGTCCATGGCGGCGGCCCTCGACACGGGTACGCCGAAACGCCGGCTCTTCCTGCTGCGCAACACGAAATGGTCGGTGGGTGCGAAGACCCGCGCCGCCGTCAGCGAGTTCGAGAAGGCCGGGGGTCAGACACTCGCCCTGGACAACGAGGATCTGCGCATCCTGTCCGCACTCCGGAGCATGCTCCAAGGGTCGACGATGGACATCCAGGGCTGGCTCGCCGATCGCCGGCCGACCCGGGACCTGAAGTTCCTCCAGCAGGCGCTGGCGGATGTCGACACCTGGGCGGCGGTGCCCGGTGAGCCGGCCGCCGCAACCACCACCCCGGACGACCGCCCCGCCGCCGTGGAACCGGGCGGGATGCCGGCCGTGGAACCAGCGGAGCCGCGATTCACCATCGGATACGACTTCGACGACAACACCTCGCCGGTCCGACTGTCCCTCGAGGCGTTGCGGAAACACGCCACGATCTTCGCCGGCTCCGGTTCGGGCAAGACCGTCCTCATCCGCCGGATCGTGGAGGAGTGCGCCCTGCAGGGCGTATCCGCGATCGTCCTGGACCCGAACAACGACCTGGCCAGACTGGGCGAGGGATGGCCCGAGCCGCCGGCACACTGGCGACCGGGGGACGCCGAGCAGGCAGCAGACTATCTCGCGTACACGGATGTTGTCGTCTGGACGCCGCGGCGGGCCTCGGGCCGACCGCTCAGCTTCCAGCCGCTGCCGGACTTCCGCAGCGTGCGCGACGATCCGGACGAGTTCAACGAGGCCGTCGAGGCGGCCGTCGCCGCGCTCGCGCCACGGGCGATGGTCACCGGCCGGGCGACCAGGGCCCATCTCGGGCTCGCCGTGCTGCGCAAGGCGATCGAGCACTACGGTCAGCGCGGCGGCACCCGACTGAAGGGCCTCATCGACACCCTGACCGACCTGCCGGACGGCACGATCGATCTCGACGACGCCGAGAAGATCGGCCTCGGGCTCGCCCAGACCCTGACCGCGGCCATGGTCAACGACCCGCTGTTCGGCGGCGAGGGCACCCCGATGGATCCCGGTCTCCTGCTCACTCCCGCACCGGGCAAGCGGGCCCGGATCTCCGTGATCAGCATGGTCGGGCTGCAGTCCGACGATGCCCGCCAGAGCTTCGTCAACCAGCTCCAGATGGCGCTCTTCGCCTGGATCAAGAAGAACCCGGCCGGTGACCGGCCCCTGCTCGGCCTGATGATCATGGACGAGGCGCAGACGTTCGCCCCCTCGGGCGCGATGACGGCCTGCACCCAGAGCACCCTGGCGCTGGCCGCCCAGGCCCGCAAGTACGGCCTAGGGCTGATCTTCGCCACTCAGGCGCCGAAGGGCCTCCACAACCGGATCCCCGGCAACGCCGCCACACAGCTGTACGGCCTGATGAACAGCCCGATCCAGATCGAGGCGGCACGCGAGATGGCGAAGGCCAAGGGCGGCGACGTACCGGACATCTCCCGACTGACCGTCGGCGAGTTCTACCTCGCCGCCGAGGGCGCCGCCCCCAGGAAGATCAGGACCCCGCTTTCGCTGAGCCACCACCCCCGCAGTCCACTCACCGCCGAGGAGGTGTTGGTCCGCGCCCGCACCACCGTGCAGGGACTCGGGGAGTAGCCGTCCGCAAAGGTGGGTCAGCGGACGTCGAGTTCGAGCAGGGAGTAGCCGTAGTCGGTCGACCGCTTGGTGCCGTACACGCGCACGAACCGGGCGGGGAGCTGGGCGACCTCGACGACAACGTCACCGCCCCGGCCGCTGGTGGTGCCGTAGACCGACTCCCACGTCGTCCCGTCGGTGGACAGCTCCACCCGGTACGCCGTGGCGTGCGCGTTCTCCCAGGTCAGCCGGATCTCGCTGATCTGCCACCGGGCACCGAGATCCACCCGCAGCCACTGCGGGTCGCTGAAACCGCTGCTCCAACGGGTTGTCGGGTCTCCGTCGACCGCGTTCGGCGCGGCCCACCCCGAGCGTTCGACGCTGGAGGCGGTGACCGCACCGTTCAGCGCGAGATTGCGGCCGGAGGTGTTCACGGACGCCTTCGGCGGGGCCGGCGACGCGGACGGGGACGACGGCGGTGGCGTTTCGTTGGCCGGTCGCGGCGAGGTCGAGGTCGGTGACGGCGCGACGGGTTCCACCGGGCCGGCGGAGGCCCCGTCACCGGGGTCGACGGAGGCTGCCCCGGTCACCGGTGCGGTGACCGGCATCGTCGCGGTCCCGCCCTCCGGTGACGTCGCCGACGCCGGATCGATCGTGACGCGAGTGTCCCACCACCACAGGGATCCGGCGACGAGAAGTGCGGCCACGGCGGTGCCGGAGAGCATCCGTACCCGGAATTTTCGGTTCCGTCCCGTGGTCACCGGTGCGTCCGGGTGCGGCGCCGCCGCAGGGTCGGGCTCGGTCCGTGCCGTGCCGGCGCCGCCGAGGGCGGCGTCGGCAACGGGTACGTCGCCCCCGGCGCCCGGTTCGCGGGGAACGAACGCGCCCCGGAGGTGCCAGGCGGCCGGGGTCTTCCGGCGCGGCGCGACCTGCCTGCGGGGTGGGACGTCGGTCTGCGGCCAGTCCGGGTTCGCGGTGCCGGGGTGCGGCCCGGAAAAGGGAACCCTGGTCGGCAGGCGGGGAGCGGATTCCGCAGCCTCCGCCGCGCTGACCAGGTCGGGAACGTCGCCGTACGGGGGCCTACCGTCAGGGCCGTCGGGCCGCTGCTCGACAGGGTTCGCCATCGTGGCCATTCCTCTGCGTGGGCGGGTACGGAAGCGGACCGGGCCGGTGAGCCCGCACCACCCTAGACGAGGAGCACCGATATCCGGTGTAGACGCCACGGATCATTGCGAACCTGCAGAGACGGCGGGCCGGACCACGAGTGGACCCCGACGTCCCAGCGCCCACACGACGAGCGCGAAGCAGCAGAGCACCGCTCCCGCGATCGAGACCGCCGTCCAGCCACCCACGGACCACAGCGCGGTCGCGGCGGCGGAGCCGATGGCACCGCCGATGAAGTTGCCGGTGCTCAGTGCCGTGTTGAGCCGGCTGCGGGCCTCGTCGGACATGGCCAGCAGCCGCGCCCGGTTGAGCAGGGCCTGCCCCTGGAGGGCCACATCGATCACGACAACAACGATGACGACCAGTACAACCGACCGGCCGGCGAACACCGCGACGACAAAGGCGCCGAGGGCCAGCATCCACGCCGCACCGGTGGCCGGAAGCGACCAACCACGGTCGTGCAGCCGACCGGCGTACCGGACTGCGAGGACGGCGGCGAAGCCGGCCAACCCGAACAGCCCGATCACCGACACCGGGTACCGGAACGGTGGGCCGGTGAGCAGGAACGTCAGCGCCGTCCAGAGCAACGTGAACGCGGCGAACCCGGTGGCGGCGAGGACCAGCGTCCACCGGACCGCCCGCTCGCGTCCGACCACCGCGCCGACCGAGGCGATGAGCGCCGGGTACGACACCCGCGTTCGGGGCGCCAGCGGCGGGATCGCGCGGTACAGGACCACCGCGAGCACGACGGCGACAACCGCGGCGAGGGCGAAAATCGTACGCCAACCCGCGGCACCGGCGACGAATCCGCTGACCGTACGGGAGACCAGGATTCCGGTGAGGGTCCCGGACCCGATGGCGGCGACGACCCGACCGCGCTGGGCGTCACCGGCCAGGTCCCCGGCGAGCGGGGTGAGGACCTGCCCGGAAATCGTCGACACACCGAGCAGACCGAACGCGACCAGGAGCAGTCCGATCGACGGCGCCAGCGCGCACAGCAGCAACGCGACGGCCGAGGCCAGCAGCATCACCGGGACGAACCGGCGGCGGTCCAGTACGTCACCGAGCGGCACGAGCAGCAGGATGCCGACGGCGTACCCGATCTGGGTCACGGTGACCAGCCATCCGGCCGCCGTTGTCGCCACCCGCAGGTCGCCCGCGATGAAGCCGAGCAGGGGTTGCGCCCAGTACAGGTTGCCGACGGCTACTCCCGCCGCCACCGCGAGCAGGAACGTCAACCGGCGGCTGATCTCCGGCGGCGGTGCCACTCGGGGTGGGGTCACCCTGCCACGGTAAGACGTGAAGCCTTTGTTGTTATGCCTTGCGCCCGACCGCGGCATGCAGCCCGGACCGCTCCGGGCGCTCGAACGACGGCCCCGCCGGAACCAGGCCGGGCCTCCACTGGCTGACGAACACCACGCCCGGCGGCACCAACTCGAAGTCACCGAGGTACGCGGCGACCTGCTCGCGGGTCCGTGCGGTGGACCGGATCGCGGCCGTCTTCGCGTACGCCGCCCGTAGCTTCTCCACCTCCTCGGGGGTGAACGACTCCGTCGCCCCGTGGGAGATCGCCAGGTAACTGCCCGACGGCAGCCATTCCCGCGCCGCCGCGAGCGCCCGATCGGCAGCCTCGTCGTCGAGCACGAAGTGCAGCACCGCGGCGAGCAGCAGGCCGACCGGCTCGTTCGGGTCGATCAGACCGGTCCCCTCCACCCGGCGCAGCAGCTCCGCCGTCTGCGTCAGGTCGCCCTCCAGAGCCATCGCCCGCTCGTCACCGCGCAACGCGTCCGTCAACTGCGCCACGGCCTCGGGGTCGATGTCCACGTACACCACCCGGGTGTCCGCGACGATCGACGCGGCGATCGCGTGGACACTGCCCTCGCCCGCGATCGCCGCGGACCCGACGTCCACGAACTGCCGTACGCCCTGCGCGATCAGGTGACGAACCACCCGCTCCAACCAGGCGCGGTTCGCCCGCGCAAGGTCGCGGGTTCGCTCGTTCGCCGCCACGATCCTGCCCGCTGCCCCGCCGGGCTGCTCCCCGGATGCGAGATCGGCGTAGATCTCCGACACACTCGCCGTTTGATCGGTCACCACATGCCCTTCCGTCACGAGTCGAATACTCCACTGTGACGCCTCTCGCCAGTCGGCGCGAGTGGTCACCGCGTTCCTTGGTCGAGGGCGGCGACCTCGCGTACGGCCTCGGCGATGGCCGGGGAGTCCTTCTTGAGGATCGCACCGTGGTTGCTGTCCACCTTCGCGCCGATCCGGATGTTCGGGTTGCGTACGGTCACCGCGTCGAGGCTGGTACGTATCCGTTCCTGCTCGCCACCGCGGCTCCCGAAGGAGGTCCCGGAGGCGACCACGTACCGGACCGGGACGCTGATGCTGTCCAGCACCGGGCCGAGTTCGCGTTCGCGGGACAGCTTGCCGAGCTCGATGTTGCTGTTCGCCTGCTGTTCGGCGGTCATCCTCGGCGCCAGGCCGGTCGGGCGCAGCAGCGGGAGGAACCAGCTCATCCGCAGGAACAGCTTCCGGATCCGCTGCTCCATGGCGTCGTCGAGCCAGTCGTGCGGGAACGCACCGTCGACCAGGACCGCGCCCAGGGCACGCTCCGGGTTCCGGCTGGCCCAGTGCGCCCCGACGACGGCCCCGTAGGACCAGCCGACCACCAGCGCCCGGTCCACTTTCCTGGCCGCGAGAACGGCGTCGACGTCCCGGACGGCCGCCTCGAAGGAGTAGTCCGCCGAACGCCTGGATTTGCCGCGGGCCCGCTCGTCGTAGGTGATGTGCCGCCACCCCGATCCGAGTTCGGCGACGACCCGCCGCCAGTACCCCCGGGTGGCGAACTGGCCGTTGAGGTAGACGACCGGGATACCGGGACCGCCGGTGTCGGTGACGGCCAGGGCCGTGTCCTCCACCGGGAGCATGCCGGTCCACGTCGAACCGGTCGAGGAGGTGCTGTTCTTCGTCATCTTCTCCGCCTTGTCGGGTTGGCTGTCTCGTACGACTTTTTCGGGCCTTGCGGGTGGGCCTGCGGGAGCCTCGGGCGGTCTGCCGCGTTGTCGGCGGCGACCGGCCGGACCTCGCTCGCGGTGGGCCCGGCCGGATGGTCCTGGTGACCGCTGGTTCAGAGGCTGCGGGCGGTGATGTCGCCGTGGGAGGTGGTGGCGTGGATGTCGAGTTCGGTGGCGCCGTTGTTCTTGAGCGCGCTGCTGACCCGGCCGTGGCCGGTGCCGGCATCCAGGGCCGCTGAGACGCCGGCGGCCGCGCCGACCGAGATGTTGCCGGACTGGGTACGGAGCACAACCGACCCGCGTACGGCCTCGGCGATCCGGATGTCGCCCCTGTCGGTGCTGATCTCCGCGGGCCCGTTGAGCCGGCCGACCTCGACGTCACCGTCGATCGCGGTGAGGCGGAGGCTCCCGGCCTCGTCAATCTTGATCTGGCGGTACGCGCCCTCGAAGGTCACGTCGCCGAGGCGCCCGACGCCGCGCAGCTCGGCGCTGGCGGCCTTGGCCTCG
Source organism: Micromonospora sp. NPDC004704 (assembly GCF_053601675.1). NCBI lineage: Bacteria > Bacillati > Actinomycetota > Actinomycetes > Micromonosporales > Micromonosporaceae > Micromonospora > Micromonospora sp. NPDC004704. Next base: position 204,632 of record NZ_JBSGCD010000003.1, on the reverse strand, counting down.
ATCCGGGAGTCGGTGGGCAACTGGACGGTGACCTCCAGGGACCCGGAGGGGCCGAGGAGCCGGTTGTCGGGGGTCGAGGTGGTGATCCGCAGGACGCCGTCGGTGTAGGTGACGGTGGTCTGTTCGGCGGCCTTGATGTCGCGGCTCTTGGCGGGGTCGGCGGGCCGTACCTCGACGGTGGTGTCGGCGCGGTCCGCGGCGATGAACTGGACGCGTCCGGCGGGGATGTTCAGGACGGTGGCGATCGGGGCGGGGGTGTCGAACTTCTGCATCGTGCTCTCCCGTGCTCGTTCGTTGTTTCTGACACCGGAAACGCTACGTTGCTTTCCAAAACCCGGCAACGTGTCTGTTGCACTGGAGTCGTGTTTCTGCAGGTAGACAAGGAGAAAGTGTTGCAACGACCGTGAAATCAATGCAACGAGCGCCACGCCGATCATTGCAATGGGCAAGAAGTGAACGCTATGGTTCGGAGGCCATCGGAGAAGGACCAACAAGGAGATCGCGATGCCGGGAGGCAGACTCACCCAGCAGGAACGCCAGCAGATCGCGCTGGGGCTGGCCGACAGCCTCCCGTACGCCGAGATCGCCCGACGCCTCGATCGTCCGACCTCGACGATCACGCGCGAGGTGATGCGCAACGGCGGCCCCAACGCCTACCGCGCCGACCTGGCCCACCGCGCCACCGAACGCCGCGCCCACCGACGCAGGCCCGCCTCCTCCCCGGGGGCGGAGTCGGTCCCGCAGCCACACGGACGTGACGCCGACGCCGTGGCCGACTACGAGGAGAGACTTACCACCGTCCTGATGGCCTCGGGCCTGACCAAGATGTCAGCCCGGGTGCTGACCTGCCTGTTCACCACGGACGCGGGCAGCCTCACCGCGTCCCAACTCGCCCAGCGCATCCAGGTCAGCCCGGCGTCCATCTCGAAGGCGATCACTTTCCTGGAGAGCCAGAGCCTCGTCCGCCGAGAGCGTGACGAACGCCGCCGCGACCGCTACGTGGTCGACGACGAGCTCTTCTACCAGGCGACGATCGCCGGCGCCCGATCCAACGACCAGCTCGTCGAGACCGCGCGCCAGGGCGTCACCATCCTCGGCCCCCACACCCCCGCCGCCGCCCGCCTGGAGAACATCGCCCGTTTCCTCGACTTCATCAGCGAGAGCATCACCCGCGCCGCGGAACAGGCCCGCGAAGTCCTCCACACCAAACCCGAAACACCCTCGAACAACACCACCCAACCGGGTACGGACCACGAGTAGATCCTCACCGCCACTGGGCGCGTGACCGCTCCATGGCCCGGGGACCGGGCCTCGCCTCAGCCCGATCCCCGGGATTACCGCAATCGTCGGGATGTCACCCCCGACCGGCGGCCTCGCGGAGCATCGCGTCCGTTTCGGGGTCGGGCATGAGCTCCCGGACCTCCTGCGCGCAACGGCAACTGGCGGCGATCTTGGCAGCCCACGCCAGCGCCTCCGCACGTGAGGCCACGTCGAGCACCACGAACCCGCCAATGACCTCCTTGGTCTCCGGGTAGGGGCCGTCGGTGACCATTCCGTCCGTGGCCACGATGCTCGCCTGCTGGCGTTCGAGTCCGGCGCCGAACACGAACACGCCGGCGCTCACGGCCTGCTGGATCACCGCGTGCGAGGTCTTGCCCACGTCGGGCATCTCCTCGGCGGGGATGTGGTCCATCGCGCCGTCATTGAACGAGATCAGATACTTCGTCATCCCATGACTCCTTGTCCCGACGGCCTCTCCGACCGCCTTCGCCTGTTGCACGAATGACCCGTCCCGGATCCGACGCTGTGCCGGAGGGAATTTTCACGGGATCTCGACCGCCTGCGGTTACCGCGATCTCGCCCCGCCTGTTCCGCTCTGTCCGAGCTTGCTCACCCGGGCCATCCAAAAGCGCACGCAGGTGATATCAATCCATCCATGTCCCGATCTCTCGCTCGCGGATTCCTCCGCGGGACGTTGACGCTCGCCCTGGCCGCCTCCACCACGGTCCTCGGCAGCGCGGCGGCACACGCCGCCACCCCACGACTGACGCTGTCCGCGCTCTCCTTCGCGCAGTCCACCATCGACGCGACCCAGGGTTCCGTGTCCAACCGGCTCACGTTCACCGTCACCAACACCGAACCCGACGCGCAGAACCTCGCGGGCACGCTGACGCTGCGGATGCGCAGTTCGGTGACGGGCGAGTTGCTGGGTCACGACCGTGTGGCGCGCTTCGACTACAACTACCACTGGGGCGAGATGGAACTGGTCTCGGGCACGCCCCGGGAGGCGACGTTCGCCTACGAGATGCCGGTGCGGCCATACTCCGACGCGGCCACGGCGACCTGGGAGGTCACCAAGGTCACCCTCCAGGGCGACGATATTTCGGCGACGGTCGGCGCCGCCAGGCTGAGCACCTTCCCGGGCTACCGCTTCACCGTGAACACGCTCACCGACTCGTCCGCGCCGACGTTCGACTTTCTCGCGCTCCACAACGGGCGTGCCCCGCACTTCTATGTCGGGGACGAGCCGTCCTACTTCGCGCTCGACCTGACGATCAACGACTACCAGTCCGGATTCTGGAAGGGCTCGATCAAGCTGGTGGGCCCCGGCGGTCAGAGCATCAGCACCCAGATCACCTGGGGGCGCGACGAGTACAGCACCGGTTTCCGGTGTGGCCTGGCGGGCAGCGGCGACGCCGACGGCAACTACGTGCCGTGCGCGATGGAGATGAACTTCCCGCCGGGCACGGCTCCGGGGAGCTGGCGGGTCGCCCAGATCATCCTGATCAACAACACGGGCGGTCGCGCCACCTACAAGAACCCGGCCGGGCCGTCGATGGTCGTGACGTCCAACTCGACCCTGCGGGCCACCGACTTCGTCGTGTCACCGAACCCGGTCGACAACTGGCGCGCCGACGTGACCGCCGAACTCTCGATGGCGGTCACCGGCGCCACCCGCGGCATATCCCAGCTCGACGTCACCTTCCGTGGCGGGTGCTCGCCGGAGGGGCAGCCGTACACCAAGGCCGACGGCCGGCTCGCCGTCCGGGTACGGGTGCCCAGCCGTGCACGCGGCTGCGATGTGACCGCGCTCGCCGTCCGGGACGGCTCCGGCAATCTCGCGCTCTACGGTTCCGACGTATCGGCACCGGACCCGCAGATCTCGATCGACCAGGTGCCGAGCGTCGACCCTCCGACGGCACTCAGTGCGGCACTCGACCCCGCATCGATCCCGTTGAGCCAGCTCTCCAACCGGTCCATCAGGCTCACGGTGCAGGCCGAGGTGAAGGTCGCACCCGTCACCAGCATGCCCGTCTACGTGTACGACGCCGACGGCGTCATCGTCTTCCAGACGACCGGATCCGGGGGCCAGGCGCCCGACGGCTCACTCACGTACGACCTGTCGCTCGGCTACTGGGGTCTGGAACCTGGCGAGTACACGGTCGGCTTCAGGCTGCACGACGCCTCCGGCCTCCGCAGCTACTGGAACATGTTGGACGTCCCGACCAGCCAGACGCTGCCGGGCGGTCCGGTGGTCCTCACGATCGCCGAGGGCTGATCCAGAGGTGGGGCGGGTCGGTGGTTTCCACTCGGCTCGCCCCGCCTGTTCCGCTCTGTCCGAGCTTGCTCACCTGGGCCATCCAAAAGCGCACGCAGGTGATATCAATCCATCCATGTCCCGATCTCTCGCTCGCGGATTCCTCCGCGGGACGTTGACGCTCGCCTTGGCCGCCTCCACCACGGTCCTCGGCAGCGCGGCGGCACACGCCGCCACCCCACGACTGACGCTGTCCGCGCTCTCCTTCGCGCAGTCCACCATCGACGCGACCCAGGGTTCCGTGTCCAACCGGCTTACGTTCACCGTCACCAACACCGAACCCGACGCCGAGACGGTCCGGGGTGTGGTCACCCTCCGCACGCGCAGCACGGTGACCGGCGAGTTGGTTGGCCACGAGCGCATCGCGAACTACGTCTTCGACTCGATCTGGGAGGACGCCGCCTTCGTCTCCGGCACGCCTCAGGAGTCGACCTACGCCTACGACTTCCGGGTGCCGCGTTACTCCGACGCGGCGACCACGACCTGGGAGGTCACCAAGGTCACCATCGTGGCCGGCGAGCGGGAGGCGACCGTATCCGGCGCCAAGCTGCAGGCGCTCCCCGGCTCCCGGTTCGCGGCCCAGACCCTGGTCGACGCGTCCGGCCCCACGATCGAGGAGATCCGGTTGGCCAACCGCGAGCCTTTCCTCTACGTCAGCGACGAGCCGGTCGCCTACCCCTACGACCTCACTGTCCAGGACTACGGCGCCGGTTTCTGGAAGGGCACACTCAAGGTCGCCGGCCCGGGCGGCCAGAGCGTGACGACGCCGTTCACCTGGGAGCGGGAGCCCGACAACTCGGGGGCCATCACCTGCGGCGGTGCGTACGCCGGCGGCGGCGAGGAAGCCAACCGCGTGGCGTGCACCGTCCCGGTGACGCTCCCGTCCGGTGCCAACCCCGGCAACTGGCGGCTCACGCAGCTCGTGTTGTTCAACAACGCCGGCGCTCGTACGACCTACCAGAACCCCACGGTGCCGTCGATCACCGTGACGTCCAACTCGACGGTGCAGGCGAGCGACTTCGTCGTCTCCCCCAGCGAGGTCGACAACTGGCGCGCTGACGCGGTCGTCGAGCTCTCCATGGCAGTCACCGGCGCACATCGTGGTGTGGCGTCCCTCCGCTTCTGGTTCGAGGCCGGCTGCGGGCAGTTGGCCGAGGCGGTCACCAAGCCGGACGGTCGCGTCGCCGTCGCCGTACGGGTCAGCACCGGCACCGCGCAATGCTCACTGACCGGTGTCACGATCGTCGACGGGGCCGGCAATGCGGCGCTGTACGGTTCGATGTTCGGCGCCCCCGACCCGCAGTTCAGCATCACCCGCGTGGCGAGCACCGAACCCCCCACGGCCCTGGGCGCGACCCTCAGCCCGACGACGGCGCCGGCCAGTGAGCTGAGCAACATGCCGCCGGTCGAGCTCACGGTCTCCGCCGCGCTGAAGATCGCACCGGCCCGTATCGCCACCACCTATGTCTACGACGCTGACGGCAACGTCGTCTACCAGTCGTGGGGCAGTGGAGATCAGGCCGAGGACGGCACCCTCACCGACTACCTCTACCTGGGCTGGTACGGCCTCGGTGTCGGCGAGTACAGGATCGGCTTCACCCTGACCGACGTGGCCGAGCACACCACCAGCTACGGCGTGCTCGGCGACCCCGCCAGCGAGCCGGTGCCCGGCGGACCGCTGGTCTTCACCATCACCGAAGGCTGACCTGCAGTGTGCGCCCCCACCTGTCGATGAGACGGCGGGGGCGCACACGGGCGGGGATCTTTGCCCTACGAACCGCGCCGGTCTAACGTGCGCAGGTGCCGATTAGCGCTGAGCAGGGCCCTGTAGCTGGGGATACGGACACCTCGGGGCAAGTTGACGCGCCCGCGCTGGCCTCCGTCCGGGAGGTCCTGGCGCTGCGGGCGTTCCGCCGGCTGTTGATCGTCACCGGTCTGTGCAGTTCGGGGGACTGGCTGGCTCTGTCCGGGCTCGCCGCGCTGGCCAGCACCCTGGCCACCAGCGCCGCCGGGGTGAACTTCGCATTCAGCGGTGTGCTGTTCGCGAACCTGCTGCCCGGTCTGCTGTTCGCGCCGATCGCCGGGCTGGTCGCGGACAGGTTCGATCGGCGTACGGTCATGGCCGTCGCCGATCTGGCCCGTTGCGCGCTCCTCCTGTCGATCGCCGTGGTGAACACCTACTGGTGGATCCTGGTCGGCGGCTTCCTCGTCCAGGTGGCGACGACCATGTGGATCCCGTCGAAGGATGCCTCGCTGCCCCGCCTTTTGCGGCGTCCGGAGCAGCTCGCCCCGGCGGCCCAGCTCGGCCTGGTCATGACGTACGGCATCACGATTCTGGTCGGCGGTGGTCTGTTCACCCTGATCACCGGGGCCGGCACCGTCTTCGGCCTGCCCTCCGACGTGATCGGCATGAATGGGCTGACCCGGCTCGCCATCGTCGTCGCGGCCCTGTTCTACCTGGCCAGCGCCACCTCGATCACCACTCTCCTGCCCGAGTTGTCGGGATCCGTCCCGCCGACGGATCACGGCCGGCACAACGGCGATCCGCTCCGGATCGTGACCGGTACCGACCCCGCCCCCGCACCCGGTCCAGGTCTGGGCGCCATGCTGCGCGACAGCGTCGGCTACCTGCGCGGCACCCCGGTCGTCCGGGGCCTGCTGATCGGCATGATGGGCGCGCTCGCCGCCGCCGGCGCCGTGGTCGGTTCGGCCCAGCCGTACGCACTGAGCCTGCTCGGTGGCCAGGCCGCCTTCGGGCTGCTGCTGCTCGCCGCGTTTCTCGGACTGGTGGTCGGCATCCTCGGGGCGCCCGGGCTGGCCCGCCGCCTGTCGCACGAAAGGCTGTTCGGCCTCGCGATCGTCGCCGCCGGTGGCGCGCTCGTCCTGGTGGCGCTCTCCCCACACCTCGCGGTCGCGTTACCGGCCGTGGTGCTGACGGGTGCCTGCGCCGGGGCCGCGTTTCTGACCGGTGTCACCATCATCGGCATCCGGGTGGAGGACTCGATGCGTGGTCGGGTCAACGCGCTCTACCAGTCGATGCTGAAGGTGGTCCTGGGGTGTTCGGTGGTCCTGACGCCGCTGCTGGTGACGGTCATCGGCCAGCGACAGGTGAGCATCGGCAGCGCCGACTTCCTTGTCGACGGCACCCGGCCGGTGATCCTCGGCGGTGGCGTACTCGCCGCCGTGGCGGGTCTGATCGCCCAACGACAGTTGCGCCCCGACGGCGAGCAGGGCTGAACCGTGGCCACCACGGCGGGCGAGCCCGCCACGTGCTGTCAGATGCGTACGAAGTCCTCGCCGAGCAACGCCCGCAGCCTGGTCAGCGCACGGGCATTCTGTGTCTTGACCACCGACACGGAGACGTCGAGGATGCTGGCCACGGCTTCGACGCTCTGATCCTCCCAGTGCCGGAGCACCACGATGGCCTGGTCGCGAACGGGCAGGGTAGCCAGCGCCCGTAGCAGGGTGACATGCAGTTCGGCGGTGTCGTGATGCCACTGGTTCGGCGCCTCGGGTAGCTCGGCGAGTACCAGTTCGGAGTCGCTGCGCCGCTTCTTCTGGTCGAAGACGGCGTTCATCAGGACACGGCGGCTGTACGCCTCGAGATTCGTGGTGTGCCGGATCCTGCCCCAGGTCGCGTACATCTTCGCGAAGGTGATCTGGGTCAGGTCCTGTGCGAGGTGCCAGTCGCGGCACATCAGATAGGCCGTACGCCGCAGCCTCGGCGACGCACTCACGACGAACGCCGTGAACTCCGCCTGCCGGGCGGTCTGCTCGCGCCGCCGAGCCGCACCCCACCGGGTCACCAGACCCTGCCGAATTTCCCGGGGCGCCCCCTCGACCGGAGGGTTCCACGTTTCTGCCATCAGTTGGCCGTCGAGACGCTCGTGCCGACGGGGCACTCGCTGCCGACGATCTCGTCGACCCCGGGCTCGCGCCCGACACGGGCCACCAGACTCCCGTACCGCGACCGTTCGGTCAGCTTGATCCGGAACGACTCCGGAAGCTGGCTGGCTTTGACGGCGGCGACAAGCTCCGGCGCGTCCTCGAATATCTTCCGGTACCTGGCGAGCGCCTCGTCGCGGCTCTCGAAGGTCAGGGTCCGGACCGCCGGATCCGCGTCCAGTATCCGGTGCACCGCGGTGCGCTGTTGATCGGTGACGCCCGCGGTCAGGAAGATCGAAACATCGGTTGCCGTGTCCCGAACCGGTGATTCGCACGCCGGGTTCAGCAGCATCCCGAACCCCGCTTGCACCGGCGTCGGTGGTGCCGAACGTTCCGGCGATGCGGTCACGTTCACCACCGCCAACGCGGCGATGGTCGCCACACCCGCCATACCCGCTGCCATCACCCGCCGTCGGCGGCGACGCAGGCCGGTACCGGTGGCCATGGCCTGGCCCGCGAGGTCACCCGGCGGTTCGGGCTCGTCAGCCAAGGCGCGGTCGAACAGCAGTCGCAGATTCTGGTCCAAGATTCGCTCCCGTGGTCTGGTGGGCTCCAATCTGTGATGACTGGTTGGGACAGCGGATTGGTCACATCCGCTCCCGAAGCCGAACCACCGGGCGGGATCCGAGGAGAACTGCCGACCGGGCGCGTCGTGGACATCGAACATTCCGCGTAGCAGCAGGTCACAACAGCTTCTGGTCGGTGGGCCGGAGGCACCACCATGCGAACCAAATGACGACCATCGCCGGTGAGTCGCTGCCGCTACGAAGCCTCAGTTCTCGCGTCCCAAGGTTCGGTGGCCAGACGACCGATGCTCCTGGTTCCAGTCCAGTCCGCTACCGGTCAACGTAGTGGTAACGGCAGGCGACGATCTCGACGTCGTCCTTGGTGATCCGATACACCAGCCGGTGTTCGCGATCGATCCGCCGGGACCAGAAGCCGGACAGCTCCCCCCGAAGGGGCTCCGGCTTGCCGATGCCCTCGTATCCGTTGCGCATCACGTCCGCGATGAGGTCATTGATGCGCTTGACCAACTTACGGTCTGTGTGGCTGAGATACTGGCTCCACGCCGTCGCGGTGAAGACCAGCTTCATGCGACGTCCCGTACGGTGGCCGGGTCGATCAAATCCCTTTCCGCCGCGTCGCCCTTTTCGAGCTCCGCCATCGATCGGCGCAGAGCGGCAGCGTTGCTTGGGCTGCGCAGGAGGTACTCGGTCTCCTTCATCGACTCGTACTCCGCAAGCGGCACGATCACCACGGGATCGTGGCCCGACCGGGTCACCACCACCTCCTCCGCGTCGTTGATCACGCTGTCGAGTTCGGCGGCCAGGTTCTGCCGTAGCTGTGTAAAGTTCACGGTCCGCATGACCACCTCCAGGGCAAGTACAGAAAATTGTACCTCAAGCGGGTGGCCTGGCCGGGTTCGCATCGAAGATCAACAAGTGGGCCGGAGGCACCACCGTACGAACCACACCGCAACCATCACCGGTGATCTTTTGCCGTTGCGTTCGAGCAGGTCACGGGCACCGAGGGGTGGTCGATAAGAAGTTCACTGATCGCCAAACACGTCATCGAGTACCAGACGAGCCCGACCCGGGACCTCCTCTTCGGGGAAGATCTCGGCACACAGCGCCAGCACCTCATCGGGACCGGTCAGCCGGAGGTGCTCGACCAGGAACCGGATGTCCTCGGCATCACGGCGCCGCGCGGCGAGCACTTTCATTGCCAGCAAGTGCTCGGGAGACGCGGCCGACACCCGCAGCCCTGGATGATCGAAAACGCGAGGTGCAGTCGCATCACCGCCGGGCGCGACGTACGCGCTCGCTTGCTCGTTGAGCCACCAGCGCGGCAACCCGAGTTCGTCGGCGACCGCGTGGGCCTCGTCCAGCACAACGCCGTGTGGCTGGAACACTGCGTCAATGTCACGGGTCGCCCGGCGTGCGTCGTATGCCAGGGCCATCGCCGCGCCGCCAAAGATGTAGAGATCCGCGACCACGCCACGCCGGGCCAGCCGATCGCCCAACCGACGCAATGCATCCTCGATCGCTGCCCGGTCCAACAGCGGGTCGTCGGCACTCATGCAACGTTCAATTCTTGGGCCGCGAGATACACACCACGCCGCCGAAATGCCGCCGGCGCATGCACCAATGCATCGACCCGCGCTGCCCGAGTATTGAACGGAAACCACAGCCGCCGTAGCGATCTCGTCTCCACCCAGGCCGGCGCACCCCGCCCGTCCTTGGCCGCGAGATGTTCTGCCAGAGCCGCGAGGAACACATCCCAGTGCTCATCACCGGTCGCCGCTGGCTCCTCGTTCAGCAGGGCGCTCCGCGTCTCGACCGGTTCCCAGCGGTGCTCTTCGAGGAACTCAGCGATGAGTCGCCACCGCCGTGTCTCGTCCGAGTCGGTGATCAAAGCACCAAGACGCCGCAAGGTGAGCGGCTCGTACCCCGGCACAGCCTCGCGATCGTCCACGCCCATGACGGTAGTACACCCCGAGCCGGGATCACGGGTAGGCGATGCCGATCACGAGCAGCCTTGTCCATCACAGTCGTCCGACCCCGGTTCACACAACGGTCGGTATGTCCCGGAGAAGCACAGGTCAAGGGAGTACGTGGGGCGGGCGGGACTCGAACCCGCGACCGAGGGATTATGAGTCCCCTGCTCTAACCTGCTGAGCTACCACCCCTTGTGGTGCGGGAATGGTAACCCGCGTGCCTGCGCGTCCGCCGACCGCTGACGGGTACGAAGCAACTACCCGTCGCGACCCCCGAACAGGCCGGCACCGCGAGAATAACAGCGCCGACCGACACCGTACGGACGGCTCAGACCGCCGGTGTCAGGTGGCGTACGACCGCTGCGCCGGCCCGCCAGCCGCTGGCCAGGGCGCCCTGGATCGACGGGCTGTCCCGGTGGTCACCGGCCACGAACACACCCTCGCCCAAGTTGACCGGCCGCCGCAGCCGGCCCTGGTTCGGCGGGGCCGCCGGCAGGGCCGCCGGCAGGGTGATCGTGGTCAGGTGTTCCCAGTCGTCGGTCCGGCAGCCGTAGAGCCGGCCGAGTTCGGCCCGGACCAGGGGCTCGGGTGGCGGGTTCGGCCCGGCCACGGAACTGCTCACCAGGTGCCGGCCGGGTGGGGCGTACGTGGGTGCGGCGCGACTGATCACGACGGTGTTCGCCACAAGTTCGCGCCGGTCGCCGTCGAGCAGCAGGATCGGCTCGTCCAGTGGTGGCCGGTCGACGGCGTGGTAGTAGGTGGTGAGGGCGCGGGTGCGTACGGGGCCGAGGGCGGGCAGCAGGGCGGTTGCCGTACCCGGATCGACGGCGACCAGGACGGCCCGGCAGCGGATGTCGCCTGCGGGGGTGCGGACCAGGCCGGGTCCGACAGCGCTGACCGGGGTGCCGAGGCGCAGCAGGGTACGGGGCAGCGGTGCGGCGATCGCCGCCGGCAGGTCACTTATCCCGCCCGCCGGTACGCCGATTCTGCCCCGGACGAAGGTTCGGGCGATCAGTGCGCTGATGTGGCTGGAGGTTTCCAGGGCCGGATCGGCGAGTACGCCGGACAGGAACGGCCGGAGGAGTTCCTCGATGATCCGGTCGGAGAGCCCGGCCCGGTGCAGGGCCTGTTCGGTGGTGACCTCGGGGGCGTCGAGCAGCCGGTGCACGGGGGTGGCGGCGCAGGTGGTGGCGAGCGCGGCCAGCCGGAGCCGGTCGGTGAAGGTGCCGACGTCCGCCGACGCGGACAGCGGTGCGGCGATCGGGTCGCGCAGCGGGTTGGCGAGCCGGTGCAGGTGTCCGTTGCGGCGGACGAGGACCCCGGAGCTGAAGTACCCGAGTTTCAGGGTGTCGACGTCCAGCAGGGTACCGAGCCGGGGGTAGGCGGTGTTCAGCACCTGGAAGCCCCGGTCGAGCAGGTAGCCGTCGACGTGGTCGGTGGCGACCCGGCCGCCGAGCCGGTCGGCGGCCTCGACGAGCAGCCAGGGTACGCCGGCCCGGTGCAGTCGGCGGGCGGCGGCGAGTCCGGCGAGTCCTCCTCCGACGATCACCACGTCGGTTTCAGCGGGCATGGCGGGCATGGTAGTCAGGGTCCTCGGGCGGCTCGCCCGGGTCCACCCGTTGCAGTTTGCTGGGCCACCAGATCGCCGGTCCGATGTGGTAGGCCAGCGCCGGGACCAGCAGGGAGCGGACCACGATGGTGTCGATGAGGACGCCGAGGGCGACCGCCAGGCCGAGTTCCACCAGGATCACCAACGGGAGTACGGCGAGCGCCGAGAAGGTCGCCGCCAGTACGAACCCGGCCGACGTGATCACCCCGCCGGTGACGCAGAGTCCACGCAGTACGCCTTGGCGGGTGCCGTACTTGGCGGACTCCTCGCGTACGCGGCTCATCAGGAAGATGTTGTAGTCGACGCCGAGGGCGACCAGGAAGACGAAGGCGAACAGCGGGAACGAGGCGTCCACGCCGGGGAAGTCGAAGCCGTGGGTGAACAGGACCGCGCAGAGTCCCAGGGTGGCCGCGAAGGACAGCACCACGGTGACGATGAGCAGCAGCGGGGCGAGCAGGGAGCGGAGCAGGAGGGCCAGGATCACGGCGATCACCCCGAGGACGGTGGGGATGATGACGTTCTGGTCCCGGTCGGCGGCGTCGCTGGTGTCGATGTTGATCGCGGTGAACCCGCCGACCACCGCCCCCGCACCGGGCACGGCGTGCACGGCGACCCGCAACCGCCGTACGGTGTCCCGCGCCGCCAGGCTGTCGGCCTCCTCGGTCAGGGTCGCCTCGAGTTGGATCCGGCCGTCGACGACCCTGGGTGGCGCCGACGCACCGGCGGACGGGTCGGCCTGGCCACCGGCGCCGGGCGCGACGGTCAGGGGCTGTACCTGGGCCACGCCGGGGACGCCTCGGGCGACCTCGGCGACCCGGTCGGCGGTGTCGGCGGCGACGAAGATCGTCGCGGGGCTGCCGAGGCCGCCGGGGAAGTGCCGGTCGATGATGCGCTGCCCGTCGACGGAGTCGGTCTGTTCGGTGAACAGGTCGGCCTGGCCGAGGGTGGTGCCGCCGAGTTGGGTCAGGCCGGCGGCGAGGGCGACCAGCCCGGCGGCGGTGATCGGCCAGACCCATCGGGCGCGGCGGCCGACGAACCGGCCGATGGCCCGCCACAGGCCGCCGGAGCGGTCGGTGGTGCCGGCGTGCGGGACCCGGGGCCAGAACGCCCACCTGCCGCCTAGCAGCAGCATCGCCGGCAGGAAGGTGAGCATGACCACCAGGGTCACGCCGACGCCGACGGCGGTGACCGGGCCGAGTGCCCGGTTGGAGTTGAGGTCGGACAGGAGCAGGCAGAGCAGGCCGGCGATGACCGTGGTCCCGGAGGCGAAGATGGCCGGTCCGGCGCCGCGCCAGGCGGCGATCATGGCGTCGATCGTACGGGGGTGGTGGTGCAGTTCCTCCCGGTAGCGGGCGATGAGCAGCAGGGCGTAGTCGGTGCCGGCGCCGAAGACGAGCACGGTGAGGATGCCCTGCGCCTGCCCGTTGAGTTTGATCACGTCGTTGTCGGCGAGGACGTAGACGAGCAGGGTGGCGACGATGTACGACACCCCGGCGGCCAGCAGCGGGAAGATCCAGAGCACCGGGCTGCGGTAGACGATGAGCAGGATCACCAGCACCACGACGAGGGTGACCAGCAGGAGCGGCCCGTCGATCGAGGAGAAGACCGCGACCAGGTCGGCGAGGAGTCCGGCCGGTCCGGCGACCTCGACGAGCAGTCCGTCGGCGCCCGGCCCGGTGATCCCCCGCATGGCGTCGACGGCCCGGTGGATCCGGTCGCCGCCGTCGCCGCTGGAGTCGAGCGGGACGATGAGCTGGACCGCCTGGCCGTCCCCGCTGGGCACCGGTGGCGGCAGCGGGGTGATCACGCCGGGTACCTGGGCGAACCGGTCCGCGTCGGCGGCGATCCGCTGCCGGTCGGCGTCGGTGATCCCGCTGGTCCGTTCGTAGACGACCAGCGCGGGTGTGGTCTGCCGGTCGATGAAGCCGGTGGCCAACCTGTCGGCGTGGGTCGCCTCCGCGTCGGCCGGCAGGAAGGCGGCGTTGTCGTTGGTGGCGACGTCGTCGAGCCGTCCGCTGAACGGGGCGGCGAACCCGGTGATCGCCAGCCAGCCGAGCACCACCGCGACGGCGACCAGTGTGCCGACGGTCCGGTTGCGGATTCCCCTCATCTTCACCCCCGCCGCATCTCCCCGGATACGACGATGCCCGCCGGCAGGGCCGACGGGCGGGATTGTGGGGAAAGCTCCCCCGTTTGGACTCGAACCAAAAACCTGCCGGTTAACAGCCGGCTGCTCTGCCAATTGAGCTACGGGGGATCGTTTGTTGCCGGTTCTGATCTCCCCGGCGCCTCGCGACGGCATAAGAGTACAGGACTTCCCGGGGGTCCGCGCTACGGGGTTCTCGGCGAAACAGTGCACCCCGACATGCAGGCAAAATGTCGTGCCTGCCGCGGACAGGCATGACCTTCGAGGAGGATGGGTAGGTACTTGAGCACAGACGACGCAAGCGCGACGCAGTTGCCCATCCGGACCTCGGAGGGCGCAACGGCGCGTCAGGCACGAAAGGAGCCGCCATGCGCGGAAAGCTGTGGTTCATCGGCGGGCTGGCAGCGGGTTTCGTCCTAGGCGCCCGCGCCGGCCGGGAGAAGTACGAAGAGCTGGTCATCAAGGGCCGTAAGGTTCTCGACCACCCGACGGTGCAGGAAGCTGCGGGAGTTGCCCAGGCCCAGGCCAATCGGCTCTACGCCGAGGGCAAGGACCGCCTCAGCCACACCCGGCTGGGCGAGAAGCTGAGCCCGGGTACGACGACCAACGGCACCACCACCGAGTTGACGTCAACCGGTGTCGGGGCGACCCCGACCACCGGGATCAAGCCGTCCGGGACCGGAACGGGCAGCGCCTCGTTCTGACCCAATAGCGGGAGGGCCCGTACGACAGGGTCTCTTCCGAACCACCCCGGGTACGGCACGGGCCGGCCGCCGTCAGGCGACCGGCCCACCGCCGTGTCCGTGGCCGTACGGTCAGTCCTTGCTGGCGAAGGCGGCGTCGAAGGCCGCCTCGGGTGCGTCGAAGGCGAGCCGGCGGACGAACTGGAGCGCCTCCGGGGCGCCGACGAGCCGGTCCATGCCGGCGTCCTCCCACTCGATCGAGATCGGGCCGTCGTAGCCGATCGCGTTCAGCGCGCGGAAGCAGTCCTCCCAGGGCACGTCGCCGTGACCGGTGGAGACGAAGTCCCAGCCCCGGCGCATGTCGGCCCAGGGCAGGTGGGACGCGAGCCGGCCCCGCCGACCGTCGCCGGTGCGTACCTTGGCGTCCTTGCAGTCGACGTGGTAGATCCGGTCGGCGAAGTCGAAGATGAAGTTCACCGGGTCGAGTTCCTGCCAGACGAAGTGCGACGGGTCCCAGTTGAGCCCGAACGCCTCCCGGTGCCCGATCGCTTCCAGGGTCCGCTTGGTCGTGTAGTAGTCGTACGCGATCTCGCTGGGGTGGACCTCGTGCGCGAACCGTACGCCGACCTCGTCGAAGACGTCGAGGATCGGGTTGAACCGGTTGGCGAAGTCCTCGTACCCCTTCTCGATCATCGACGGCGGGACCGGCGGGAACATGGCCAGGGTGTGCCAGATCGACGAGCCGGTGAAGCCGACGACCGTCTTCACCCCGAGCTTCGCGGCTGCCCGTGCGGTGTCCTTGAGCTCCTCGGCGGCCCGCTGGCGTACGCCCTCGGGTTCGCCGTCGCCCCAGATCCTGGCCGGCAGGATGCCCTGGTGCCGCTCGTCGATCGGGTGGTCGCAGACCGCCTGGCTGAGCAGGTGGTTGGAGATCGTGAAGACCTGGAGGTTGTGCTTGGCCAGGGTCTCCTTCTTGCGCTCGATGTACGACTCGTCGGCGAGCGCCTTGTCGACCTCGAAGTGATCGCCCCAGCAGGCGATCTCCAGGCCGTCGTAGCCCCACTCGGAGGCGAGCCGGCAGACCTCCTCGAACGGAAGGTCGGCCCACTGGCCGGTGAAGAGCGTGATGGGTCGCGCCATTGTCCTTCTCCCCTGTTGGATACCTGGGATTCCCGACGGGCACCGCGGCGGCGGTGTCCGTGGACGGGCGCGAGGGGGGCCGGTCCGGCCGTACGGCATACCGGTGGAGGCGGGACCGGTGCGTGCGTACGCACCCTGGGCGAGCGGGTTGCGCCTCCCGCTGCTCACCGGTGGTCTCCAAAGGTCGCCAGGAGCCACTCTAGGCCCCGCCCCCGGATGCAAGGAAGGGCCCCTCGACAACGAGGAGCCCTTCCCGACTCATTCAGGCCGGAACGGTCCGGCGTCACTCAGGCCGGCAGGGTCCAGCGCTGGCTGGCGACGCCGAGGCAGTCCCAGAGGTGCACGTTCTGGCCGTCGGCGGAGCTGCTGTTCAACACGTCCAGGCACTTGCCCGACGCCGGGTTGCGCAGCGAGCTGTCGGCGGCGTTGCGGACCCAGTTCTGCGCCCCGGTGCCGTTGCAGGTCCAGAGCTGGATCTTGGTCCCGTTCGCGGTGCCGCTACCGGAGATGTCCAGGCACTTGCCCAGCGTCCGCAGCGTTTGCCCGGTCACGGTCCAGGTCTGGCGTGCCGTACCGGTGCAGGTGTTGATCTGGGCCTGGGTGCCGTCGGCGGTGCCGCCGCCGTCGATCTCCAGGCACTTGTTCGCCAGGCCGACGATCGGGCCGGTGCCCGTGCCGCCGCCACTGCTGCGGACCAGGGTGAAGTCGTCCACGTCGAACAGCCCGGTACCGCCCCCGGTGAAGGTCAGGTACAGGTTCTGCGTACCGGTGGGAACGTTCGACAGGGTGGTGGTGACGTCGGCGTACGTCTCCCAGCCGCCCGTGTTCGGCACCGCGACCGAGCCGAGGATCGGGCCGGTGGTCGAGCCGGTGCGGACCTGGATGGTGCCGCCCGCGCCGCCGGAGACGACCCGGGACCGGAACGAGGTGACCCCGGTCAGGCTCTGCCCGTTGTACGCGGCCCAGTCGCCGTTGTCGATGTAGCCGATGGTCGAGCCACCGTTGGCCCCGGCCTTGCCGACCACCTGCACGCCACCGGTCGAGGTGAACGCCTCCGCCTGGACCGTGGTGTTGCCGGTGGGCGGCGGCTCGGTGCCGCCCAGCTCCTTGATCCGTACGTTGCGGAACGACGCGTCGTCGCCCGTACCGTGGTTCTGCAGGCCGATGTAGCCGGCCAGCGAGCGGACCGGGTTGGTGTTGGTGAAGTCGTTGATCAGTACGCCGTTGAGGTAGATCCGCAGCCGCTCACCCTCGACCAGCAGCTCGTAGTTGTTCCACTCCCCCGCCGGGTTCAGCGCCGCGTCACGGGCGGCGATGTCGGCCGACTTGAAGGTGTAGACGGCACCGGTGGTCCGGTCGGCCGCGTCGGTGGCGTCGATCTGGATCTCGTACCCGTTGTCCACGGCCGACCACGGGTCGGTCGAGGCCGGGAAGCCGATGAAGACACCGGAGTTGTCGTCACCGGCGAGCCGCCAGTCCAGCTTCAACGAGTACGACGAGAACTGCTTGGCGCTGTACCAGTACAGCCCCATCCCGCCGACCGAGGTGAGGGTGGCGTCGGTGTTGGTGAAGTTGCCCGGACCGGCCTGCGACCAGCCGGTGGTGGAGCCGTTGTAGAGGGCGGTGTAGCCGGTCTCGGGCCGGCAGTCGGCCTTGGAGGTGCCGGCCGCGTACCGGATGCCGCCGAGCAGGTGCGCCCGGAACGCCGACTCCGCGTACGTCGACTGGGTGTGGCCGAGGCCGGTGTAGAACGACCGGCCACCCTCGTACGTCTTGCACCAGGAGATCGGGTGGTCGGCTCCCATGCCGCCGCCGGAGTACGACGACTCGTCGAGGTTGGCCAGCACCCGCGCGGTGGACCGGGGGTTGGTGCGGTAGTTGTACCACTCGTCGGTACGGGTCCAGGTCTGCGGCAGGGTGGCGGTCGCCGCCGTGGCCCGGTTCTCGACCCTGATGTTGGCCTGCTGGATGGCCGGGTGCGAGGCGAAGTAGCCGCCGACCAGGTTGCCGTAGAACGACCAGTCGTACTCGGTGTCGGCGGCGGCGTGCACCCCGACGTAGCCCTTGCCGCTGCGGATGTAGGACTCGAACGCGGTCTGCTGGGCGGCGTTGAGGGCGTCACCGGTGGTGTTGAGGAAGATCACCGCCTCGTACTGGGCAAGGTTGGCGGTGGTGAACGCGTTGGCGTCCTCGGTGGCGGCGACGGTGAAGTTGTTCGCCGCGCCAAGTTCGCGGATGGCCTGGGTGCCGACCGCGATCGAGTCGTGCCGGAAGCCGGCGGTCTTGGAGAAGACCAGCACGTCGTACGGGGCGTCGGCGGCACTGGCCGGGGTGGCGGGCGTGGTACAGGCCAGGACGGCGAGCGCCGCCATGGCCGTACCGAGGACGGGTCGCAGGAGTCTGCGCATCGGTGCTCTCCCTAGGGCGAGTCGGGAAGGGCCCTTCCGTCGGACAACGATCGGAAGGGCCCTTTCCTCCATCAGGGCGGTGGGGTTACGGGAGGGTCCACTTCTGGCTGGCGGCGGTGGTGATGCAGTCCCAGAGGTGGGCGTTCTGACCGTCTGCCGAACTGCCGTTCAAGATGTCCAGGCACTTGGCCGTGGTCGGGTTGCGCAGGGTGCCGTCGGCCTGGGGGACCCAGTTCTGCGCGCCGGTGGCGTTGCAGGTCCAGAGCTGGATCTTGGTGCCGTTGGCGGTGCCGGCGCCGGAGATGTCCAGGCACTTGCCCAGCGCCCGCAGGGTCTGGCCCTGCACGGTCCAGGTCTGGCGCGGCGTACCGGCGCAGGTGTTGATCTGGACCTGGGTGCCGTCGGCGGTGGCGCCGCCGTCGACCTCCAGGCACTTGCCGGCCAGGCCCTTGATCGGGCCGGTGCCGCCGCCACCACCGCCGGTGCCGGTGGTGAAGGTGAAGGCGTCCAGGTCGTAGAGCGCCCCGGTGCCGCTGCCGGCGAAGGTCAGGTAGAGCGTGGTGGTGCCGGACGGCGGGTTGCTGATGGTGCCGGTGACGTTGACGAAGGTCTCCCACCCGCCGGTGACCGGTACGGTCGCCGAGCCGAGCACGGTGCCGGTAGCGGAACCGGCCCGCACCTGGAGAGTGCCGCCTGCGCCGGCCGAGGAGACGCGGGCGCTGAACGAGGTGGCGTTGGCGAGCCGGTACGGCTCGAACGCGATCCAGTCGCCGTTGTTGATGTCACCGACGGTCCGGCCACCCTCGGCCGGGGTCTTGGTGAACGTGTTGACGCCGGACGAGGTCTTGAAGTGCTCGGCCTGCCGGTGCTTGGGCTGGAGGATGTGCTGGGTGTGGGTGGTCAGCCCGCCGTTGTCGGTGTACTCGGCGTCGAAGATCGGGAAGATGTTCGCCGCGTCGTCGTGCTCACCGTCGGTCGGGATGGTGATGGTCCCGGTGCACCCGTTGGCCGAGGTGATCTGGTGGCCGTGGGTGTCGTGGCCCAGCACGTACGTCATCTTGACCCGGGAGCAGGCGACCGTGCCGTCCTCCGGGTCGGTGACCGTGATCTGGAACGGAACCGCGTCACCGAAGGCGACCAGTTGCCCGTTGGCCGGGGCGGTGATGGTCACCGTCGGGGCGGTGTTGCCAACGCTGATGATCACGCTGGCACTGCCGGTGGCACCGGCGCTGTCCCGTACGGTCAGGGTCGCGTTGTAGGTGCCGTTGGCGGTGTACGTCTTGGTCGGGTTCGCCGCCGTCGACGTGGTCCCGTCACCGAACGCCCAGGAGTACGTCAGCGCGCTGCCCTCGGGGTCGGACGAGCCGGCCGAGGAGAACGTCACCGCGAGCGGCGCCGCGCCGGAGGTCCGGTTGGCCGAGGCGACCGCGGTCGGGGCCCGGTTGCCGCCGGCGATGTAGTCGAACCGGTACAGGGCCGAGTTCGCGTCGCCGTTGAAGTAGCCGGTGCCGTAGTCGAGGACGTAGAGCGCGCCGTCGGGGCCGAACGCCATGTCCATGATCTGCTTGCCGACCCAGGGGAAGGTGTCGATCGTGCCGACCGAGCCGTCGGTGTTGACGTGGATCGGCTTGATCCAGCCCCGGCCCAGCTCACCGGCGAAGAACTGCCCCTCGAAGGACTGCGGGAACTTGGTGGTGGAGGGGTTCGACGCGTTGTAGCGGTAGACCGGGCCGCCCATCGGGGACTCGGAGCCGCCGCCGAACTCCGGCGGGGTGCCGGCGTCACCGGCGTACCGGATCCAGGCCGGGCGGGCCGCCGGGAGGGTGGTCTGACCGGTGTTGCGGAACGAGTTGTTGGTCGGGCCGCCGGTGCAGTTGTACTTGGCGTTGCCGGGCCCGTCCGGGAAGGTCCACTCGTTGTACGTCTCGCTGGTGGTGTTCGTACCGGTGCAGTACGGCCAGCCGTAGTTGCCGGGCGAGGTGACCCGGTTGAACTCGACCTGTCCGCTCGGTCCCCGGTTGGCGTTGGTCGAGCCGGCGTCCGGGCCGTAGTCACCGACGTAGACGTAACCGGTGGTCTTGTCCACGCTCATCCGGAACGGGTTGCGGAAGCCCATCGCGTAGATCTCCGGGCGGGTGTTCGCCGTACCGGGGGCGAACAGGTTGCCGGACGGGATGGAGTACGTCCCGTTGGCGTTCACCTTAATCCGCAGGATCTTGCCACGCAGGTCGTTGGTGTTGCCGGCGGAGCGCTGGGCGTCGTACACCGGGTTGCGGTTGGTCCGCTCGTCGATCGGCGAGTAGCCGGCCGAGTCGAACGGGTTGGAGTCGTCACCGGTGGACAGGTAGAGGTTGCCGGCCGCGTCGAAGTCGATGTCGCCACCGACGTGGCAGCACATGCCCCGGTCGGCGGCGACGTCGAGGACGTTGACCTGGCTGGCCATGTTCAGCGTCCAGTTGGCGTTGACGGTGAACCGGGACAACCGGTTCACGCCCTGCCAGGCGGTCCAGCTCGTGCCGGTCGCGGGGGCGTCACCGGCCGGGGTGGACAGCGGCGGGGCGTAGTAGAGGTAGATGAACCGGTTGGTGGCGAAGCCCGGGTCGACCCCGACGCCCTGCAACCCCTCCTCGTCGTGGGTGTAGACGGGCAGGGTGCCGACGACGGCGGTGGTCCCGTTCGCGTCGGTACGCCGCAGCGTGCCGTTGCGGGCGGTGTGCAGGACCGAGCGGTCGGGCAGGACCGCGATGGTCATCGGCTCGCCGACCTCGGCCTCGCCACGGGCCAGGGTGACCTGCTGGAAGTCGGCCGCGTTGATCGCGTGGGCCTGGGCGGGGGCCGCGGTGGTGGTGACCACCGTGGTGAGGGTCGCGGCGACGAGTAGCAGGGCTGATCCCGCTGTCTGCCAGCGCCCGGGTCGGATTCTTGGTGCGTCCAATGTGGACATAAGGATGTTTCCCCTCCTGAGCAGTTGACTGCCAGGCAGGGCGCGCGCCGTCGCGCCGGAGCCGTAGCCGGTTGAACCCGACCCGAGGGGATGCCACTCCCGCCGGGTGGCGCCCCCGCCGGTGCAGGGCACCTGGGGTCGCCGGTCGATGGGTTAACCGCGCCGCCGGTTACATCGACGTAACAACTTCGTGTTCAGAGTGACACTAATTTCTATAGATAGATGTGTCCATAGCTTCTGGGTTCCGGAACTAAACTTTTGCTCAGTTAGAAAAAAGTTACTGTCAGTGGCGCCGATCGGTCGCCTCCGCGGCCAGCGCCGCGAGCTGCGCCTTTGCCTGCGCCGACACCGGAGCGTCGACCAACGCCGCCAGCGCGGCGTCCGTACGGACCCGGATCATCTGCTCGATCCGGTCCAGGGTCCCGGTGTCGAGGATGATCCCGCGCAGCTCGGCGGCACCCTCCGGGTCCAGGTCCGGGTTGCCGAACAGATCCTTCAACCGCAGCGCCTGCTCCCGGTCCGCGCTCCCCCGGGCCAAAGCCATCATCACCGTAGGCTTGCCCTCCCGCAAATCGTCGAGGACCGACTTGCCGGTGACCGCCGGATCGCCGAAGACCCCGAGCACGTCGTCACGGAGCTGGAACGCGTCCCCGAGCGGGTCACCGAAAGCGGCGAACGCCGACAGCAGCTCCGGACCGGCACCGGCCAGCGCCGCCCCGATCTGCAACGGCCGGGTCACCGTGTAGCGGGCGCCCTTCATCCTTATCACCGTCAGGGCGCTCGCCACCGAACCGTCCCCGACCCCGGAGACCAGGTCCAGGTACTGCCCGGCGATCACCTCGGTACGCATGTTCGCGAACACGCCGTACCCCTGGTGCACCTGGTCGGCGCTCAGGCCGCACTCGTGGAACATCTGGTCCGCCCAGGCGGCGCAGAGGTCACCGCAGAGCAGGGCGGTGCTGCGCCCGTACGAGGCCGGGTCGCCCCGCCACGACGAACGGGTGTGCAGGTCGGCGAAGAGCCGGTGCACCGAGGGCTCGCCCCGGCGCCGGTCGCTGCCGTCCATGATGTCGTCGTGGATCAGGGCGAAGGCGTGGAACAGCTCCAGGGCCGCCGACGCGACCACGATCGGGGTGTCGTCCGCCCCGCCGGCACCGCGCCAACCCCAGTAGCAGAACATCGGCCGCAACCGCTTGCCGCCGGCCAGCACGAACCGGTGCAGGGTGGTGAAGACACCGCGCGGCGCCCCGTCCGGCCAGTCCGGGTCCTGCCGCCCCAGGAACGCCGACAACTGCGCGTCGAACCGCTTCCGCAACTCCGCCGCGTCGGTCAGCGGCGCGGTCGCGGTCATGACCGCTCCCGCTCGCCGAATCCGGCCAGCTCCAGCAACAGCGACTTGACCTCGGTCGCCGCGATCTTCTCGCCGGCCCCGGTGGGCACCGAGCAGAGCAGCACCGGGGCGTCGGCCGGATCCTCGGGCAGCCGGCCGTGCGAACCCTTCACCGCACGCGCTCCCGCGTCCAGCCCGACCACGCTCATCATGTAGCGCATGCCCAGCTTCTTGCGGGCCAGCGCCACCCCCGCCCGCCGCTTCGCCGCACCGGGCGCCTCCGGGTCGAAGAACAGCTCGGCCGGGTCGTACCCGGGCTTGCGGTGGATCTCGACCAGCCGGGCGAAGTCCGGTGCCTTCGCGTCGTCCTGCCAGTAGTAGTACGTGAACCAGGCGTCCGGCTCGGCCACCAGGACCAGCTCACCGGCCCGCTCGTGGTCCAGGCCGTACCGGGCCTTGCCCTCCGCGTCGAGCACCTCGGCCACCCCCGGCAGGGCGGCGCAGAGCTTCGCCACCGCACCGACGTCGGCCGGATCCTTCACGTACACGTGGGCGATCTGGTGGTCGGCGACCGCGAACGCCTTCGACGTCCACGGGTCCAGGTACTCCATCCCGTCCTGGGTGTAGACGTGCAGCAGCCCCTCGTCGCGCAGCAGCCGGTTGATGTCGACCGGCCGGGACACGTCGGTGATGCCGTACTCGGAGAGCGCCACGATGGTGGCGTTACGGGCCTTCGCCGCGTCCAGCAGCGGGCCGAGCACCCCGTCCAGCTTCGCCGCGGCAGCCGCCGCCTCCGCCGACCCCGGCCCGAACCGTTGCAGGTCGTAGTCCAGGTGCGGCACGTAGACCAGGGTCAGGTCCGGGTTGTGGGTGGCCATCACCTGCTGCGCCGCCTGGCAGATCCACCGCGACGACGGCAGCCCCGCCCCCGGCCCCCAGTACGTGAACAGCGGGAAACCGCCGAGCTTCGAGGTCAGCTCGTCGTGCAACTCCGGCGGGTCGGTGTAGCAGTCCGGCTCCTTGCGCCCGTCGGCGTAGTAGATCGGCCGGGGCGTGACGGTCCAGTTGACGTCCGCGCCCATCGCGTACCACCAGCAGATGTTCGCCACCGTGTAGTCGGGGCGCTCCTGCCGGGCCGCCTGCCACACCTTCTCCCCGCCCATCAGGGCGTGGTGCTGGCGCCACAGGAACACCTCACCCAGGTCCCGGAAGTACCACCCGTTGCCGACGATGCCGTGCTCGGTCGGCGGCACACCGGTGAGGAACGTGGCCTGCGCCGAGCAGGTGACCGCCGGCAGCACCGTACCCAGTTCCGCCTCGAACCCGGTCTCGGCCACCGCCCGCAACCGGGGCATGTGGGCGAGCAGTCGCGGGGTCAACCCCACCACGTCGATCACGACCAGCGGTGCCATTTTCTCTCCTTGAGTCATGCCGTCACCGGGGAGGGCACGGGGGTCAGGCCGAGGTCGACCAACTCGTCCCGGGCGAACGCCAGCTCGGCCGCGATGCCGCCGACGAGTTCGGCGTCCGAGTTCGGCCGCCGGGCCGCCGGCAACACCCCCCAGGTGTACGTCTCCACGTCGAAGTGGTCACACCCGGCGCTGTCGCCACCGAGCAGTTCCCGCAGCGCGCCGCGCAGCACCGGGGTGGTCGACCGCAGCGGCGGCTCCGGGTCGGCGTGCAGCGGCACGTGGTAGTGCACCCGCCACGCCCCCGGCAGCCCGTCGGCCAGGGCCTGGTCCAGGTCGTCGGTGGCGTACGCGGGGTCGGCCGGATCGGCCGCACCGGCACAGCCGCTCCCCCGGGTCTGGTGCAGGAAGCGGGGCTCGACGTACCCGCCCAGTTGCTCGGCAGCGGCCACCGGGTCGTCCGCCTGCAACGCGGCCGACACCTGCACCTTCACCACCGGCAACCCGGCCCGGCGGAGCTGCTCCAACGCCTCGGCCGGCTCCTCCCAGGCGCAGGCGAGGTGGGCCAGGTCGAGGCAGATGCCGAGCCGGTCGGTGTCCACCCGGGCGAGCTGGGCGGCGGCCTGCGCGGTGCTCTCCACCACGCAACCGGGCTCGGGTTCGAAACCGACCCGGACCGCCCGCCCGGTCTGCCAGGCGATCGAGGCCAGGCCGGCGGCGAGCTGTTCGAGCGTACGGGCGGCGGCACCGGACTGCGCCGGGGTCCACGGCGTACGCCAGGCCAGCGGGAGGGTGGAGATGGAACCCCGGGCGGCGTCGTCGGGCAGCAGGTCGACCAGCACCCGGGCCAGGTCCAGGGTGTACTCCAGCCGCTCCGGCGAGGTCCAGTCCGGGTGGTAGACGCCCAGTTTCACCACCGGGGCCTGGAACGACCGGTACGGGAACCCGTTGAGGGTCACCACCTCCAGCCCCCGCGCGTCGAGTTCCGTACGGAGCCGGCGCCGCAGTGTCGGATCGGCGGCCAGCCCGGCGGCGACCGGTGCAGCCAACCACAGCCCCAACCCGAGTACGTCGGCGTCGAGCCGGCGGCGGATCGGTTCGGCGAACGTGTCGAGCTGGCTGATCACCCCGGCCAGGTCCTCGGCCGGGTGGACGTTGGTGCAGTAGCTCAGGTGGACGGTCTGCCCGTCCGGATGTCGCAGCCGCATCAGCTACCACCCCGCAGGATCGAGTTGCCCTCGAAGGTCGGTTCGGGTCCGGCGGCCGTACCCTCCAGTTCGGCGAGGTCGAGCCGGCCGGACTGGCCGTAGAACTCGATCGGGTTGCGCCAGAGCACCCGGTCCACGTCGTCGTCGCTGAACCCGGCTTCGAGCATCGCCTCGCCGGTGGTCCGGGTCAGCAGCGGGTCGGACCGGCCCCAGTCGGCGGCCGAGTTGACCAGCATCCGTTCGGTGCCGTACTTGCGCAGGATCTCCACCATCCGGGGCGGGGACATCTTGGTGTCCGGGTAGATGGAGAACCCGGCCCAGCAGCCGGAGTCGCGTACCTGCTCGACGGTGACCTCGTTCAGGTGGTCGATCACCACCCGACCGGGTTCGATCCCGGACTCGGTCACCACGGCGATGCTCCGGGCCGTACCCCGCGCCTTGTCCCGGTGCGGGGTGTGTACGAGCGCCGGCAGGTCGTATGCGACCGCCAGGGCGAGTTGGGCGGCGAAGACCTCGTCCTCCTCCGGGGTGGTCGAGTCGTACCCGATCTCGCCGACCGCGACCACGTTGTCCTTGTCCAGGTAACGCGGCAGCAGTTCGAGGACCTCCCGGCAGCGCGGGTCGTTCGCCTCCTTCGGGTTCAGCGCGATGGTGGCGAAGTGTTTGATGCCGAACTGGCTGGCCCGGAAC
Organism: Micromonospora sp. NPDC004704; assembly: GCF_053601675.1. Taxonomy (NCBI): domain Bacteria; kingdom Bacillati; phylum Actinomycetota; class Actinomycetes; order Micromonosporales; family Micromonosporaceae; genus Micromonospora; species Micromonospora sp. NPDC004704. The sequence continues at coordinate 179,025 of NZ_JBSGCD010000003.1, read as the reverse complement.
GGCTCCCAGCCGACCAGCGAGTCGAAGTAGTCGGCGAACGACCCCACGCTCGTACGCGGCTGGCCCAGCCAGAACGCCGGCTCGACCAGGGCGCGGACCCCGGCGGCGGCCATCCGCTCGTAGTCGTCCGTGGTCCGCGAGGTCATGTGGATGTGCGGGTCGAAGATGCGCATGTCACGCCTCTTTCGTCGTCGGTCGGAGCCGGTCGAGCAGGGCGGTGGCGTCGGCCGGGATGGTGCGGCCGGCGGCGCGACGTTCCTCGTCCAGCCCGGCGAGCATGATTTCCAGCTCCCCGTCGGCGCGCTCGTCTAGCCGGTCCACCACGGCCAGCGGCACCTCCATGAACACGCACTTGAGCACCGCCTGGCGCCAGGTGGCGGCGTCGAGGTGCCCGGCGTACGGGCCGAGGGCGGCGGCGACCAGCCGGGTGTCGTTGGTCCGGATCGCGTCGTGCAGCAGCGGGACGGCGGCGGCCCCGATCGGCAGCCACGGCAGGGCCCGCAGGACGGCCCGTTTCTCGGCCGCGTCGCCGTACCGGTAGAGGGTTTCCACCTGGCCGACCACCCGGTCGGCCGGCAGCATGGTCAGCAGCAGCACCCGGGCCGCGTCGTCGGCGGTCCAGCCGGGCGCGTCCGGCAGCGGGGCCCGGCCGCACCGCCGGCCGGCGGCGGCGAAGAGCCGACCGACCGCCTCCGGTTCGGTCGCGACCCGCCGCACCGCCTGGTCCAGCCAGTCCGGTTCCGGTACGGCCGAGAGCGCCGCCCGTAGTTGGTCCGGTTCCATTACGCCTCCCCTTCCACACCGACCGGTCGCCCGACGGTGTTGCCGATCTGCTCCACGGCCACCTCGGCCTGCCAGGCGGCGGTGTGCAGGAAGTCGACCGAGCGGGCCGCCACGGCCGGTGCGGCGTGCGAGTCGCGGGGCAACTCGACCGCGACCAGCCCGGTGTAGCCGGCGTCGGCCAGGGCCCGCAGGACCGGCGGGAAGTCGATCTCGCCGGTGCCGAACTCCAGGTGTTCGTGCACGCCCCGCCGCATGTCGTCAATCTGGACGTTGACCAGGTGGGCGGCGACCTCGGCGACGCAGTCCGGCACCGGTTGCGGCTCCAGGCACCGGCAGTGCCCGATGTCGAGGGTGATGCCGAATCCGGGCGGTGCGCCGAGCGCGTGCCGCAGCCGCCACCAGGCGGCGATGTCCGGCACCAGCATGCCCGGTTCCGGTTCGAACCCGAGCGTGACGCCGGCCGTGAACGCCGCGTCGACCACCTCGGCGCAGCCGGCGACGAGCCGGTCCCAGGCGCTGGTCTCGTCGAGCGCGGTCGGGCGTACCCCGGCCCAGAACGAGACCGCCTCGGCACCGAGGTCGGCACCGACCGAGATGGCCCGGCGCAGGAACTCGATCCGCAGCGCCGGGTCGTCGTCGAGCAGGGTCGGGGCGTGCTTGCGCCACGGGTCCAGCAGGTAACGGGCCCCGGTCTCGATCACCAACCCCAGGTCCAGTTCGGCCAGCCGGTTCCCGAGCGCGCCCACCCGGGCCGCCAGGCCGGGCGCGAACGGGTCCAGGTGGTCGTGGTCCAGGGTCAACGCCACGCCCTGGTAACCCAGGTCGGCGATGACCCGCAGGGCGTCGTCGAGCCGGTGGTTGGCGAACCCGTTGGTGCCGTAGCCGAACCGCAGGCCGGTCATCGTCGGGTCCCCCGTCGCGCCGGGCCCGCCGGCCCGTGCCGAGCGGCGGTGCTCATGTCGGTGACAGCTTCCGGGCCAGTCGGCGGCCGACCGGTGCCGCGGCGGCGACCGCCATCCCGAGCAGGCCGGCGCCGGTCCGGGCGACCAGCGCGCCCTGCAACGCCGGCAGGCCGGTGATGCCGGCCCCGACGGCGGCACGGACCCGTTCGGCGGCCGGGTCGGCGGCGACCCGTGCCTGTGCGGTGCCGTACTGGCCGACGTACCAGGCTGTCAGCGCCGCCGGGATCCACGCCCGCCACCCCGTGCGGCGGGGGCCGGTCACGGCGGCGGCGGCCACCACGGCGGTCCCGGCCAGGGTCACCCGGGGCAGGGTACGGTCGGCGCCGCTGACCTCCCGCCGGGACAGCTCGGTCACCGTGTACGTGTGCGCCGCCACCGTCACCGCCGCCGGTACGGCCCGCAGCGGCTTGCCGCCGGTCGCCCCGAGCAGGACGTCCAGCCCCCGGCAGGCGGCCATCACGGCCGGGCCGGCGGCGGTGTTCTTGGCCTTCACGTCGTACGCCCAGATCGCGCCGGCCAGCGGCACCGCCACGGCCAGCGCCCTGCGCCCACCGGTGAGACCGGCCAGGGCGAGCCCGGCGGCGGTCAGGCCGGCGGAGACCCCGAACGCGGTGCCGGGTGAGATCCGGCCGCTCGGGATCGGCCGCTCGGGGCGTTCGACCGCGTCGAGATGGCGGTCGGCCCAGTCGTTGGCCGCCATTCCGGCCCAGTAGAGCAGGACCGAGGCACCGGCCAGTCCCGGCACCCGCCGGTCCAACGCACCCGCGGCGGCGGCACCGGCCACCACGTCTCCGGGTACGGAGAGCGCGGCCGGTGCCCGGACCAGTTCGGCGAAGTCACCCAGTGAGGGCATGTCGCCGCACCTCAGCCCTGTGCCGGGGCGGACTGCGAAGCGTCGCCGTCCCGACCGTCCGACAGTGCCGCGTCGGCGTCGAGTTGGCGGACGAAGGCGCAGAGGGTGGCCCACTGCTCCGGCAGCGAGTGCGGGCCCTCACCGAGCGGGTCCTTGAAGAAGAACGCCAGCTCACCGAGGGGGCCGCTGCGCCCGGTCCGGTGCGCGGTGGCGGTCAGCCGGGCCAGGTCCAGCACCAGCGGCGCGGCGAGCGCCGAGTCGCACCCGTGCCAGGTGAACTCCATCCGCATCGCGGTGCCGAGGAAACCGGAGAAGGTGACCAGGTCCCAGGCCGTCTTGAAGTCGCCGATGTCGTCGACGTACTCGATCCGGGTGTTGCCCTGCGGCACGTACCCGAGGGTTTCGCCGAGGACCCGCTGCTTGCTGGCTGCCTTGGCGGCGTTCGCGGCCGGTTCGGCCAGGTTCGCGCCGTCGCCGCCACCGAGCAGGTTCACCCCGGACCAGGTACGGACCCGCAGGTTGCGCATCGCGAACATCGGTGCGAGCACCGACTTGACCAGCGTCTCGCCGGTCTTGCCGTCGTGCCCGGCGTACGGCAGCCCCTCGCGGGCGGCCAGTTCCGCCAGGGCGGGCAGCCGGGCACCGGTCGACGGGGTGAAGTCCACATAGGAGCAACCGGCGGTGAACGCCGCGTACGCGTACGCGGAGCTGTTCGGCAGCACGGTGGCACCGGTGGCCAGTGCGTTCTCCAGCGCGGCCAGGTCGGCGTACGCGGGATCCGGTTCCGGGGCGGGTTCGGTGGCGGAGACGTTCACCATCACCACCCGGTCCAGCCGGTTGCGGTGCTTGAAGTTGGTCAGGTCGGCGACCAGGGCGGCGATCACGTCGGCCTGTCGCTCGGCGGTGGGGACGGGACGGATCTCGTTCTCGACCGCGGCCAGCTCGTCCGGAAGCGCGGTCACCAGCCGGGCCGGCAGTACGCCGGCGGCGGCGAGGGCCTCCGCTTTTTTCACCACCGGGGTGGGGACGAGATCGTGACCGCCGAAGACGAGGTCGGCGTAGGCCGGCAGGGCCGGGCTGCGCAGTGCGGGGAGTTCGGTGACGCAGCCGGTCGGCTCGACGAGCCCGGCTCGCAGGGCCAGGGCCCCGACCACGCTGGTGACGGCGACCGAGCCGCGTGCGCCCACCAGCCAGATTCCCGTACGCATGTTGTGCTCCTTCCTCGCGCGGGGAACTGCACGGCGGCATCCGTGGGGGTTCGACGGATGCGCCGGTATCAATACTGGCGTGCTGGAAAGTCAACGGCGTGGTGGAAGAGCACCCCGCCCGCCCGACCTGCTCGGATGGCGTCCCTCGAACAGCGCCGGAGTCGGCGGCAACGGCGTTGTTCGCGGAACCCGGCAGGTACGGGCGGACGGGGCTGGCAGGCAAGGTCGGTCGGCGTCGCGACCTTGCCTCCCCCGCGTCGTGCCGGCTGGTACGGCGGCGATTTCGCAAGCGCCGCGCCAGCCGGAGTCCTTCCCTGATGTAGTTGTCATCGGATGCGGTCCGGGACGGGGGCCCCGGGCCGAACCCGCGGCTACGGCGTAGCCATCGGGAATGTCGTCCGGATCGTGCGGCCCCGGGGGTCGGGGCAGGTGGTGGTGGTAGTGGTAGGGCGGCCCCGGGGGTCGGGGCCGGTCGGGCTACTGGGCGTCCGGTACGACCGGGGAATCCCGGTCCGGCCGTACCGGACGACCGCGTTACTTCCGTACGCCGCCGCGGTCCTGGCGGACTCCGGCGGTGCGTACGCCCTCCGGGTGACCCTGCTCCGGCCGCGGGGCGCAACCGCGACCGGACCCTCGCTGATCAGCCCGGAAAGCTCGTCGGGTGGGGGTGTTGGCGCACCGCCACGGGTGGATGTGACTGGGTATGCGGGTGGTGCCGGGTCAGGCGGCGACCGTGACGAGCGTCGGCTCGACCTCGGTCCACGACGAGCCCAGCTCCGCCGAGCGCACCACCGCGTCCAGCACGAGCTGGACCTGGAGGGCGTCGGCGAACGACGGGGTCGGATCGGTCCCGGTGGCGATCGCCTCCAGGAAGTCGCGCATCTCGTGCGTGAACGAGTGCTCGTAACCGATGATGTGTCCCGGCGGCCACCACGCGGACATGTACGGGTGGTCGCCCTCGGTCACCAGGATCCGGTTGAAGCCCTGCTCGGCGGTCGGGCCGCTGGCCTCGTAGAACTCCAGCTCGTTGAGGCGTTCGAGGTCGAACACCACCGAGCCGAGCGATCCGTTGATCTCGACCCGCAGCGCGTTCTTGCGCCCGGTCGCGAAGCGGCTCGCCTCGTACGTGGCCAGGGCCCCGCCGTCGAGCCGCGCCACGAAGACGGCGGCGTCGTCGACGGTCACCTCACCGGTGGCGACGGATCCGTTACCGGTGGAGGCGGCCAACCCGCTGGACTCCGCCGGCAACGGCCGCTCCTTGACGAACGTCTCGGTGATCGCACTGACCCCGGTGATCCGTTGTCCGGTCACGTACTGGGTCAGGTCGATGATGTGCGCGCCGATGTCACCCAGCGCCCCGGAACCCGCCCTGTCCCGCTGCAACCGCCAGACCAGCGGGAACTGCGGGTCGACAATCCAGTCCTGCAGGTAGACCGCACGTACGTGCCGGATGACGCCCAGCCGGCCGGATTCGACCAGTTGACGCATGAGGGTGACCGCGGGGACCCGGCGGTAGTTGAACCCGCACATGGACCGTACGCCCAACGCCTGTGCCTTGGCCGCGGCGGCGACCATGGCGCGAGCCTCGTCCACGGAGTTGGCCAGCGGCTTCTCGCACAGTACGTGCTTGCCCGCCGCCAACGCCGCGATCGTGATCTCGGCGTGGCTGTCACCCGGGGTGCAGACGTCGACCACGTCGATATCGTCCCGGTTGATCAGGTCACGCCAGTCGGTGGTGTACCCGTCCCAGCCGAGCCGATCGGCGGCCGTGGCCACCTTCGACTCGTCCCGGCCGCAGATCAGGGCCATCCGGGCTCGTGTCGGCAGGTCGAATACGCGGTTCACGGTGCGCCACGCCTGTGAGTGCGCGGCGCCCATGAACGCGTAGCCGACCATGCCGACCCGCAGCTCGCTATCTACAGTGGACAAGGTGGGCCTCCCCTTAGATCAGAACCCGAGCTTGCTGTAAGTGCTCGCGTTCTCCTTGGTGATGGTCTCCGAAGTGAGAGTGATCTCCTTCGGGACCTGCAGCTCGACCAGGTCGGACATGCCCTTGCCCTGTCCGATCAGGCGAGCCAGCGTGATCGCCGAGGATGCCATCGAGGGGCTGTAGGTGACGGTCGCCTTCAGCACGCTGTTGTCCGCGGCGATCGCGTCGATGGCGGCCTTGGAGCCGGCGCCACCGACCATGATGAACTCGCTGCGGTTGGCCTGGGTGATGGCGGCCAGCACACCGATGCCCTGGTCGTCGTCGTGGTTCCAGACCGCGTCGATCTTCGGCAGCGCCTGGAGCAGCTGCGACGCCGCCACCCGGCCGGTGTCGGCGGTGAACTCCGCCGGGATCCGCCGGGCCACGGTGAAGCCGAAGGTGGCCAGCTCGGCCTTGAAGCCGGCCGAGCGCTCCTGGGTCAGCTCCAGCGAGTCGATACCCGGGATCTCACCGATGATCGGGTTGGCGATGTTCTTCTTCTTCATCTCCTCGCCGATGTACTTACCGGCGGAGACGCCCATGCCGTAGTTGTCGCCCTTGATCTGCAGCCGGTAGGCCAGCGCGTCCGGGAACGCCCGGTCGAGGTTGACCACCGGGATGCCGGCCTTCATGGCCTCCAGGCCGAAGGCGTTGAGCTCCTTGCCGTCGTGCGGGAGCAGGACGATGACGTCCGGCTTCTGCGCGATCAGCGTACGGAGCGCCGCGAGCTGGGCGGGTGCGTCGGCACCGGCCTCGACCGTCTTGAAGGTGACGTCCGAGTAGAGCCCGGCCTGCGCCTTGGCGTTGGTGGTGATGGCGGCGAGCCAGCCGTGGTCGGCGGCCGGAGCGGAGAAGCCGATGGTGACCGGCTTGCCCGGTGCCGCGGCCGACGCGTCGGCGACCTTGGTCTGGCCCTCGGGTGCCGAAGCCTCGTTACTGGTGCAGGCGGTGAGCAGGGCACCGGCGCCGAGCGCGGCCCCGCCGAACATCAGCCGGCGGCGCGACAGGTCGCGCGCTTGCTGGGTCATAACGACCTCCTGTTTTCTTTGAATGGTGGGGGTGTGCGGATATGTTGGGTCCGGCGAGCGCCTGGGTGCGGCGTCACCTGGAGGTTGCGGTGCCTCAGGTCGTGGTGACCTTGTTCCGCGCGAAGAGCTGGGTTACCGACTTGAACCGGAATTGCTGGACCAGTACGGCGGCGACGATGATGCCGCCCTTGACCATGTTCTGGACCTCGACCGGCAGGCCGTTGATCGCGAACAGGTTGGTGATCGTGGCGAAGATGATCACGCCGAGTACGGAGCCGATGATTGTGCCCCGGCCCCCGCTCAGCAGCGTGCCGCCGATGATCGCGGCGGCGATCGCGTCGAGTTCGTAGAGGTTGCCCATGGCCGCCTGGGCCGAGTTGGCCTGTGCGGTCAGCATGATCGCGGCGATCCCGCAGCAGAGCCCGGAGAGCCCGTAGAGCAGCAGGCTGTGCCACTTGACGTTGATTCCGGCGAGCCGGGCCGCCTCCGGGTTACCCCCGACGGCGACCGTACGGCGACCGAAGGTGGTGCGGTTGAGCAGCACCCAGCCGACGGCGACGACCCCGGCGAAGATGTAGACCAGGATCGGGATGCCGAGGAACTTGTTCGCGGCGATTCCGTTGATGAAGGTGTTCGCCGAGACCTGGGTCTGCTTGCCGGAGATCTGGGCGGCGAGCCCTCGGGCGGCGACCAGCATGGCCAGGGTGGCGATGAACGGCACCAACCGGCCATACGAGATCAACAGGCCGTTCACCAGCCCGACGGCCGTACCGACGATGATCGCGGTGAAGATCATGCCGGCGGCGCCGTAGCTCTGGGTGGCGACCGTGGTGGCCCACACCCCGGCCAGCGCCACGATCGCACCGGCCGAGAGGTCGATGCCGCCGCCGATGATCACGAAGGTCATCCCGACGGTGACCACACCGACCACGGAGGCGAGCTGGAGGATCGACAGGACGTTGCTCCACACCCAGGAGGAGTCGCCGTACAGGTCGGGCTGGGTGACCGCGCCGATGATGATCAGCAGCGCCAGTACGCCCAGCAGGCCCAGGTTGCGGGTGATCGACTCGCCCAGGTCGCCACGCCACTTGCCACCCTTGGCCGGGGGCGTGGCGCCGCCGTGCTGCGGGGTCTCGGCCACCGCGGTCGCGGTCGCGTCACTCATGCTGGCGCACCTTCCATCAGCGACCCCGACATGACGAGGTCGAGCACAGTGTCTTCGTCAAGTTCGCCGGCCGGCGCCTCGCGCACGACCCGCCCCTCCCGCATGACCAGCACACGGTCGGCCAGGCCGAGCACCTCGGGCACCTCGCTGGAGACCAGCAGGACGCCCACCCCACGCTCGGCGAGAGCACGGATCACCTGGTAGAGCTCGGCGCGGGCGCCGACGTCGACACCCCGGGTCGGCTCGTCCAGCAGCAGCAGCCGGGTGTCGCCGAGCAGCCAGCGCCCGACCACCACCTTCTGCTGGTTACCACCGGAGAGCGTGCGTACGGCCCGGCGTACGTCGCGCGGGCGCAGTTCCAGTGAGTCGGCGATCTGCTCCGCCTCGGCGCGTTCCTTGCCGGCGTTGGTGAAGCCGAAGCTCGCGTACCGGGTGAACGTGGCCAGGGTGACGTTGCGGTAGATCGGCTCGCCGAGCAGCAGCGCCTGGCTCTTGCGCTCCTCCGGTGCCATGCCCATGCCGGCCTTGACGGCCGCGCCCACGCTGCCCGAACGCAGCTTGCGCCCGTTCATCGTGACGGTGCCGAACTGTGCCCGGCGGGCACCGTAGATGCACTCCAGCAGCTCCGACCGGCCGGATCCGACCAGCCCGGCGATGCCGACGATCTCACCGGCGCGGACGTTGAGCGAGACGTTGACGAACTCGCCCTCGCGGCAGAGCCCGTCGACCCGGAGCAGTTCGGTGGCCTCGGTGACGGCGGTCGCCGCGGCCGGACGCTCGGGGAAGACGTACTCGATGTTGCGGCCGGTCATCCGGCTGACCAGGTCCTTGGTCGGGGTGGTCCGGGCGGGCAGGTTCGCCGCCGTGGTCCGGCCGTCCTTGAGTACGGTGACCCGGTCGCCGATCTCGCGCAGCTCGTCCATCCGGTGCGAGATGTAGATGACCGCGATGCCCTGTGCGGTCAGCTCGCGGATGATCCGGAACAGGTTGCCGACCTCGTCGTGGGCCAGCACCGCGCTCGGCTCGTCCATGATGATCAGCCGGGCGTCGTGCGAGAGCGCGCGGGCCATGCTGACGATCTGCTTGCCGGCGGCCGGCAGGGACCTGACCATCCGGCTCGACGGGATCTCGCCGTGGCCGAGCCGACCGAGGATCTCGTTGGCCTGACGTTCCATCCTGGCCCGACGGACGAAGCCGAGGGTACGCGGCTCGTGGCCGAGGAAGGCGTTCTCCGCCACCGACAGGTCGTCGACCAGGTCGAGTTCCTGGTAGATGGTGGCGATCCCGGCCTTCATCGCGGCCTGTGGGTTGGCGAAGTTGACCTCTTCGCCGAGCCACTCGACCTGCCCGGAGTCGGGCTGGTGCGCGCCGGACAGGATCTTGATCAGGGTGGACTTGCCGGCGCCGTTCTGGCCCAGCAGGCAGTGCACCTCGCCGGCCCGTACCTCGAGCTGTACGCCGTCGAGCGCGCGTACGCCGGGGAAGGTCTTCACCACGTCGGTGAGCCGCAGGACGATATTGGGTTGTGCGGAATCTGTCTGTTCGGTGCTGACTTGCTCGCTCACAATGCCTCCCCGAAGGCGACGTCGCTGGCGAGTACCGCGGCGCCGGTGACCCCGGCCCGTGGGCCGAGTTCGGAAAGCACCACCGGCAGGTTGCCGGTGGCCAGCGGCAACGACCGCCGGTAGACCACGCTGCGAATTTCCGCGAGCAGGATGTGACCCAACTGGGCCAGCCCCCCTCCGATGACAATCATCGATGGATTGGCGAAGCTGACCAGGCCGGCGAGAACTCCGCCCACCCGGCGCCCGCCGTCACGAATGAGCCGGATGCAGGTCACGTCCCCCTCGACGGCGCCCTCGGCGACGTCCAGGGCGGTGACCGCACCGCTCGCCGCGAGCCGCTCGGCCAGCACCGGTGATGCGCCACTGCGAGCCGCGACCGTGGCGTCCTTTGCCATGGCTGCGCCGCTGAACAGCGCTTCCAGGCAGCCGACGTTGCCACATGAACACATCGGACCGTGCGAGTCGACCTGGATGTGGCCGATGTCGCCGGCACATCCGTCGGTGCCCCGGTAGACCTCGCCGGTCAGGTAGATCCCGCACCCGATACCGGTGCCAATCTTGACGAAGAGGAAGTCGTCCACCGAGTGGGCGACACCTCCGTGCCGTTCTCCGATCGCCATGATGTTGACGTCGTTGTCCACCACCGCGGGGCAGTTGTGCTCGCGGGTGAGCAGCTCACGTACGGGGAAGCGGTCCCACCCCGGCATGATCGGCGGAGACACCGGCACACCGTCCCGGAAACTCACCGGGCCGGGTACGCCGATGCCGACCGCGTCGAGCCGCTCGTACGCGCCCTCCACCTTGGCCTTGTGCAGCAGCTCGTTGACCCGCTGCAGGACAACCTTGGGGCCGGAGCGGATGTCGCTCGCCTCGGTGTACGCGATAACCGGTTCGAGGCGGCCGTTGACCACCTCGACGTCGATCGAACTCGCACCCAGGTCCACCGCGGCGAACCGCAGGGCGGGGTTGAGTTCGACCAGTGTGGACCGGCGACCGCCCCGTGACGCGGCGAGCCCCGCCTCGGCGACGTAGCCGGCGTTCACCAACCGGTCCAGCTCGGCGAGCAGGCGCGGCCGGGGCATCTCCAACCGGTCGGCGAGTTCGGCGCGGGAGACGGCTCCCTGGTCACGGAGCAGTCGCAGCAACCGGAGGTGGAGTGGTTCCGCCGTACGCACGTGGACTCACCTCCCGGTCGGGTCTGTTCACATCGACGCAACGTCGAGGTGTTGTGCCCGACACAGTAGGAGCCTTCTGGCGTACCTGTCTAGAGCTTCAGGAGATCTGGAACGAACTTTTGTCTTCTCCAGCAAAAGCAGCGTCCTGATCAAGAAAACTCATTCGTTCGGCGGACGCGCAGCCTTGCGCAGTGTGCGATCGTCCCGGAGCTCCAGGTACGGCTCCTTGTCCACCGGGTAGCCGGCCGCGATCGCCCTCCCCCGCTCCAGTTCGGCGTTGAGTTCGGCGCCGACGAGGATCGCCACGTTGGTCAGCCAGAGCCAGACCAGGAACACGATCACGGCTGCCAGGGTGCCGTACGTCTTGTTGTACGAGTTGAAGTTGACCACGTAGAGGGCGAGTCCACCCGAGGCGAGCAGCCAGACCACCACGGCCACCAGCCCGCCCGGCGTGATCCACCGGAACCCACCCTGCCGGGCGTTCGGCGATGCCCAGTAGAGGATCGCGAACATCAGGGTGACCAGCAGCAACAGCACCGGCCACTTGGCGATGTCCCAGACCGTCACCGCCGCCCCGCCGATCCCCAGCACGTTGCCGGCCACCTCGGCCAGCCGCCCGGTGAACACCACGATCAGGGCGCTGGCCAGCAGCATCACCCCGATCACGGCGGTCACGGCGAGCCGGATCGGCAGCGTCTTCCAGATCGGTCGCCCCTCGGGTACGTCGTAGATCGCGTTCGACGCCCGCATGAACGCGCCGATGTACCCGGACGCGGACCAGAACGCGGTCAGCAGACCGAGGACCGCCGCCAGGCTGGCCGTACCGCTGTTCTCGCGTACCTGGTTGATCGCGCCGTCGAGGATCTGCTGGATCTCCGGCTGCGGGACCACGTCCCGGATGGTTCCCTGCACGTCGTCGGTGGTCTGCTTGCCGAGCAGCCCGAGCAGGGAGACCAGCACCAGCACGCCGGGGAAGATCGACAGCACGCTGTAGTAGGTCAGCGCCGCCGCCAGGTCGGTCAGGTTGTCCTTCTGGAACTCGGCGACCGTACGCCGCAGCGCCGCCCACCAGGAGGTGCCGGAGAGCCGGACCGGACTCGACGGCCCGTCATCCGGCGCCGGTGGCCCGTCGACCGGGGAGGATGGTCCGTCGACCGGCGAAGGCGACCCGTCCGCCGGCACAGGTGGCCCGTCCTTCGACGCTGCCGGGTCCGAAGGCCGGTCCGAGGCCATGGCGGCCCTCCTGTCTGTGAGGCGTGGTCACCACCTGTTGCCCCACCGGCAGCCGGGGTAATCCATTCGATCAGCTCACTTGTACAACATCCGGCCCATCCGGCGGGACGCGACGAGCAGGCCCACGAGGGTGGCGGCGACCAGGTACAACACGTCGACCATCCGCAGCCAGCCGCCGGTCCCGGTGGTGATGCCCCGGACCAGGTCCACCGCCCGGTAGAGCGGACTCGCCTCCACGATCCAGCGCAGCACCGTCGGGTAGCCCTGGGCCGGTACGAAGGTGCCGGAGAAGAGGAAGAGGGCGAACTGGGCCGACCCCATCAGGTCGAAGTCCTGCCAGCTACGCATGAAGGTGGACAGGGCCATGCCGAGCGCACCGAAGGCGAACCCGACCAGCACCGCGGCCGGGAAGGCGGCGAGCGCCCGTACCGGGCTGGTCAGGTCCATCGCGACCATGACGGCGAGGAACGCGCCCGAGTAGAGGGTGCCGCGCATCATCGCCCAGCCCAGCTCACCGAGCGCGATCTCGAACGGCCGTACGGGGGTCGCGAGGATCCCGTCGTACAGCTTCTGGTACTTCATCTTGCCGAAGAAGTTGAAGGTGGTCTCCGACAGTGCGCCGCTCATCGCCGACGAGGCGAGCATCGCCGGGGCGACGAACGCCGCGTACGTCACCACCTGCCCGCCGGGCAGGGTGAGGTCGCCGATCAGGGCGCCGACGCCGACGCCGATCGAGAGCAGGTAGAGCAACGGCTCGAAGAAGCCGGAGACCAGCACCACCCAGTAGGCGGACTTGAGCGCGGCGACGTTGCGTTCGGCCACCGAGACCGAACGGCGGGCGCCCTCGATGCCGATCAACCGGGGCAGGACGAGGCTGACCACTGGTGTCCCTTTCCTAGATCACGAGCCGACGGCGGAACGCGACCCTGGCCAGCAGCCAGCCGCCGACCACCCAGGCGCCGAGGTAGAGCAGATGACCGGCGACCGACCACTGCGGCGCGACGCCGAGGGTCGCGGCCCGGCACAGGTCGACGCCGTGCCAGAGCGGCGACACGTACGCGGCCCAGCGCAGCCCGACCGGGAGCGAGTCGACCGGGAAGAAGACCCCGGCGAACAGCGTCATCGGGATGATCGCGAACCGGAACAGGATCGCCAGGTAGCTGTCGGTGGGCACCCAGGCGGCGTAGGCGAAGACGGGGGTGGCCAGGGACAGCCCGATCAGCACCACCAGCGGCAGGGTGGCCAGCGCCCAGACCGAGTGCAGCGCGCCGAACACCGCCGCCACCAGCAGGAACACCGCACTGCTGGTGAGCACCCGGAACGCGACGAAGGCCAGGTGTCCGCCGATGATGTCGGACACCCGCAGCGGCGCGGCGGCCTGCGCGAAGTAGGTCCGGATCCAGTTGAAGTTGCTCAGCACCGGCCAGGTCGACTCGCCGACCGCGACCTGGAGCGCGGTGGAGGCGATCAGGCCGGGGACGAGGAAGTCGAGGTAGTCGACGCCGTCCACACCCTGGGTGACGTAGGCGCCGACCCCGAGGCCGAAGCCGACCATGGTCAGCAGCGGCAGCACGAACGAGGAGACCGCGCTGGACCGCCAGGTCCGCCGGGAGTTGACCAGGTGATATTCGAGTACGGCCAGCGCCGGCGCGAGCCCGCCCGGAGGCCGAGCCGGCGCACGTGTCGAGGCGGACTCGTCCACGGCCACCATCAGCGCGTCCCGGTCCGGCCGGTTTCCGCCACCCACCACGTCACGTCAGCCTCCGCACAGCTCGGCGGTACGACCAGGGCGTCGTACCGCCGGAACTGTACGGCGAGCGGCTGACGTTTTCGCCGCATTATTCCGCTGGCGCCTCGGCTCCGGTGGTGTCCTCCGGTGCTCCGGTGTAGAAGGCGGTCGTACGCCCGGCGGCTGCCTTGGCGGCGGCCGGGTCCTCCCCGGCCTCGATCGCCGCGTCGGCCCACCGCTGGCTGCTCAGGGTGATGAACTGCCGGCCCTCGTCGGAGGTGGACCACGCCTCGACCGCGGCCGGGTCGACCGGGGCGCCGCCGGAGGCGAGGTGCAGGCCGAGGCCGATGAATCCCAGGTCCCAGCCGACACCGGTCGCGCCCGGCCCGTACTGGGCCCACCGCTCGTCGTCGACGTGGGCGATGTGGTCCAGTTCGAACCGGGTTCCGCCGGTCGGTTCGCCGGTCAGCCGGACCTCGATCCAGCTCACCTCGGTGCCGTACTCCCAGGTGGCGGCGAAGCCCTTGGGCGGGTCGCAGCGTTCGACGGTGCCGCCGGCGTTGCCCTCGAACTGGTAACGGCCGCCGACCTGGAGGTCACCGGTGACGGGCAGGAACCACCGGGCGATCCGCTCGGGCTTGGTGCAGGCGTCCCAGAGGTCTTCGAGGGTGGTGTCGTACACCTGGCTGATCGTCTGTACGCGCGCCTCCCCCGCCTCCAGGACCCGCTTGCCGACCTGTCGCCGTACGGCGTTGATCTTCTCGTTCACATCGATCATGGATCTGTCCTCTGCTCTGTCGGGTGGTCGATCGGGTCTGTCTGCGTCTCGGGTGGGTTCAGGCGGCGCTCCCGCTTGCCCCGGGCGATCTCGGTCGCCAGCGCGGCCAGGTGCGGGGTCCAGAACCGGCGGAAGCGGTCCAGCCACACGTCCACGTCCCGCAGGGGTTCGGAGTTCACCGCGTAGAGCCGGCGGGCACCCTGTGGCCGTACGGTCGCGAAGCCGTTCTCGCGCAGCACCCGCAGGTGCTGCGACACCGCCGGCTGGCTGATCCCGAACTCATCGGAGATCACCGTGGTGATCGCACCGGAGGTCAGCTCGCCCTCGGCGAGCAGTTCGAGGATCCGCCGCCGCACCGGATCCCCGAGTACGTCGAACGCGTGCACGAACGGCAAGCTATCAGCCAGCGCTTATATAAGTCAACGCTTGTCATCGCGCTTGATCGACAGGGGGGTGCCTTCGGACGTGGTGATCCGACCCTCCCGAACCGCTCGCCGAATCAGGTAGATGTCAGCGGCCACGGCCCCGAACAGCGCCAGATTGGTGACCAACGAGATACTCAGCGGCTGAAGCAGGAGCAGTACGGGGCTCAGCAGGCCGAGAATCGCCAGGCCGACCACCCCCGGCCACGGCAGACGGTGGAACACTGACACGTGGTACGAAATCCTGCCGATCAGGAAAAGTGCGGCTCCACCGACGATGAGCATCACCCACGCACCCTGCGGCTCACCGAGCGGCTCGGCGATGAGCACTTCATTACCGACCGCGGTGAGCAGGGTTCCCCCGAGCACCATCGCCTGGCACAGTGCGACGGAAACCGCCAACCGCGGGCGACTCTGATCGAGAATGCCGCCGATTCGGAGATCACCGGGAATCAGGTAACCGCGCCAGAGCAGCACCACGTTGAGGAACGTCAGTCCCAAGGCGAGCGTGCGCAGCACAGTGATTCCCGCGCTGGCGTACGCGAGACCACTGACCAGGATCACCTCACCCAGGGCGATGATGAACACCTGCTGGTACCGCTCCGACAGATGCTCGCCGACATTGCGGAGGCTCTCCTCCGGCACCCGGCCAAGCCCCGGAGTCGGCCAGCCGAGCCAGGCTATTCCGTAGTCGATGGCCAGTGCGACCAGCCACAGCACCATCCGTTCGGTCTCCGGGAGGAAAGCACCGACCAGCCAGGGCACCCCGGAGATCAAGAACCAGATCAGGATCAGCAACGACCGGTGTTGCAGCGGATGTCCGCGCAGCAGCGAGTACAACACCACGCCCCGGCCGAAGTGTACGAAGACGTACGCCCCGGCAAAAATGAATCCGTGCTCACCGAACGCGGCCGGTATCGCGGCCACCATCACCAGGCCGACGAACATGATGCCGAGAACGAGCCCCTTGATGATCGGCTCGTTGGGGTTGTACCAGTCGGTCGCCCAGGCGGTCGCGATCCAGATCCAGTAGACGCCTGCGAACAGGATCAACGTCTGAAGCGTGTTGCCCCAGCTCAGCTCATGAAAAAGCCGCCTCGACAGCAGAGTCAGCCCGAGGATGAAGGCCAGGTCGAAGAAGAGTTCGAGGGCTGACGCCTGACGTGGATGCTCAGGCTTGCGCAGCAGCCTCGCCGCCAGGTTGCCCGCCACTAATTCGTCCGCCTCACCTCATCCACCGCCGATATTCGTACCACGGGGTGAGGGGTCGGCAGGTCGATATGGCTGCTAGGGCATAGCCAGCAGGGCGGCGATCACGGATCGCAACTCCGGGGGCTCCAGCCGGTCCGGAAGTGAAACCAATTCGGCATCCGCGAACCAGCCGGTCGAATCGAGGTTCTGCTGTTCGTCCACGAGCAGTCCGGCGCGGGTCAGGGCGGGTCGCTCGTCGGGAAAACGAGCCAGGAAGAACTGTTCGGGGCCGACGAACCGCTTGCCGTTCCACCGGACGTCCCGCTGCACCGGCACCGAATGGTCGAGGATTGCCGCCGGGTCGAGTCCGGTCTCCTCGAACAGTTCACGCCGGGCCGCCTCGTACGGCGTCTCGCCCGGTTCGATCCCACCGCCGGGCGGCTCCCAGAGCAGCGCCCCGTCGATCGGGTCCCGCCACCGCAACAGCAGCACCCGATCGACGGCATCGAGGCAGATCACCCGCGTCGCGGGCCGGTACGTCGTCTCCACAACCCCGACGCTAGTCCCCGGCGTCGACATCAACATCGGATCAGCGATTGAGCGTGAGGTAGATCGCCAAGGTGAAGTTGGCGATCAACATGACCGCACCGAGTACGGCGAACAGCCGCTGCCACGCCGTCCATCGCTGGGTCTTCTCGTCGCGTACGCGGGTTTCCCTTTCCACCAACGCGGCGGCGACCGTGACCGCGATCTTCTCCCGCTCTCCGGCGTCGCGGCGATCGGAGGTGACGTTGGCACTGAACTTGTTGACGTTCGCCCGCACCTCATCGGTGAGGGCTTGGAGCGCGTCGGTCATCTCGTCGATCGAACCGTTGATCTTCTCGAAATGTAGGTCGTGACCGTGCAGGCGCTGCTCGATTCGGCCCGCGTCCATCCCACGGCTGTAGTCCTCATTCTCCTGCGACGAACGCGGCTGAGCGGTCATGTCGACACCCGCACTCGTCGAGCCTGCCGTACGACCATCGCTATGTGCTCGCTCATGGAGATACCCTCTCTTCCGTTCCGTGTCGCGCTCGGATGGATTCGAAAGGGGGTGGACCGTCACCTACCCGCCGGAGCGGGAGCGTCGGGCGGGGCCAGGACGTGCCGGCGTCGATGCTTCGATCATCGACAGTGGAGGCATCCGCTGACCGGGTACGACAGTCTACTTTCCCTATAATCGCAGCTCAACGGGCATCCCACCAGTCCGAAGCCCATGATTTTGCCGGTCACTTCAGGAGCACCTGGCCCCGTTGGGCGGGACGAGCGTCGATCGAGGGCGGCAGCTCCTGCTGTTCCTCACCAGCCACACATGGGCAGCAGCACGCAGTCAGTCAAAATCCACGACTTTAGCACCATACGCCATGTAATCGGACAGGATAATCCCTCGGTCAGTTAGCATCCACTCATGACCGCAGCCCACGCATTCGAGTACGAGTACGAGGTACCCGAACATAGCCCTGCGCCGGTTGAGGCAGTCGAGCGGGCCGAGCACGGCAACGTCGTGTACCTCACACGCCACGGCCAACGTTTCGCCGCAGTAGTCCCACCACGTCACATGGAGTTGGACGAGAAGGTTGTCGCTGTCGTCGCTTCGGTAATCAGCATCTTGGCCAGGACAGACCCCACGGGTGCCCGTCAGGCCGTGGTGAGCCTGCTTCGCGAGGTTGACCCGAGTCGGAGCGAGGGTCATCGGCGCGCACACGAAGACCTTGAAGATCTCCTTGACGACCTGGACAACAGCGGGTTGGCCGAGGAGCGGTTAGCTGAGCACCAAGCCGGGGAGCCGGCGGTGTCATGGGAGCAAGCAAAGCGGGAGCTTGACCTGTGACATGGAAGGTTGAGATCAACGCCGCCGCGCTGAAGCAACTCGCCAACCTCGACAAACCCGTTCGCCGACGCATCGCCACCGCCATCGAGAAACTGGCGGACGATCCGACACCGCCTGGGTGCCGGAAGATCGTTACGTCTGATGATCTGCTACGAATACGGGTCGGTGACTATCGGGTCAAGTACGCCGTACTCGACCAAAAACTCGTGGTGCTGGTGGTCGAGGTCGTTCACCGAAGCAAGGCCTACTGACAGACGACGTAGCCCGCGCTCCCTCCAGGGGCAGCGCGGGCGCCGGTCGTAGCGTCATGGGTTTACGGGCGGCGGGCGACGTCCGCGACGAACGCGCGCCAGGCCGCCGGGCCGAAGGCCAGGGTGCCACCGTCACGGTCCTTGGTGTCCCGCACGAACACCCTGCCCGGCAGGTTGTCCGCCACCTCGACACAGTTGCCGCCGCTGGCGTTGCTCCGGGTGGACTTACGCCAGCGGGTGCCGGTCAGATCCATGGCTCAACTATCTCCTTGATCAGGTCTAGCGACTGCTGCCGTGGGAGGGCGTCGTTACGCACACTCTCCCACCTCGACAGCAGGGTTTCCACGTCCTCGGTGCGGTCCGCCACACCCCCACCGAGCTGACTGTCCAGATATCCGACCCATCCGCCGTCTGCGGCGCGGGCGAGGATGAACGGGCCGCCCAGCCCGATGTGCAGGCCAGCGGTGGCGGGCATGACGTGCACGCTGATGTTCGGGCGTTCGGCGCATTCGACCAGGTGCATGAGCTGCTCGGCCATGATCTTCTCGAACCCGCCCCCGAAGCGCTGTAGTGCCGACTGGTCGACCACGATGGTGAGCTGCGGTGGGTGCTCCTGGATCAGGATGGTCTGCCGTTCGATTCGAGCGGCCACCAACTTGTCGACCTCGTCCTCGGTGAGGCGGACATCCCCTCGGATGACCGCGCGGGCGTAGTCCGGCGTCTGGAGCAGTCCGGGGATCAGATTCGGTTCGAAGCACCGCAGTTGGAGGGCGCTGCGTTCGGCATCCAGCCAGGGGCGGAACCAGGTGGGTTCGCCGTCGCGCTTGGCCAGCTCCAGCATGGCGACGAAGAGGCCCTCGGTCTGGAGGATCTCGTCGGCTCGGGCCAGGTAGGCCTCGTCCAGGGGTCGGTGACCGACCTCCACGGAGGACACCAGGGAGGCCGAATAGTGGGCTCGCTTACCGAAGTCCTCCTGGCTCATCCCCGCGGCGGTTCGGATTCGCCGTAACTGTGCCCGAATCAGGTCCGCCGTGGGTACGGGTTTGGTCGCCACACTTCCTCCACAGTTTTGTGATCATCATTGTTGATCCACAAGCGAGATAGGCCGGGATCTGCGCTTCCGCCAGGTGCGCCCCAAGGACCTTCCCATAAATAAATGTGTGCGGGCAAGGTGTCTTCAGCGGAACCGTTCGGATTCGGTCGGCAAAGGACCGGGCGGGACTGCGGGGCCGCCCCGGCTTCCCACCCGCCCGCCCGGGGCGGCCCCTTCCATTCCCGACGGCGAATAGGAGACGTTATGAGTCGGCGCGGCCGGATCCGGCACGCGATGCGGCTGCACCTGCCCATGCGCCCCTCGTGGCGGTGTCGCCGCTGCGCAGGCAGGTGGCCGTGTCCACCAGCGAAGCTCGGCCTGCTCGCCGACTACGGGCGCAACCGGATCGCCCTGTGCCACTACCTCTCCGGCCAGTACGTCCGCGCCCTCGACGACCTGGCCGAGTTCAGCCCGAACGGCCCCCGCGAGGACCTCTACACCCGTTTCATGGGCTGGCCGATGACACTGGGCCGATGACGGATCCGGTCGGTTCGCGGCTGGTGAAGGTGACGGTGAACCTGACTCCGGCGGCAGCCGACGCGCTTACCGGGCTCGCCGCCGGACAGCGGTTGAGTCGTACCGATGCGTTGAACCGGGCGTTGCGGGTCGCGTACCTGATGCACGACCTGGCACCCGACGGCCATTTCCGGATCGTCAAACCGGACGGCGTCCCGGTGGACGTCTACCTCGTCTAGACCGTATGACTCGAAAAACCTTTACATCAAATTCGATGTACGCACATCAAAGATGATGTACGTCCCGACGGTGATACCACTTCCCATTCCCAACACGCCCGAACACGAAAGCAGGAATGTGGCGGAAGAAGGGAGTTGCCGGAATTGCGGAGCACCGTGACCAATGATGATCCACGCGCGCTGAGCTGTTCTCCGGGCAGGCCTGACAACAGCTCAGCGCGCGTGGATCATGCCGGGCAGCCGCACGACAGCCGCACGGCAGGGGCACGGCAGGGGCGGACGGGGTGGAGGCGGGGCGGGAAGGGCCGCGTAACCTGCGGGCTGTGACCAGTACCAGTAGTCGTAGTTATGGAGATCCGTCCGGTGTCGCCCGGAGTCTCGACGTCGTGGGTGAGCGCTGGGGACTGCTGGTGGTACGCGACCTGCTGCCCGGCCCCAAGGAGTTTCCCGCGCTCCTCGCCGGCCTGCCCGGGATCAGCCCGAACGTGCTGAGCAAGCGCCTGCGCGAGCTGGTCGAGTTCGAGGTGGTCCGCTTCCGCGACCTCGGCGCCCCCGACCGCGTACGGATCTACGAGCTGACCGACTGGGGACGCGAGCTGGAGCCCGCCCTGCGCGCCCTCGAACAGTGGGGGCAGCGCGCTCCGATGCCGCCCACCACCGAACGCTGGTAGGGCGCGTCTCAGTCGATCAGGGTGCGGCCGGTCAGGTGGAGGAAGACGTCCTCCAGGCTGCTGCGGCGTACCAGGGAGCTGGACGGGACCAGGGCGCGGTTGTGGACCTCGGTCAGTGCGGCGTCGCCGTTGTCGACGTAGAGCAGGATGCGGTCGGGTAGGACCTCGGTGCGGTCGGCGATGCCGGAGAGCTTGCCGGCGAACTCCTCCTGCGACTGGGTCGGGAAGCGCAGCTCCACCACCTCGCGGGTCGAGTAGCGCTCGATCAGGTCGCGGGGCGAGCCCTCGGCGACGATCCTGCCGCCGTCCATCACCACCAGGCGGTCGCAGAGTTGCTCGGCCTCGTCCATGTAATGGGTGGTCAGCACCAGCGTGACGCCCTGCTGCTTGAGCCGGAACAGCCGCTCCCAGACCAGGTGCCGGGCCTGCGGGTCGAGCCCGGTGGTCGGCTCGTCGAGCAGCACGATCTCGGGCTCGTTGACCAGCGCGCGGGCGATGGTGAGCCGGCGCTTCATGCCACCGGAGAGCGGCTCGACCTTGCTGTTGGCCCTCTCCGTCAACTGGACGAAGTCGAGCAGCTCGGCGGAACGCTCGCGGGCCACCTTGCGCGGGATGCCGAAGTAGCGGGCGTACGTGGTCAGGTTCTCCCGCACGGTCAGCTCGGGGTCGAGGTTGTCCGTCTGGGGGCAGACGCCGAGCCGTGCCCGGATCGCCGGGCCGTCGTGCCTCGGGTCCATGCCGAGGATGCGCAACTCGCCGTCGGTGGGCGGGGAGACGCAGCCGACCATGCGCATGGTCGAACTCTTGCCGGCGCCGTTGGGGCCGAGGAAGCCGAACGCCTCGCCGGGACGCACCTCGACGTCGATTCCATCGACGGCGGTGAAGTCACCGAACCGTTTGACCAGTCCGCGAGCTTGGATGAGAGGTTGTTCCGTGGCCACGGCGACGACCCTAGCCCGGACCTACGACACCTCCCACCGAGTTTCCGGCAGGTTACGGTTTTCGTTTTCAGGAGCGCAACTTTGTCACCTGCGGGAAGAGAGTTTCCCGTCAGATGACTCTTTCTTTTTGACCTTGATCGCGGGTACGGTCCGCAACAGGAGATCGACCCGTCCGGAATCCCGACCCTGTTGGCGCAGGGTCTCCCCCCCGGCTCTGTTGGCGCAGAGCCCTCGGCTCTGGTGGCACAGAGCCCCGGGTCGGCTCCGCACTTCGGCGAATCGGCGCACGCCAGCACCACACCTGCCCACCGAGAGCTGAAAGGGAAGCCAACACATGGCCTCACCAGACACCACCAACCCCGCCTGGAGTCGTCGCGGGTTCCTCGGGCTGTCCGCCTGCGCCGCGGCCAGCGCGATCACCGTCGCCGGCCCGTTCAGCGGGATGGCCCAGGCCGCCGACGGCGGCGCCGTACGCGACAGCCAGGGTCACCGGCTGCCCGTCGGCAAGATCGGCATCCAGCTCTACTCGATCCGCAGCGACCCGGCTCCGTTCGCCGACAAGCTGCCGAAGCTCGCCCAGCTCGGCTTCAAGGAGATCGAGTTCGCCGGGTACGGGACCAACCCGACCGACGCCGACATCCTGGCGATCCGGAAGCTGCTCGACGACAACGGTCTCAAGGCCGTCGGCTCGCACGTCGGCTTCGGCTCGTTCCAGACCGACCTGACCCGGCAGCTCGACATCGCGCAGATGCTCGGCATGAAGTTCGTCGGCACCGCGAACGCGCCGACCGGCAGCCGGTACAAGTCCGACTGGCGGGCCGCGGCCGACGCGTACAACGCCGTCGGCGGGGCCGCCAAGGCGCGCGGGCTGAAGTTCTACCAGCACAACCACGACGGGGAGTACAACTTCCTGCTCGACACCGGCCCGCTGGACGCCAACGGCAGGCCGACCCGCTCCACCGGTCAGCGCGGCTTGGAGTACTTCTTCGGCCTGACCGACCCCGAGCTGGTCTACTTCGAAATGGACATCTACTGGGCGTACCAGGCCCAGGTGCGGTTCAAGACCTACCTGGACGAGTTCGGCGCCACCCGGCGCAAGAACCTCGACCCGATCAAGACGATCGCGAAGCAGCAGGAGCGCTTCCCGCTGTTCCACGTCAAGGACGGTCTGCTCAACGCCGAGGGCACCAGCCTCTCGATGACCGAGTTCGGCGTACCGGGCGGGTACGTGCCGTTCGAGGACTTCTTCAAGAGCCTGAAGTCCCTCGACGACCACCACTACATCTGGGAGCAGGACAACGCCGGCTCGACCCCGGTCGAGCAGGGCGGCGTCTGGGGCGCCACCGAGCGCAGCGTCAACGCCATCAAGGCGACCCGCTTCTGATTCACCGCTCCATCACCGCAGGATCCGTCGGCCGGGGAGTCCCTTCCCCGGCCGGCGGTCCGCTCGGGCACGACGACTGTTCCGGCTCGGTCGGTCAGTCCGGCGCGGTCGCGGCGCGGTCGGTCAGTCCGGCAGTGCACCCGGGTCGCCGGTGTCGCGGGCCGCCGCCACCAGGGAGCCGGTCTGCTCCACCACGGCCTCGTCGTCAATCGGCGTACCGGGGTCGTAGCGGACCGTCCACCGCAGGCCGTCGACCCCGCTGACCCGCCGGGCCACCACCCGTACCGCACCGCCCGCCGGCAGCTTGTAGTGCGCGGTGTACGAGACCGAGCTGGTCACCCGCGCGCGCACCTGGTGCGGCACGTCGCCCGGTTCCAACAGCAGGTACGTCTCCACCGGCAGGTCGGACACCACCAGGTAACCGCCGTCCCGCTCCGCCACCACCTCGGCCGGGGTGATCGCGAGTTCGCGCCCGGACCAGACCGCCTTGTTGATGTCGTGCCAGCCCAGGCGGTGCGCCCGACCGGGCAGCCAGAGCCCCCGGTTGCTGACCACCACGACCCCGTCGCCGTTGGCCGTCTCCGCCCAGGAGAGCATCCGCTCGTCCCGCTCCAGCGGTGGACGACGGTCCGCCGCCAGCTTCGGCTTCCGGTTGAACAGTCCCACTCAGAAACCTCCCGCAGCCTGCTCGCGCAACGCCCGCGCGTGCTGCTCCAACGAGAGCAGCTCACCGAAGAGCGCGAAGTACTCGTCCTTGTTGGCCACCGGATTGATCCGCTGCACCTTCGACTTCAGGTCCCGGATCCGGGTGGTGACCGCCCCCCACTCCAGCCGGGCCATGGTGATCGACACGTACCGAGGATCCGGGTCACCGTCGATCCGCAGCGGCTCCACCGCCAACTCGCCGACCAGGGCGCGTCCGCCGAGATCGGTGCAGGCGTCGCGTACCCGTTCGATCCAGACCGCGCCGCTGGCCGCGCTCGCCGCGCCGCCGGCCTCCGTGATCGCCTCGCGGACCCCGTGGTGCATCGGGTGCAGGTAGACCTCCGGGCCGAGCGCGTCGAACATCGGACCGGCCAGCACCGGCTCCTGCAACGCCAGCTTCAGCGCCTCCCGCTCCACCATCACCTGCGGGTTGTCCACCGCCGGAGGGGCGGGGGCTGCGGGGCGGGACGGGGCGGTCGCCGTACCGCCGGGGGTGGGCTTGGTGGGCGCGGACGCCGCGTTGAGCACGGCCCGCTGCACCGGCTCGATCTCCATCCCGAGGTCACCGGCGAGCTTGCGGACGTACTCCGGGCGCTTCTCCCGGTCCTTGAGCTTGGCGACCAGCGGGGCGGCCTGCCGCATCGCCTCCACCCGACCGTCGACGGTGTCCAGGTCGAACCGGTTGAGCACGTGCCGCAGGGCGAAGTCGACCAGCGGCTCCCGGCGGGCGATCAGGTCGCGTACGGCCATGTCGCCCTTTGCCAGGCGCAGGTCGCACGGGTCCATGCTGTCCGGGCTGACCGCGATGAAGGTACGCCCGACGAACCGCTGGTCGTCCTCGAACGCCCGCAGCGCCGCCTTCTGCCCGGCGGCGTCCCCGTCGAAGGTGAAGATGATCTCGCCGGCCACCGCGTCGGTGTCCAGCAACAGCCGCCGCAGTACGCCGATGTGGTCCGCGCCGAAGGCCGTCCCGCAGGTCGCCACCGCCGTCGGTACGCCCGCCAGGTGACAGGCCATCACGTCGGTGTAGCCCTCAACGATCACCGCCCGCCCCTGCTTGGCGATCTCCCGCTTGGCCTGGTCGATGCCGTAGAGCACGTGCGACTTCTTGTAGATCGGCGTCTCGGGGGTGTTCAGGTACTTCGGGCCGTCGTCGTCGTCGAACAGCTTGCGCGCACCGAAGCCGATCACGTCCCCGGTCAGCTCCCTGATCGGCCAGAGCAGCCGGCGCCGGAACCGGTCGATCAGCGAACCGGACCGGGCCTCCCGGGCCAGCCCGGCGGTGATCAGCTCCTGCGGGCTGAAACCCCGCTGCCGCAGGTGCTTGGTGAGCAGGTCCCAGCCGTCGGGGGCGAACCCGCAGCCGTAGCGTTCGGCTGCGGCCCGGTCGAAACCGCGCTGGGCCAGGAACTCACGGGCCGGACGGGCCCCGGCGGCGCCGAGCTGACCGGCGTAGAACTCGACCGCGGCGGCGTGCGCGGCGACCAGCCGCTGCTTCTGGCCCTGCTGCTGGCGTACGGGCGCCGGCCCGGCCTCCATGTACCGCAACTGGATGCCGGCCCGGCCGGCGAGCCGCTCGACCGACTCCAGGAACGACAGGTGCTCGGCGTCCATCAGGAACTTGATCGCGTCGCCACCGGCGCCGCAGCCGTGGCAGAAGTAGACGTTCCGCGCGGGTGAGACGGTGAACGAGGGGGTCTTCTCGTCGTGGAACGGGCACAACCCCTTGAGGTTGCCGCCGCCGGCCGACTTCAGGGTGACCGTCTCGGAGATCACGTCGGCGATCGAGGTGCGCTCACGGACCAGCGTGATGTCCTCGTCCCTGATCCGCCCCGCCATGCGCCACCCCCTCCGGCGTACATCCTGCCCTGCCGCACCGATCCGACCCGCTCCGGGTGGCACCGCCGACGCTCCCCGGCCGCCACCTCGGGGCCGGAAGGCCGAATCACTCGGACCGCCCATAACCGGATCAATGCCATGGCATCGTCACTACCATGCGCATTCTGCTCACCGGCGCGACCGGATACATCGGTTCCGCCGTACTGCCCGGTCTGCTGCTCGACGGACACGAGGTCACCGCGATCGCCCGCAGCGACGACGCGGTCGCCACCATCACCGCCACCGGAGCCACCGCGCTCAGCGGCGACGTCACCGACAGCGACCTGCTCAGCCAGGCCGCACGCGAGGCCGACGGCGTGATCCACGTGGTCACACCGGGCGGGCAGATCACCGACGCGCTGGACAACGCCGTGGTGACCGGGGTCCTGGCCGGGATCGAGGGCAGCGGAAAGCCGTACATCCACAGCTCCGGGATCTGGGTCCACGGCAACACCCACGGGGTGGCCGATGAGAACGCGCCCCTCGACCCGCCGGCACTCACCGCCTGGCGGCCGAAGATCATCGAACGGATGCGGGCCGCCAGGGGCATCCGCAACATCATCATCTCCCCCGCCGTCGTCTACGGGCACGGCTCCGGGCTGGTACGGATGATCGTCGACGGGCCGCAGACCTCGGACCCCGAACCGGCCCTGCTCTTCCCCGGCACCGGCGACCAGCACTGGACCAGCATCTACATCGACGACGTGGCCACCTTCTACTCCGCCGCCCTGATGCGGGCCCCCGCCGGGTCGTACTACATCGTGGCCAGCGGCCAGAACCCGACCATGCGCGAGATCGCCACCGCCGCCAGCCGGTCCCGAGGGCTCGGCGGCCGGATCGCCCCCGAACCCCCGGAGGACAGCCGCAGTCGGCTCGGCCCGATCGCCGAGGCGTTCTGCCTGGACCAGCAGGCCAGCGGCGCCAAGGCCCGCGAACTCGGCTGGAAGCCGATCGGACCGTCCCTGCTCGACGAGATCGAAACCGGCTCGTACGCCCGCCGGATCTGACCGGGCGCAGACGCGGTGAGCTGGTGGAATCCGGCCAACATTCGCCGACGTGGCATCGGGTGGGTGCGGCTCGGGCTGCGTGAGTCCGAACTCCCCCTCGACCAGGACGAACGGCACGCCACCTGGTTGGAACTCTTCTTCGACCTGGTCTTCGTGCTCGCCCTGGCCACGGTGCAGAACCGGCTGGACGTGCCGACCCCGCACCTCGGCGACCTCGCCGCCACCCTCGGCCTCTTCGCGGTGGTCTGGCTGGCCTGGATCGGGCAGGCGTTCTACGACACCCGGTTCGACCCAGACGATCTCATCCACCGGCTCGCCGTACTCGTCGGCATGGTCGGCGCCGGGGCGATGGCGGTCGGCGCCGCCAGCGCCCCGCACACCCTGCTGCTCCCGATCGGCTACATCGTCGTACGGGTCATGCTGATCGTGCTCTACCTGCGCGTACGCAACAGCACCCCGCTCGCCCACCGGCTCACCACCGTGTACCTGATCGGCTTCGGTGCCGGCGTACTGGTCTGGGTCGTCTCGCTGGCGGTACCCGAGCGCATCCGACCGCTGCTGTGGGCGATCGCGCTCATGATCGAGTTCCTCACCCCGTGGCTGGGCCGGTCCCGGGTGACCCGGATCCCGGTGGACACCTCGCACCTACCCGAACGGATTGGCCAGTTCACCATCATCCTGCTCGGCACCACCCTGACCGACCTGCGGGACGCGATCGCCCCCCGGCCCGAGGTCGACGTGGTCATCGCCGCCGCCGTCGCGCTGGTCATCCCGGCGGCGGTGTGGTGGGTCTACACCACCTTCGTCACCACCGGGCTGGCCCTGCCCCGGCTGAGCGCGGGACTGGCCTACTCGTACGTGCACTCCTTCCTCGGTGCCGCGCTGCTGCTGCTCGGCTGGGGACTCGGGGAGGTCGTCGGGCAGATCAGCGTGCACGCCGACGCGGCACCGGACCGCCTGCGGCTACTGCTGGCGGTGGCCCTGATCGTCTGGATGCTCTGCGGGCTCTGCCTGCAGTGGGTGTCGCTGGGCTACCTACCGCACCGCCGGGCGATCATCGGAGTGTGCGGCATCGCCCCGATCGTTGTCATCACGACCGTGGTGACCGACCCGTTCACCCTGCTCTGCCTGCTCGCCGTCGTCCTGGTCGCCTACGCCATCGTGGTCAGCCGGCACATCGCCCACCTCGGCAACGCCCGCGCCGCCACCACCTGACCCGGCAGCCGGTCGGGCAGGACGGCGCCGGCCACGGGACGGCGCCGGTCAGGCGAGTTCGAGGGCTTCCTGCTCCTCGATCCGGCGGTTCCACTCGGGCTTGACCGCGCGCCAGCCCTCGTCGTCGGCGCCGAGGCGCCAGTAGCCGGAGATGGAGAGCCGGTCCCGGCTCAGGCCGCGCTCGACCCGGAGCAGGTGCCGCAGTTCCTTGACGAAAGCGGCCTCGCCGTGGACGAAGGCGTGCGGCGTACCCGGGGGAAGTTCCGCCTCCCGGACGGCGGCGACCAGGGCCTCGCCGACGGTCCCGGCGCCCCGGTGCAGCCAGACGATGTCGGCGGGCGACTCAACGGTCAGCTTCTGTTCCTCCTCGGGGCCGGCGACCTCCAGGAAGACCCGGACGGTGGCGTCCAGCGGCAGCCGCTCCAGGGTGGCGGCGATGGCCGGCAGGGCGCTCTCGTCACCGACCAGGAGGTGCCAGTCGGCGTCCGGGTCCGGGGCGTAGCCGCCGCCGGGGCCGACGAACATGACCGGGTCGCCGGGGCGGGCGCCGACCGCCCACGGTCCGGCCAACCCCTCGTCGCCGTGGTAGACGAAGTCGATGGTCAGCTCCAGCGCCACCGGGTCGTAGGCCCGGACGGTATACGCCCGCAGCCTCGGCCACTGGTCCGCCGGCAGGTCGCGGCGGACCGCCTCCAGGTCGAACGGCACCGGATAGTCGACGTCCGGCCGGAGAAAGAGCAGCTTGACGTAGTGGTCGGTGCACCGGCCGATGTCGAGTCCGGCCAGCTCCGGACCGCCGAGCACGACCCGGATCATGTGCGGGGTGAGTTGCTCGGTGCGGCTCACGGTAGCGTTGGTGACCTGGGCACGCGCTTTACGGTCCGTCATGAGGTTAGGTTAGCCTAACTTCCTGGGGGGCGCCGGACGGATTCCCGACCGAGGCGCACATCACGCCCGACGCCTCCCGACCGGACGGCCCGGCTCAGCGGGCCAGGCGGTGGGCCAGCCAGGACAGGGCCAGCGGATAGCGGTAGTCGATCCCCCCGTGACCCGCCTCGAAGAGTTCGAACCGCACCCGGTCGTCCGGCACCCCGATCCGGGTCAACTCGGCCCGGAACGCCTCGGTGCCGAGGTCGAGGAACCACTCGTCTCGGGTGCCGGCGTCGAGCCAGACCGCCCGCAGCGAACCGACCGCGTCCCGGTAGCGCTCGACCATCCGGACCGGATCCCAGTCCAGCCAGCGCTGCCACACCTCCGGCCGCAACACCCCCGTACGCGGGTCGAACGGCAGTTCCGGCGTGCCGTCCGGGCCGGCGGAGAAGCACGCCGTGCAGCCGAGGACCATCAGCAGCGTCTGGTCACCCGGCTTGGTGAACGAGGGCCGGGACCGGAAGTCCTCCCACCACCGGAAGATGTCCTGGTCGTACTCGCGCAGGTAGCGGACCGCCTGACCGAACTCCGGCAGGTAACACAACTCGTAGAGGGTGTCACCGGCGTGGCTCGCCAGCGCCCCGAACAGGTCCGGCCGGAGCATCGGCGTGATCAGCGCACCGAAGCCGCCGGACGACTTGCCCGAGATGGCCCGCGACTCCCGGTCGTCGATGGTCCGGTACCGCGCGTCCACCCACGGCACCACCTCGTCACAGAGGTACGAGTGGTACGCCCCGGTGCCGGGCGAGTCGACGAACTGCGAACCGCCGTACGTGGTCCAGGCATCGACGTACACCACCACGCAGCCGGGTGCCTCGCCGGAGGCGAACACCTGGTCGGCGGTCTCGACGAACGGCTGCCGGTACGGCGTCCGGTTCGCCCACATCGACAGGTGCCCGGTGTAGCCCTGGATCACGTACACGGTGGGGTAACGCACCTGCGGGTCGTCGTCGTAACCCGGTGGCACGTACACCCAGATCGGCCGCTCGTGCGGGTCACCGAGCGGGTTGCCGCGCAGCAGTTCGGAGGAGATGACGTGACGGTCGAGCCGGCCGGCCAGCTCGTGGTCCCAGGGCAGCATGCCACCGAGTCAACCACGCCGGAGTGGGTTCGGATCACCCCTCGCGGGAGGGGCCGGGTCAGCCGGCGGCGAGGCGGTGGTGCCAGGCGATCGCCGCCGGATCGGTCAGCGAGGCGACCTGGTCGATCACCACGCGCAGCCGCGCCGCGTCGGTGCCGGCGGCCCGCCACAGTGGAGCGAAGACCGGGTCGAGCGCGTCCGGCGCGCGCAGGGTCAGGGCGTGCACCAGTTCGGTGATCACCTCACGCTGGCGGGCGTACCACCGGTCGGCGCCGGGTCGGCGCATCACGTACCGCAGCGCCATGCCCTTGAGCAGCGCGCACTGGGCCCTGACCGGACGGGGGACCACGAGGTCGGCGGCGTACCGGCGCAACGGGCCGGGTCCGTACGCGGCCCGGGTGGCGTCGACCGCGGTGGAGACGAACCGTCCGGTCAGGGCGCTGGTCGTCTGCTTCAGCGCGACCTGGGCCCGGTGGCTGCCGTCGTAACCGGCCAGCGGTGCCAGCACCGGGTCGGCGAGCAACTCGACCAGCACCACGCCGAGGTCCTCGGCGGACTCCCCGGAGTAGTTGGCGGCCACGTCGGCGCAGAGGGCGGCCCGCTCCTGCACGTCGTCGAGCAGGTCCGGCAGCCGCAGGTAGCCCCGGTAGACGCCGTCCTCCACGTCGTGCACCGAGTAGGCCACGTCGTCGGCCCAGTCCATCACCTGCGCCTCCAGGCAGACCGCCTGCTCCGGGGCACCCCGACGCAGCCAGGCGAAGACCTCGGCGTCGTCGGCGTACACACCGAACTTGCGCTGGCCGGGCCGGCGCGGCCAGGGGTACTTCCCGGCCGCGTCGAGCGAGGCGCGGGTCAGGTTGAGGCCGGCGGAGGCGCCGTCGGGCCGCAGCACCTTGGCCTCCAACCGGGACAGTACGCGCAGCGTCTGCGCGTTGCCCTCGAAGCCGCCGCAGGACTGGGACAGTCCGTCGAGCACCGCCTCGCCGTGGTGGCCGAACGGCGGGTGCCCGAGGTCGTGCGCCAACCCGGCAACGTCGACCACGTCCGGGTCGGCGCCGAGGCGCTGGCCCATCTCCCGGCCGATCTGCGCCACCTCCAGCGAGTGGGTCAGCCGGGTACGCAGGAAGTCGTCGGTGCCCGCGGTGTGCACCTGGGTCTTGGCCGCCAACCGGCGGAAGGCGGCCGAGTGCAGCACCCGGGCCCGGTCGCGCTGGTACGGCCCGCGCCCGTGCCCGGTGTCCTTGGGTGCCTCGGCGACCAGGCGCTCGGCGTCGCCGTCGTGGTTCACCCGTTCACCCTGTCACCCGTTCACGGCGCGGTCGACGGCGCCTGCAGCACGCAGAACTCGTTCCCCTCCGGATCGGCCAGCACGGTCCACCGGTCGGTCCGCCGCTGCCCGACGTCGACGTGCCGGGCACCCATGTTGACCAGGCGCTCCACCTCTGCCTCCTGATCGGTCGGGCGCAGGTCGATGTGGAGCCGGTTCTTCGTCGTCTTGCCCTCGGGTACGGGCACGAAGATGAGGCCGGGAAGTTCGTCGGTGGACCGCCGGATCTCCACCTCGTCGGGCTTCTCGTAGGTGATCCGGTAGCCGAGTGCCTCGGCCCACCAGCGCGCGAGCCGCGCCGGGTCCTGGGCGTCGACCACCAGGTTCTCCCAGAGACTGCCCATGGCAGCGACCTCCGTTGTGATCAGGCGACGAAACTTGGGTGACGCCCAGGTTACGCCCGCCCGTTCGGGTCGGCGCACCGCCGAGCGGACCGCACTGAACGCAGTCGATTGGTGATCAGCCGCAACCACCGATCAGTCCAGAGTTGCTGTCCAATTGCCGACCGTCACGGGATGACATCGACCAATGGCCAGGTGTAGCGTGCCGTAAACAGAAGGTCACCAGCCGGCGGCGACACCGGCCCCGGGCCCAGTGCGGCCGACCGGTCCACTGTCCCACCCGCGACCATCCGCGTTGCCGACCGGCGTCGACCCGACGGGGCACGCCCAGGTGCTGCCCACCCGCGCCACCGATATCGCCCGGACATGCCGGCCGTCCGGAACCCTCAGCAGGACAGTTAAAGGAGACTTTCCCGTGGATGCTGACGCCGCCATCCGGGCCGAGCTGTACCGGCTGCGCCGCCGGCTACCCGATCTGTCGGGCGCGGTGCTCGGCGGAGTGGACGGACTCATGGTCGCGTACGACCTGACCGCCGGTGACCCGCACCACCTCGCCGCACTCTCCGCCGCGACCCTCGGCATCGGGCACCGCTTCGCCCAGTCGGCCGGTCACGGCGCCCTGCACGAGTCGGTCGTACGCAGCGCCGGTGGCTGCGTCATCACCTACCCGGCCGGTGCGTACGGGCTGCTGACCCTGGTGACCTATCCGGACAGCAACGTGGAACGGATCCACCCCGAGGCACGGGCGACCGCACAGCGGCTCGGCACGATGGTCGACTCCCTGCGGCACGCGGCGGCGATGGCCAACGGCCCGAGCCCCGACCCCACCGCCCCGCTCGCCGTACGCACACCGATGGCCACCCTGCCCGCCGACCTCTGGGCCGAGACGGGCGGACTGCGCCCACCGGGGCTGCACTGACGCGCAGTCCCCGGTGGACGGTGACTCAGCGGCTGTCCGAACCGGCGGTCTCGATCGCGGCCCGACCCGCCTCCAGCCGGGCGACCGGGACCCGGAACGGCGAGCAGGAGACGTAGTCCAGCCCGACCTCGTGGAAGAAGTGCACCGACTCCGGATCGCCCCCGTGCTCACCGCAGACGCCGATTTTGAGTCCGGGGCGGGCGGCCCTGCCCTCCTCGGTGGCGATCCGGACCAGCCGACCCACCCCGTCCCGGTCGATCGACTCGAACGGGGAGATGCCGAAGATGCCCAGCTCCAGGTAACGCCAGAAGAAGGCCCCCTCGACGTCGTCGCGGGAAAAGCCCCAGCCCATCTGGGTCAGGTCGTTGGTGCCGAAGGAGAAGAACTCGGCCGCCTCGGCGATCTGTCCGGCGGTCAGCGCCGCTCGGGGCACCTCGATCATGGTGCCGACCAGCACCTTCACCCCGCTGTCCCCGACCACCTCGGTGATGATCTTTTCGGCCTCGGCGCGTACGGTCTCCAGTTCCTGGACCGCGCCGACCAGCGGGACCATGATCTCCGGCTCGGCCACCAGTCCCTCGCGGGCGCACGCCACCGCGGCCTCCACGATCGCCCGTACCTGCATCGCGAACAGGCCGGGGATGACCAGGCCGAGACGGACACCACGCAGCCCGAGCATCGGGTTCTGCTCGTGCATCCGGCGTACCGCCGACAGGAGCGCCTCCTGCTTGGCCACGTCCTGACCACGTTCCTGGGCGACCGCCACGTTCACCGCCAACTCCTCCAGCGGGGGCAGGAACTCGTGCAGCGGCGGGTCGATCAGGCGTACGGTCACCGGCTGCCCGTCCATCTCGCGGAAGATCTCCACGAAGTCGGCCCGTTGCAGCGGCAGCAGCGCGGCCAGCGCCTCCTGCCGTTCGGTCTCGGTCCGGGCCAGGATCAGCCGCTCGACCAGCTCCCGCCGGTCACCGAGGAACATGTGCTCGGTCCGGCACAGGCCGATCCCCTCGGCCCCGAACCGCCGGGCCCGAGCCGCGTCCTCCCCGGTGTCGGCGTTCGTCCGTACCCGCAGGACCCGCCGCTGGTCGGCGTGGGTCATGATCCGGTGTACGGCCTGCACCAGCGGATCGTCCGACTCGGCCGGCTCGAGGCTGCCCTCGAAGTAGCGCACCACCTCGGACGGCGAGACCGGCACCTCGCCGAGGTAGACCCGACCGGTGGTGCCGTCGATCGAGACGACGTCGCCCTCCTTCACCACCTGCCCGTGCGCGGTGAACCGCTTCTCGCGTACGTTCACCTCCAGGGCGTCGGCGCCGCAGACGCAGGTCTTGCCCATCCCCCGGGCGACCACCGCGGCGTGGCTGGTCTTGCCACCGCGCGAGGTGAGGATGCCCTGGGCGGCGATCATGCCGGGCAGGTCGTCCGGGCTGGTCTCCCGGCGGACCAGGATGACCGACTCACCCTCGCCGGCAAGCTCCACCGCGCGGGCGGCGTCGAAGACCACCTTCCCGACCGCCGCACCCGGTGAGGCCCCGATACCGTCGGCCAGCGGGGCGATGTCGTGCTCCAGCCGGAACCTCGGGAACATGAGCTGGGCGAGCTGGGCGCCGTTGACCCGGTGCAGCGCCTCGTCCAGGTCGATCAGTCCCTCGTCGACGAGCTGCCCGGCGATCACGAACGCCGCCGCCGCGGTCCGCTTGCCCACCCGGGTCTGGAGCATCCAGAGCTTGCCGCGCTCGATGGTGAACTCGATGTCGCACAGGTCCCGGTAGTGCTCCTCCAGCCGGGCCATGATGCCGAGCAGTTCCCCGTACGACCGGGGGTCGAGCTTTTCGAGTTGTTGCAGCGGGACGGTGCTGCGGATGCCGGCGACCACGTCCTCGCCCTGGGCGTTGGCCAGGTAGTCGCCGTAGATCCCCTGGGCTCCGCTGGCCGGGTCGCGGGTGAACGCGACCCCGGTGCCGGAGTCGGGGCCGAGGTTGCCGAAGACCATCGCGACCACGTTGACCGCGGTGCCGAGGTCGGTCGGGATCCGCTCCTGCCGTCGGTAGAGCACCGCCCGGTCGGCGTTCCACGAGCCGAAGACGGCGAAGATGGCCAGATCGAGCTGCTCGCGCGGGGTCTGCGGAAAGTCCCGCCCGGTGTGCTTACGGAAGATCGTCTTGTACGTGTCGACCAGCGCCCGCAGGTCGGCCGCGTCGAGATCGAGGTCGTTCGTGGTGTCCCTGGCCCGCTTGGCCTCGTCCAGGGCGTGTTCGAACTCCTCGCCCGGCACCTCGCAGACGGTCTTGCCGAACATCTGGATCAGGCGCCGGTACGAGTCCCAGGCGAACCGGTCGTTGCCACCGGACTGGATGGCGAGCCCGGCCACGCTGTTGTCGTTGAGCCCGACGTTGAGGACGGTCTCCATCATCCCCGGCATGGAGAACTTCGCCCCGGACCGGACCGACACCAGCAGCGGGTCCGCCGGGTCGCCGAGCCGCTTGCCCATCGCCCGCTCCAGTGCGGTCAGGTGCGCGGTGATCTGCTCGGCGAGTTCGCCGGGTGCGGTTCCGGTGGCCAGGTACGCCTGGCAGGCCTCGGTGGTGATGGTGAATCCGGGTGGCACCGGCAGGCCGAGGTTGGTCATCTCGGCCAGGTTGGCGCCCTTGCCGCCGAGCAGATCCTTGAGATCCATGTTGCCCTCGGCGAAGTTGTAGACGAACTTGCGCCTTTCGCTCGGTGCGCTGTCTCTCGGTGCGCTGTCCCTCGCTGCGGTTTCGCTCGATGCCACCAGAAGCCTCCCACGTACGACGCTGAACGAAGGTTTAGTTGGTCTGTTACCCCGACGGAGGAAGTCCGTACCGGGGAGAACCAATGGCCATTGGTCCGCGAAGGTTAAGCCAGCCTAAGGCGACCCGTCAGCATTGGGTGACAATAGGCACAGGCGTCGTCCCTGTCCGTGTTCGCACCGGTTTATGGGAGCGTTTCCACGCGCACGAGCACGCATCCGAGCAGCGCTAACCTTGGTGGGCACACCCGTACGGCGTCCACCCCCGGTCTGGCCGCGAGGAAGCTGACTGACGATGAGCAGTGCACCCCTGGAGCAGTCCCGCACGCACCCGCCCGTACCCCGCCCCCGCACCGGCGCCCCGGCGCTCGACGGCGTCGGGAGTCGGCTGACCGAGGTGATCCCCGCTCCGGTGAGCGCACGGCCCACCCCAGGGGTGCGTTACCTGCTCACCGCCGGGACGACGATCCGGACCAGCGACGACCCGGCCGCGCTCGCCGTCGGGGAGCACCTCGCCGACCTGCTCCGCCCGGCCACCGGCCACCCGCTACCGGTCACCCCGCTCGCCGCCGACGACACTCCCCCGGCCGACACCGTCACCCTGCTCCTCGAAGCGGACACCGAACCGGCACCGGCCACGGAACCGGACGGCGGGTACCGGCTCGACGTGACCGCCGAGGGTGTCGTGATCCGGGCGGCGACCGCGACCGGCCTCTTCTACGGCGTACAGACCCTGCGGCAGTTGCTGCCGGCGGAGATCGAGAGCACCACCGTCGCGCCCGGCCCGTGGGAGGTACCCAGCGGGCAGATCGTCGACGCACCCCGGTTCGCCTACCGGGGCGCGATGCTCGACGTCTCCCGGCACTTCTTCGAGGTGCCCGACGTGCTCCGCTTCGTCGACCAGCTCGCCCGCTACAAGCTCAACCACCTGCACCTGCACCTCACCGACGACCAGGGGTGGCGGATCGCCATCGCCTCCTGGCCCCGGCTGGCCGAGATCGGCGGCGCCACCGAGGTCGGCGGCGGGACCGGCGGCTACTACACCCAGGCCGACTACCGGACCATCGTCGAGTACGCCGCCGCCCGCCGGATCACCGTCGTACCCGAGATCGACCTGCCCGGCCACACCAACGCCGCGCTCAGCGCGTACGGAGAACTCGCGCCGGATGGGGTCGCACCGGCGCCGTACACCGGCACCGAGGTCGGGTTCAGCTCGGTGGCCGTGGCGAGCGAGCGGACGTACGACTTCGTCGACGACGTACTCGGCGAGCTGGCCGCCCTCACCCCAGGCCCGTACCTGCACATCGGGGGCGACGAGGCGTTCAAGCTCGACGCGGCCGATTACGGCACCGTGATGAACCGGGTGCAGCGGATCGTCGCCGCCAAGAGCAAGACGGTGGTCGGCTGGCACCAGCTCGCGCCGGCCGAGCACGTACCGGGCCGGGTGCTCCAGTACTGGGGCACCACCACCAGCGACGAGAACGTGGCCTCGGCGGTACGCCAGGGCGCACGGGTGATCATGTCGCCGGGCAACCGCACCTACCTGGACATGAAGTACACCGCCGCGACCACGCTCGGGCAGGACTGGGCCGGGCTGATCGACGTACGAACCGCGTACGACTGGGATCCGGGGACCTACCTCGACGGGGTGCCGGCGGAGTCCGTACTCGGCGTCGAAGCACCACTGTGGACGGAAACCATCCGTACGGTCGCCGAGATCGAGTTCATGACGTACCCCCGCCTGGTAGCAGTAGCCGAACTAGCCTGGTCACCCGCGACCACCCGCGACTGGGACGGCTTCCGCCTCCGCCTGGCCACCCACTCCCCCCGCTGGACCCGAGCCGGAATCACCTTCCACCCCTCCCCCGAAATCCCCTGGCCCCCCGTCCCCACCCCCACCCCCACCCCACGCACGGCGTAAAGCCGCCGATCTTGCACTTGTGGCTGCTCACAAACCTGACCTAGCCCCCCAATTCAGGCACCACAACTGCAAGATCGTCGCGTGGGTTGGGGAGGGACGGGGGCGGGGTCAGGCCCGTCAGCCGCCGGAGTTGTCCATCTCGGCGTCGGCTGGGACTAGGTCGCTGTCGCGGTCGGTTAGCCAGCCGTCGGGGAGGTGGACCTTGCCGGGCGCGTTGGTCCGGCCGCGCGGCTGGCCGAGGGTGCCGATCGGGAACGGCTCGGCCGGGTCGAGCTTGCCGAGCAGGTCGTCCAGTTCGGCCAGGCTGTTGATCATCGCCATTGCCCGGCGCAGTTCACCGCCGACCGGGAAGCCCTTGAGGTACCAGGCCACGTGCTTGCGGAAGTCGGTGCAACCGTCCCGCTCGCTGCCCAACCACTCAGCCAGCAACTCGGCGTGCCGGCGCATCGTCGCGGCCACCTGACCGAGGTCGGGCAGCCGCCGCTCGGACCGCCCCTCGAACGCCGCCGCCAGGTCGGCGAAGAGCCACGGCCGGCCCAGGCAGCCCCGGCCGACCACCACCCCGTCCACCCCGGTCAAGGCCACCATCCGGAGCGCGTCGTCCGCCTCCCAGATGTCGCCGTTACCCAACACCGGTACGTCCAGCGCCTGCTTCAGGGTGGCGATCGCGTCCCAGTCCGCGCTGCCCGAGTAGCGCTGTTCGGCCGTACGCGCGTGCAGCGCCACCGCCGCCACCCCGGCCTCCTGTGCGGCGAGACCGGCCTCGACGTACGTCAGGTGGTTGTCGTCGATGCCCTTGCGCATCTTCACCGTGACCGGCACCCCGGCCGGTGCCGCCGCCTCGACCGCGGCCCGGACCAGCCGGGCGAAGAGCCGGCGCCGCCACGGCAACGCCGCGCCGCCGCCCTTGCGGGTGACCTTCGGCACCGGGCAGCCGAAGTTGAGGTCGATGTGGTCGGCCAGGTCCTCCTCGACCACCATCCGGACGGCCGCCGCGGTGGTCTCCGGGTCCACGCCGTAGAGCTGGAGGCTGCGTGGGCGCTCGTCACCGCCGAAGGCGATCATGCGCATGGTGCGCGGGTTCCGCTCCACCAGCGCCCGGGTGGTGACCATCTCGCAGACGTACAGCCCGCCGCCCTGTTCCCGGCAGAGCTGACGAAAGGCGACATTGGTGATGCCGGCCATCGGCGCGAGCACCACCGGTGGCCACACCTGGTGCCCGCCGAGGGCCAGCGATCCCGGCACGGCCGGGGCGGCGGTCGACGTCATCCTCCGAGCATCCCACCTCGGACCGCACGGCCGGTAACGACCCCTGCTTGCCAACCTGGCATATATTGATCGCCGTGTTTACCTTCGCCGCGCTCCTGTTCGGCCTGGGACTCTGCCTGCTCGTCGTCAGCGGGATCGCCGTCCTGCTCCGCTGGGGCGAGGCCCGCCAGCGGCGGATCCTGGAACGGACCCCGCTGGTGCCGTTCGCGGACTGGCGTCCCGGCCGGCAGCGTCTGGCCGCCGCCGGCATGGTCACCGCCGGACCGGCCGGGCTGGTGGTCTCCCCGGTGACCGGGACCACCTGCGCCTGGTACGCCGTCGACCTGGTCCGCGACCCGTCCCGCCGGTACGACGACAGCGCGACGAGCGTCGACCACCTCTGGGCGCAGGAGGCACCCGGCCCACCCGCCCTCCAGGACCACACCGGGCAACTGCTCCTCGACCCTCGACTGCTGCGCCGGCAGTCGACCGACGGGGACCCGCCGATCACCACCACGACGGTCCGGCGCTACCGCCGCGACGACGAGAACCTGGTACCGGCGATCGTGCCCCGGGACACGTTCGTCGGCACCAGGAAGCACGAGACCCTGGTGCTGACCGAACTGGTCGTGCCCGCCGGCCGGCTGGTCTACGCGGTCGGCAGCGCCCGGACCGACGGCGGCTACACCGTGCTCGCCGCGTCCCGGCGCGGACCGGTGACGGTCCTCACCACCGACACCGGGGAGCAGGTGCACCACCGCCGGATCACCGCGATGGCCGACTCCCGGAGCATGGCCCGGGCGTTCAGCCTCACCGGCCTGGCCGTGATCCTGGTGGCGGGCCTGCTCATGTGGCTGGTCTGGCCCGACGCCTGACCGGCCCGGAGGCCGAGCTGGCCCGGCAGCTACCCGAACCGGCGGGTCAGCAGCCGGGGAGGCGCTCGATCAGGTAGTTCTCCACCTGGTCGAGGGAGACGCGCTCCTGGAGCATGGTGTCCCGGTTCCGTACGGTGACCGCGTTGTCGTTCAGGGTGTCGAAGTCGACCGTGACGCAGAACGGGGTGCCGATCTCGTCCTGGCGGCGGTAACGCCGACCGATCGCCTGCGAGTCGTCGAACTCGACCACCCAGCGCTTGCGCAGCGCCGTACTGAGGTCGCGGGCCTTCGGGGACAGCTCCGGGTTGCGCGACAGCGGCAGGACGGCGACCTTGACCGGGGACAGCCGGGGGTCGAACCGCAGCACGGTCCGCTTGTCCACCCCGCCCTTGGTGTTCGGCGCCTCGTCCTCGTCGTACGCCTCCAGCAGGAACGCCAGCACCGCGCGGGTCAGGCCGGCGGCCGGCTCGATCACGTACGGCATCCAGCGCTCGCCCTTCTCCTGGTCGAAGTAGGAGAGGTCGACCCCGGAGTGCTTGCTGTGCGTGGTGAGGTCGAAGTCGGTCCGGTTGGCGATGCCCTCCAGTTCGGAAAACTCGGTCCCGCCGAACATGAACTTGTACTCGATGTCCACGGTGCGCTTCGAGTAGTGCGAGAGCTTCTCCTGCGGGTGCTCGAACATCCGCAGGTTCGACTCGCTGAGCCCGAGGTCGAGGTACCAGTTCCAGCGCTCGCGCAGCCAGTATTCGTGCCACTGCTCGTCCGAGCCCGGCTCGACGAAGAACTCCATCTCCATCTGCTCGAACTCGCGCGTACGGAAGATGAAGTTGCCCGGCGTGATCTCGTTGCGGAACGACTTGCCGACCTGGGCGATGCCGAACGGCGGCTTCTTGCGCGCCGAGGTCATCACGTTGGCGAAGTTGACGAAGATCCCCTGCGCCGTCTCCGGCCGCAGGTAGTGCAGGCCCTCGTCGCTCTCCACCGGGCCGAGGTAGGTCTTCATCAGCCCGTTGAACATCCGGGGCTCGGTGAAGGTGCCCTTGTTGCCGCAGTTCGCGCAGTTCAGCTCGGCCAGCGAGGCCGGCGGACGGCCGTTGCGGGCCTCGAACGCCTCCTCCAGGTGGTCCGCCCGGTACCGCTTGTGGCAGGACTGGCACTCGGTCAGCGGGTCGACGAACGCCTCCAGGTGCCCGGAGGCGGCCCAGACGTCCCGGGCGAGGATGACGGCCGAGTCGAGACCGACCACGTCGTCACGCTGCTGCACCATGTTGCGCCACCACTGGCGGCGGACGTTCTCCTTCAGCTCGACGCCGAGCGGGCCGTAGTCCCAGGCCGACCGGGTGCCTCCGTAGATCTCGCTGGAGGGGAAGACGAAGCCTCGACGCTTGGCGAGACTGACCACGGCATCGATACGGTCGGCCGGCATTGGTTCTCCTCCTACGCCGACTGGCGGTCGGCGGGGACGTGTTCGGGGACGGGACGGGCAGGGCGGAACCCGGCAGACGTCGCCGGAGGTCCAAGCCCAGCAGGTTACTCCGCCGGCCGGCACCACCGCCGACTCCCCCACTGGCCGGTGCCGGCCGCCCCGTCAGGTGATGCTGCCCCGTCAGGTGATGCCGCAGATCTCCAGCGCACCGGTCCGGCCGTCCTGCGCCAACCGCACCTGCAGGTCGTCGCGTCCACCACCGGCGTACGTCACCCCGACCGGGACGATCAGGTCGCTGACCACCGTCACCTCGCCGATCCGGAAGGAGTCGATCTCCGGCTCCTCGGAGACCCGCTCCTCGAACTCCCGGGGCGACTCCCGGCGCTGGGCGGCGTCACAGAGGAAGTCGTACGCCTTGTTGTACTCCTCGTTGCTGACCGCCTCGAAGTAGTCACCGGCAACCGCGCGGGCCTGCTCGTTGATCGCCTCGGTGCCGGCGACGGTCAGGCCGACCACGGCCGCCACCCCGCCACCGCAGCAGAGCAGGACGGCGAGGCCGGCGACCCCGAGCCCGATCCACATCCGCATGGTCCGACCCTCGGTCGGCGGGGCGGCGAACGGGGGCGTCACGCCCGGCCCCGGCGGCGGTGCGGGCACGCCGTACGGCCCCGGTCCGACCGGCGCCGGGTACGCGGCCGGCGCACCCTCCGGTCCGGGTGTCACCGGGTACGGCATCGGCGGGCCGGCCGGCCCCGGAAAGGTCATGGACGCAAGGGTAGTGCCCTCGGCATCGTCGGCTCCGACCGCAACCGCATCGGTGCCGACCGTGAACCCATCGACCCCGACCCCGACCTCACCGGCTCGGGTCGGTGGCCCGGTCACTGACGGCGACCTCGACCTGGCCGCCCGGTTCGGCGGTGGCGAGGGCCTCGAACGCCGACGGCTCGTCCAGCGACTCGGCGAGCAGCGGGGTGGCGTAGATCTTGACGTCGAACGCGCCGAGCGCCCGCCGGTAGGTGCCCACCGACTCCCACTCGGTGACCAGCGACCACTGCCGGGGGTCCTCCAGCGCGCGGACGAGCTGCCCGCGCTGGTAGCCGGGTCGGGCGGCCAGCGCCGCCAGCGCGGCATGGGCCCGTTCCGTGAAGGACTCGGCGTTGTCCTCGTCGACCACGAACCGGTTCGTCACCAGCACCCGGTGCCTCCTCGTAGAGTCTGTGCCATGCAGCGTACGCAGAGCGTCTTGCTGGCCCGTCTCGCCCGGGTGAACCCGACCGCCGTGTTCCTCGCCACGGTCGCCGTGGCGCTGGTGGGACTCTTCGCACCGGGGATCGTCGGCGGGGCGGTGCTGCTGGCGCTCGCCGCCGGCCTGGCCGCCCTGATGCGGGTCACCTGGCCGGTGCAGGCGCCGGTCACCCGGACCATCCGCCTGGTGATGTTGACCCTGCTGGTGGCGATCGCCCTGGTGAAGATCCTGTAGTTGCCTTCCTTACATGCACTCATGCGTTTTTGACAATCATTGTCGCCTGCGCGGACAGTGGGTGACATGGTGATCCGCTCGGCTCCGCGTACCCTGGCCGCCGCGGCCGGCGCCCTGCTCCTGCTGGGCGGCCTCGCCGCCTGCGGGCAGGACGCCGTCGGGGGCGATGCCGGGGGCCGGGTCGAGGTCGTCGCCGCCTTCTACCCCCTCCAGTACGTCGCCGAGCGGGTCGGCGGAGACGCCGTACGGGTCACCAACCTGGCCAAGCCGGGTGCCGAACCGCACGACCTGGAGCTGAACCCGGGCCAGGTCGGCCAGGTCAGCGAGGCGGACGTGATCGTCTTCCTGAAGGGCTTCCAGCCGGCCGTCGACGACGCGGTGGAGCAGGTCGGGGGCGACCGTGCCTTCGACGTCGCCGGGGTGGAGCCGCTGCGCGACGCCGCCGAGGGTGGCCACGAGCACGAGGAGGGCGGCGGCGCCGGTGGGCGGTCCGAGGTCAAGGACCCGCACGTCTGGCTCGACCCGACCCGGCTCGCCACCATCGCCGACCGGCTCGCCGAACGGCTCGCCACAACCGACCCGGACCGGGCCGCCGACTACACCGCGCGGGCACAGGCGCTGCGTACGGAGCTGACCGCGCTGGACCAGGAGTACACCCAGGGCCTGCGCACCTGCCAGCGCCGGGAACTCGTGACCGCGCACACCGCCTTCGGCTACCTCGCCGCCCGCTACCAGCTCGAACAGGTCGGCATCTCCGGGGTCACCCCGGAGGACGAGCCGTCGCCGAAGCGGCTGGCCGAGGTCGCCGACGAGGCCAGGGAACACGGCGCCACCACGATCTTCTTCGAGACCCTGGTCAGCCCGAAGGTCGCCGAGACCATCGCCCGGGAGGTCGGGGCGAAGACCGCCGTCCTTGATCCAATCGAGGGACTGCCGGCGGGCGGGAACGCGGACTACCTTTCGGTGATGCGTACCAACCTCGGCGCCCTCAAGACCGCCCTGAACTGCCCATGAGCGAGCATCAACGGGTGAACGGGGAACAGCGCGGGCAGTCCCGGACGGTGATCACCGTCGACCGGGCCATCGTCGCGTACGACGAACGCCCCATCCTGCGCGGCGTCTCGCTGGAGGTGACCGCCGGTGAGGTGGTCGCCGTACTCGGCGCCAACGGGTCCGGCAAGTCGACCCTGATCCGGGCCGTACTCGGGCTGGTCCCGCTGAGCCGGGGGTCGGTCGAGCTGTTCGGCACCCCGCTGCGGCGGTTCCGGCAGTGGGCCCGACTCGGATACGTACCGCAGCGGCTCGGGGCGGGCGGCGGCGTACCGGCGACGGTGGCCGAGGTGGTCGGGTCCGGCCGGCTGGCCCGGCGCGGATTCCTGCGCCCGCCCGGCGCGGCCGACCGTACGGCGGTGGCCAGCGCCCTGCGCGCGGTCGGCCTCGCCGACCGGGCCGACGACCCGGTCGCCACCCTCTCCGGCGGCCAGCAGCAGCGGACCCTGATCGCCCGCGCCCTGGCCGGGCAGCCGGAGCTGCTGATCCTGGACGAGCCGACCGCCGGTGTCGACGCCGCCAGCCAGGAGGCGTTCGCCGGTGCGCTGCGTAACTTCGTCGACGACGGCGGGACGGTGCTGCTCGTCGCCCACGAACTCGGCCCCCTCGCACCGCTGATCAGCCGGGCGGTGGTCGTCGGACAGGGAGAGATCGTGCACAACGGCGCGGTGCCGGAGCCGGCGGGTCATCACGCCGGTGCCGGGCACGACCACGTCCACCCGCACGGTCCGGAGGAACTACCGGGGTTGTGCATCAAATGAGCCTCTTCCAGTACGAATTCATGCTCCGCGCGCTGGCCGGGGCACTGGTCATCGGGCTGGCCGCCCCGGCGCTCGGCATCTACCTGGTGCAGCGCCGGATGTCGCTGATCGGTGACGGGGTCGGGCACGTCGCCCTCACCGGGGTCGGGGTGGGCCTGCTCCTGAACACCTCCCCGGTGCTCACCGCCGTGATCGTCTCGGCGGTCGGGGCGGTCGCCATCGAGCTGGTACGGGAACGGGGCCGGACCTCCGGGGACCTGGCGCTCGCGCTGCTGTTCTACGGCGGGATCGCCGGTGGGGTGATGCTGGTCGGTCTCTCCGACAA
This sequence comes from Micromonospora sp. NPDC004704, assembly GCF_053601675.1. Lineage (NCBI taxonomy): Bacteria > Bacillati > Actinomycetota > Actinomycetes > Micromonosporales > Micromonosporaceae > Micromonospora > Micromonospora sp. NPDC004704. Next base: position 134,800 of record NZ_JBSGCD010000003.1, on the reverse strand, counting down.
CCGGAGCAACGCGAACCTGATGTCGTACCTGTTCGGCGCGCTGACCACGACGGCGCCCCGCGATCTGGTGGTGATCGTGGTGGTCGCGGCCGTGGTGCTGGTCACCATGATCGGCCTGCGTCCGGTGCTGTTCGCGATCTCACACGACGAGGAGTACGCCCGGGTGTCCGGGGTCCCGGTACGCGCCCTGAACCTCCTGCTCGCCGCGACCACGGCGGTGACCGTGACGATCGCCATGCGGACCGTCGGGCTGCTGCTGATCAGCGCCCTGATGGTGATCCCGGTCGCCACCGCCCAGCAGTTCACCAGGGGTTTCCGGAGCACCATGACGGCGGCGATGACGCTCGGCCTGGTCGCCGCCGCGGTCGGGGTGTGGCTGGCCGGGACCGCCGACACCGCACCGGGGGCGACCATCGTGGTGGTCTCGATCGCCGGTTTCCTGCTGATCGCCGCCGGTGGTGCCGGCTGGCGGGCGGTCCGTCGGCGGGTGGTGCCGGTCGCGGCGGGCATTCCGCCGGTCGAGACGCCCGAATCGGTGCTGGAGCACGCGGCCCCGTTGGTCGGACCGGGACGATAGTGGTTACCGTTACGGGGTGACGAGCGGAAGCGGATACGAAGTGTACGAGAGCGCGGGTGAACTGCTGCGCGCGTTGTCCGCCCCGATCCGGGTCGCGATCGTCACGGAGCTGGCCGACGGGGAGCGCTGCGTGCACGAGCTGGTGGAGAAGCTCGGCGCGGCCCAGCCACTGGTCTCCCAGCACCTGCGGGTGCTGCGCGGGGCGGGTGTGGTGCGCGGCTCACGCCGTGGCCGGGAGATCGCGTACGCCCTGGTCGACGAGCACATCGCGCACATCGTCGCGGACGCGGTCAGCCACGCGGGCGAGGCGGCACCGGCCCGCCTGACCGCGAGCTGAGCGACCTGCCGGCGAGCTGGAGGGGATCATGGTGGACGCGGAGGCGGAGACCGGCGCTGCCGTACGCAACACCCGGCAGCGCAGCGCGGTGAGCGCCCTGCTGGCCGAGGTGGCGGGCTTCCACAGCGCCCAGGACCTGCACGGGATGCTGCGCGACCGGGGCGAACGGGTCGGTCTGACCACCGTCTACCGGACGTTGCAGGGGCTCGCCGACGCCGGTGAGATCGACGTGATGCGCCCGGCCGGTGGCGAGCACCTCTACCGGCGGTGCAGCGACGGGCACCACCACCACCTGGTCTGCCGGGGCTGTGGCCGTACGGTCGAGATCGAGGGGCCGGCGGTGGAGAACTGGGCGGACCGGGTCGCCGCCAAACACGGGTACGCCGACGTCAGCCACACCCTGGAGATCTTCGGCACCTGCCCGGACTGCGTCGCCTGAGTCCATTCACGGCTACGAATCTGAGCACTCTCGGAGTAGCCGCTGCGACGATCCCGATTCGATACTCGGTCGGCATGTTTGCCGTCGCCCGGGCACGGCTGCGAATCGGGAGGACCGCCATGAGTCAGACCCGCGATCCGGATCTCGTCCACATCCCCTCCACCGCAGTTCCCGACTCCGCCCCCACCTCGACCCTCGTCAATGGGTATTTTCCCCGTCGACGAGGGCTCATCATCCTGCTCAGCGTGCTCGGCGGTTTCCTGCTGACCGTGGTCTGGTCCGCGGAGTTCGTCGACTCGACCATCGGCGACAACGTCGCCAACACGCTGCTGGGCCACGACGCCAAGGAGACCCCGATCGCCGGCATCGCCGCCGGTATCGCGTTCGCCTTCGTGTCCGGGCTGGCCGGTACGTTCACCGCCTGCAACATCGCCGCGTTCGGGGCGGTGGCACCGCTGCTCGGCGGTACCGGGGGCCGGTGGCAGCGGCTCGGCCAGACGTTGAAGCCACTGGGCTGGCTGGCCATCGGCATGTTCGCCGTCTCCATCCCGTACGGCGTTGTCGTCGGACTCGTCGGCACCGACATGCCGCAGTTCTCGACCGCACCGAATCCGGTCGGTGAACTGTCACCGCGCAGCATCCAGTCGATGGTGGTGTTCGGGCTGGTCGGACTCGCGATGACCTACCTCGGGTTGGCGGCTCTCGGAGTCGTACGCGACCCGTTCGCCCGGATCGCCCGGCGCTTTCCGAACGCACCGATGGTGTTCATGGGAGTGCTGATCGGCGCCTTCCTGATCGGACGCCCGTTCCCGCTGTTCCGGCAGATGTTCCGGGACGCGGCCGAGAGCGGCAACCCCCTGTACGGCGCCGCCGCCTTCACCCTCCAGTCGCTGGGCAACGTCGTGGTGATGGCGGTCCTGTTCCTGATCCTCACGTACGTGGTCGGCGGGCGGTTGCAACGGTGGATCGCCGTCAACCCGCGCCGGATCACCGTGGTCACGGCGGTCGCACTGCTGGTGGCCGGGGTCTTCACCTTCCTCTACTGGGACGTACGGCTGCTCGACCGGCGGGAGATCATCCCCTGGTACCCCACCGCCCCCTGGGCGTAGCGCAGGTGCGTCCGTCGGGACCTCGTGCACTCCGCCCGAACGTGGCACCCTGGCCGGCGTGAAGATTTACGCTGACCGTTTTCCCAAAGCCGCCCGGCAGGTTTTCACCGATCTCCTCGTGATCGCCTGGGTGTACCTGTCGATCCGGTTCTCGATGTGGCTCCACGACCTGATCCAGAAGCTCGCTGTTCCGGGCCAGAAGCTGGAGGGCGCCGGCACCGACCTGGCCCGGAACTTCAGCGAGACGAGCGACAAGATCGGTCGTACGCCACTGGTCGGCGACGACCTGACCGGCCCGTTCGACCGGGCGGCCGACGCCGCCCGGTCGCTCGCCGAAGCCGGTCACAACCAGCAGGAACAGGTCGCCGACCTGGCTCTCACGCTGGCCCTGCTCGCCCTCGTCTTCCCGCTCGCCCTGGTGCTGCTCGGCTGGTTGCCGCTGCGGCTGCGGTGGATCCGCCGGGCCAACGCGGCGACCTCGTTGCGCAACGCACCGGCCGGACGGGACCTGCTGGCGCTGCGGGCGCTGACCAACCAGCCGCTGCGCCAGCTCACGAAGATCGATCCGGACGTGGCCGAGGCGTGGCGACGCGGCGACGAATCCACCGTCGATGCGCTGGCCGCCCTGGAACTCAGGCGCCTCGGCCTGCGTGTCGGTCGATAGAGTCGACAACTGTGCGTATCCTGCTGGGCCTACTGAGCGTCCTTCTGCTGCTCTACGCGGCTGCCCTGCTCTGGGCCGCCCAGCGGGGTCGGGGCATCCCCCGGTTCGCCTACCTGCTCCTGATCCCGCTCAACCTGGCCGTGGTCGCCCTGGTCATCCTGATCGTCTGGTAGCAGTTCCCCGGTCCCCGGCTGGGTCGTCGTGGACGGGTCCGGTGGGATGCGGCGGCGTACGTCCGGCACGGTCGACGGGCCCGGCTCCCAGGCGGCGACCCAGTCCCGCTCGGCGGCCGGGGTGATCACACCGTCCTCGACGAACGCGTACCGGCCGGTGAGGATCCGCTTGGCCGCCGCCACGTCGACCGAGTCGGTGTTCTCCCAGAGCGTGTGGAACAGGATCTCGGCCCTGGACCGGGCCTGACGGCAGAACAGGTCGGCCAGTTCGACGCCCTCGGGGCGCTGCTCGGATTCGGCGCGGGCCCGGACGGCGACCGCCGCCATCGCGAACAGTTCCGCGCCGATGTCCACGATCCGGCCGAGGAACGCCTGCTTGCGTTCGAGTTTGCCCTGCCAGCGGGACATCGCGTAGAAGGTCGACCGGGCCAGCTTCCGGGAGGACCGCTCGACGTAACGCAGGTGCTGGGCCAACGGGCCGAACTCGGCGTACGAGGTGGGTTGCTGACCGCGACCGACGGTGAGCGTCGGCAGCCACCTCGCGTAGAAGGCGCCGGCGGTGGCTGCGGCGCGGGCCTTGCGGCCGAGTCCGGCGTCGGGATCGATGATGTCTCCGGCGACGGCGAGGTGGGCGTCGACCGCCTCGCGGGCGATCAGCAGGTGCATGATCTCGGTGGAGCCCTCGAAGATCCGGTTGATCCGCAGGTCGCGCAGGAGCTGTTCGACACCGGCGGCGCGTTCACCTCGGGCGGCGATCGAGTCCGCGGTCTCGTAACCCCGCCCGCCCCGGATCTGGACCAGTTCGTCGCCGATCTGCCAGGCGATCTCGCTGGCGTAGAGCTTGACCAGGGCCGCTTCGATCCGGATGTCGTTACGGTTGTCGTCGGCGAGCAGGCAGCAGAGGTCGAGCATCGTCTCCAGGCCGTACGTGCTGGCGGCGATGAAGGAGAGTTTCTTCGCCACCGCCTCGTGCTGCCCGACCGGGCGCCCCCACTGGATCCGCTCGGCGGACCATTCGCGGGCCACGTTGAGTGACCACTTGGCGGCACCGACACACATCGCGGGCAGCGACAGCCGTCCGGTATTGAGCGTGGTCAGGGCGATCTTCAGCCCCTTGCCCTCAGCGCCGATGACGTTCTCGTTCGGCACGAAGACGTCGTGGAACCGGGTAACGCTGTTCTCCAGCCCGCGCAGGCCGAGGAACTCGTTGCGCCGTTCCACGGTGATGCCCGGCGAGTCGCCCTCGACCACGAACGCGGTGATCCCGCCACGCCGACCCTCGGCGGCCGGAACCCGGGCCATCACCACGAGCAGGGTGGCGACGGTGCCGTTGGTGGCCCAGAGCTTGACCCCGTTGAGCCGGTACCCGGTGCCGTCCTCGGTGGGTTCGGCGGTGGTGCCGACCCGGGCCGGGTCGGAGCCGACGTCGGGCTCGGTGAGCAGGAACGCGGACACCTCACCGGCGGCGAGCCGGGGCAGGAAACGCTGCTTCTGCTCGTCGGAACCGAACATCTTCAACGGCTGCGGCACACCGATCGACTGGTGGGCGGAGAGCAGCGCCCCGATCGCCGGGCTGGCCGACCCGGCGAGGGTCAGGGCCCGGCAGTAGTGCAGGTTCGACAGCCCGAGGCCGCCGTACTCCTCGTCGATTTTCATCCCGAAGGCGCCGAGCCGGGCCAGCCCGTGGAACACCTCGTCCGGGATCTTCGCGTCGCGTTCGATCCGGGCGCCGTCGACCTCGGTGCGCACGTAGGTGTCGAGCCGGGCGAGGAACTCCTCGGCCTTGCCGGCGCGGTCCGGGTCGGTTCGCGGCCACGGGTCGATCAGGTCGAGCCGGAACCGGCCGAGGAAGAGTTCCTTGCCGAAGCTCGGTTTGCCCCAGTCGGTCTGCCGGGCCGCCTCGGCGACCTGGCGGGCCTCCTTTTCGGAGACCTGACCGGCCTCCTTGGGCAGTGGTCCGGCTCCGTCCTTCGAACTGGTCGGCCCCGGTTCGTCGGCGCCGTCCGCCATCGGCCGGTCGTTCTGCGTGGTGGTCATGGCAACCCCCTAGGCGAGGTACGGTGCAAGCCCGCGTTGCCCTGCACGGACAACGCTACTGCGCTCTGTTACCCAGCGGTAGGTTCGTGCACTCCCCAGGATTTCCGGCAACGAACGGCACCTGTGCCGGTACGCCGAACGGTCGGCGTACCGGGATCGGTCACTCGCGTCCGCGCAGTTCCTCGTTGATCCGCAGCGCTTCCTCGAGTTGGTCTTCGAGGATGATGATCCGGCAGGCCGCGTCGAGTGCGGTGCCCTGGTCGACCAGTTCCCGCGCCCGCGCGGCGAGGCGCAACTGGTAGCGAGAGTATCGGCGGTGGCCGCCGGCCGAGCGTTGGGGTTCGATCAGTTTCGCCTCGTCCAGGCTGCGCAGGAATCCCGGGGTGATCCCGAGCATCTCGGCGGCCCGGCCCATGGTGTAGGCGGGGTAGTGCTCGTCGTCGAACGTCGTGTTCGGGTCTTGACCCATTGCACCTCCGCGTCACGAGGGCCCCGGTGCCGAAGCACCGGGGCCCAGGGTCTTGGGTTGAACACCATTTACCGACGCTGACGCCGGTCTCTCGTGTGCGCACCGGCCGTCTGAAGCGGCTGGCGGTGCGAGGATCGCATAATCGTGACCGGAGACCACCTTTCGTTCCGATGGGACTACGGTGTCCGTCCGACGCACAAGAGCGTCGCCGACGGGCGATCCAACGGTGTCTTTCCCTCCCCTTTCCTCTGATTCCTCTACTTACCTTGCTGTTCCTACTAACCGTTACTTCCACTTACCTTGCTACCACTACTTACTACCTACCTTGCTACTACTGCGGTGTCTGTCGCTGCCGGAGCCCCTAGCAAACACCTGGCCCCATGCACTTCCGACGACACTCGATCAAGCCGGAGCCCTGTTCAGGTGCCTGGCCCCAACTTCTTCCTGCCGGTCGCGTCCTCGCGTGCCGGTCAGTCCGTCCGCGTCTTTGTTGATCGTGCTCTCTCGACACCAGGAACGTTACCCTGCCCGGCGAGGAATATCTACCCCAACCGCGATAGTTTTTTTAGTGAATCTGACTCAACTCTTCGGCATCGGCCGGTGACGCTCCGAAACCGTGTCGCCGCCCCGGTCAGCTCCCCGGCAGCACCCGCGGACTGTCGTCCTCCGCTGCGTCCTCGTCCTCGTCCTCGTCCTCGCCCCACTTGCGACGCAGGTACGGCAGCCCGGCCCAGAAGACCAGGAACCAGAGCGCGGTCAACCCGCTCAACACGAACGCGATCGGGCGGGGCAGGACGAAGTCGGTGATCAGCAGTACCGAGCTGACCATCGCGATCAGCATGAAGCCCAGCCCACCGGTGGCCATGCTGTGCGCGAAGAGCACCAGCTCGGGCTTGCGACCCTGGCGGAACAACGCCCGGTGGAACGCAACCGGCGAGATGATCAGCGCGGTCGCGGCGGCGGCGGCGAGCAGCGCCACCACGTACACGTCCTTCTGGAACTGGCTCGTGTCCGGGAAGCCGTTGCTGAACGGGAGCGTGAGCAGGAACGCGAACAGGATCTGCACGCCGGTCTGTGCGACCCTCAACTCCTGGAGCAGATCGGCGAAGTTGCGCTGCCAGCGCTGCTTCTCGGTCTCCTTGGACACCCTCGGGCCACCTCTCGTTCATGTTTCGGTTGCGGCCAGGTTTGCCCGGCGGGAGTTTGCACCAAACATGACCAGGACTCACAGACGAGCAGGCAACCGGCCCCCGCCCACTTCGTACCGATTCCACAACCACGCCACACATTGCCACCGCGCTGCCACCGTCCTGCCCCAACAAAGGACTTCCTTGTCGACTACCGGGCAGTCGGTCACCCGTTCGGGCCGCAGCCCACTACGGTCGTCCCCCATACCGGCGGCAATCACGGGAGGCGATATGACGACCGACACCCCGACCATGGATCTGATCCGATTCCAGCTACGGCGGCTGCGTACCTCCGCCGGACTGAACCAGGAGGAGTTCGGCAAGAAAATCAACTTTTCGGCCTCGTCGATCAGCGCGGTGGAGGTGGGCACCCGACCGCTGGACGTGCCGTTCCTGAAGCGGGTGGACGAGGTATTACAAACCAGCGGCCTACTGGTCCAGCTTTTGAAGATCGCCCTGCGCGAAGGTGAGCCGACCTGGTTCCGCCCCTGGCGGGAGGCCGAGCAGGAGGCGAAACTCTTCCGCACGTTCGAGCCGAACCTGGTGCCGGGCCTGCTCCAGACCGAGGCGTACGCCCGCGCCGTCATCCTCTCCGGTCGCCCGCTCAAGCAGGCGGAGGTGGACCGCCGGGTCACGGCGCGACTGGAACGGCAGTGCGTCATCACCCGCGAGGACCCGGCGCAACTCATCGCCGTGCTGGACCAGGCGACCCTGCACCGGCGGGTCGGCGACCCCACGGTGATGGCCGAGCAACTCGACCACCTGGTCACTGTGGCCGAACTACCGCAGGTCGACCTCCACGTGGTGCCGTACGAGGTCGGCGTACACGTCGGCCTGAACGGCCCGTTCCTGCTCGCCGGCTTCGAGGACGGCGGGGGCTGGGTGGCCTACCTGGACAACCAACTTCGCGGCCAGGTCGTCAGCCATCACGGGGACGTTGCGACTCTCCAGGAGACATGGGAGCGTATTCGGAGCGAGGCACTGCCCCACCGGCAGTCCATCAACCTGATCAAGGAAGTGGCCCAGACATGGAACTGACCGGCGCCACCTGGCGCACGTCCACCCGCTCGTCCAACGGTGGCAACACCTGCGTCGAGGTGGCCGACAACCTGCGCGGCATCGTCGGCGTACGCGACAGCAAGGACCGCCAGGGCCCCGTCCTCACCTTCGACCCCACGGCATGGCAGGCGTTCGTCACCACGGCCAAGGGCCGCTGACCGCACTCGTCTCCCCCGCTCGCAGGGCTGGCCCCGGTGAATTCGCCGGCCATTATCTATCGATCCGACTCCATAGACTTCCGGCATGTCCCACTCCGCCCGGCTGCGCAGATATTCAATCGTCTCCACCGCCCTGGCACTGCTCGGTGACCGGCAACTCGGCGCGCTGGTGGACGACGCGCCGCCGATCGTCGCCGGTATCGGAGGCTCGGCCGTGGCACTGGAGGTCGAGGGCGTACCGGTCTTCGCGAAGCGCGTACCCCTGACCGACCTGGAACGGCAGCCCGGCAACCTCAGGTCCACCGCGAACATGTTCCAACTTCCCACCGCGAACCAGTACGGCGTCGGTGGCCCGAGCTTCGGCGTCTGGCGTGAACTGGCCGCGAACGTCATGACGACGAACTGGGTGCTCAGCGGGCAGAGCGGGAGCTTCCCGCTGATGTACCACTGGCGCGTACTGCCGGGGGTGTTGCCGACGCCGGAGGAACACCTCGACGTGGAGGCGACGGTCGCGTACTGGGGCGGTTCGTCGGCCGTACGGGAACGGCTGCTGGCGACGGCCAGGTCCACCGCCACCGTGGTGCTGTTCCTCGAACCTCTGCCGCAGACGCTGGACGCCTGGCTGACCGAACAGGTCGCCCTCGGCAGCGACGCGATCGAGGCGGCCTGCGTGATGGTGGAACGGAACCTGATCGCCGACGTCGCCTTCATGAACGGCAACGGGTTGGCGCACTTCGACCCGCACTTTCGCAACATCCTCACCGACGGCCGGCGGCTCTACCTCGCCGATTTCGGCCTGGCGACCTCACCCCGGTTCGACCTGTCCCCCGCCGAGCGGGACTTCCTCGCCACGAACGCGAGCCACGACGCCGCGTACGCGGTGACGACGCTGGTCAACTGGCTGGTCACCACCCTGGTCGGCCCGACCGTCGAGGGCCGGTTCACCGCCGCCGAACGCAACGAACTGATCCGCCGGTACGCCGAAGGCGAGCCCCCCGCAAACCTCCCCCCGACCGCCGCCGCGATCATCCACCGCCACGCCCCAGTCACCGCCGTCCTGAACGACTTCTACTGGCACCTCCACGGCACCGCCCGCACCACCCCCTACCCCGCCCACGAGATCGACCGCACCCGCCCCGTCCCCCACCCCCACCCCGTTGATCTTGCAGTTGTGGCGCCCAGGATGCCGGATTGACCGCTTTTATGAGGCACCACAACTGCAAGATCGCCGAGGAGGGGGTGCGGGGTCAGCCGGGGGTGTTGGTACGGCCGGTGTCGAGGAGGGTTGTGTAGCTGGTGATCTGGATCGGGTCCAGCAGCACGAGTTCGTGGGCGGTGAGTTCTCCGGTCCTCCTGTTGAAGATCAGGAGGTGCTGCTGGTCGTGTACGCGGTCGTCGAAGGTGATGGCCAGTCCCGGCCGTCCGACCCGGTCGGTCACCTCACCCCGCCACAGGAAACCGGGTACGTCGGCCAGCACCCGCAGGATCTCCGCCCGGATCCGGCGCGGGACGACGTAGCGCCCGTACACGGTCATGGTCTCCTTGCTCACGGCGCCGGCGCCGTGCTCGACCTTGAGCAGGTCCGACAGGCCCGCGCGGTCCGCCGGCAGCGGCGGGATCTCGATCGGCGGCAGCGAGTCGGCACCGCCGGCCTCCGGGAACTTCTTGTTCGGCTGCGGCGGGTTGCGGGTCCAGTAGTCGCGGGACGCCTCGTCCGGGAACTCCGGGTCGAGTTCGGTCCGGATCTGCTTTCCCGACCCGTCTGCCGCCTGCCAGATTTTGAGCTCGCTGACCATCCCCATCACATAGGGACCCTTCCCCATCAGCGGATCACCCCACGACTTCGAGGAGTGGTAGGCGTACCTGCCGGTGCTGTTCTCGTACGGCGCGTCTTCGAGGCGTCCGGCGAGGGCGCGCAGTTCGGCGGCGGCCGGGGTGGTGCTCTCGGCGAACTGGTACGCGATCGGCACCAGCACCCGGCTCCCCGGAGCCGTCGCGCTCCCCGGGCCGGCCTCCCCGGGCCGGTCGACGATGTTCGGCACCTGCACGATTCGGTCGTCGGAGGTGTAGACGACGGTTCCGGCGGCGGCCAGCGCGACCACGGCGCCCGCCGACAGGACAAGCCGGCGGGTCGGGCGGGTGGCCCGACGGTCACCGACCGGTGCGGGCGCGGCCTCGGCGAGGACGATCAGGTCGTGCGCCGAGAGCCGGGGCGGCGCGACGGTGCCGGGCCGGACCGGGTCGGCCGGTCCGAGCAGGGTACGGGTTTGCTGTTCTCCGAACATGACGGTTCCTCTCAGGACCGGGCCGGCGCCGGCTGTGGCGCGGGCCGGGCCTTCCGGGCGGTTATCGCGGCGGTCAGTCGCTTCCGGGCGCGGTGCAACCGCACCGCAGCGGTCGTACGGGTGCACCCGAGGACCTGGGCGGCCTCGGACACGGTCAGTTCCTCCCAGCCGACCAGGCGGAGGATCTCCTGGTCGAGGTCGGTGAGGGTGCCGAGCGCGGCGCGGAGGTCGGTGACGGCGACGCTCGCCTCGGGTCCGGACGGGACCGGTTGCCAGAGCCGTTCCTCGTCGACGATCGGCAGTACGTCCGGCGCGGCCCGCCGGGCCCGCCAGTGGTTCGCCAGCAGTCGCCGGGCCACCCCGTACAGCCAGGGCAGGGTGCGGGCCGGCACCTCGGCGCGGCGCCGCCAGGCGATCACGAAGACCTCCTGGGCGAGTTCGGCCGACGCCTCCGGGTCGCCGAGCCGCCGCTGCCCGTAGCTGACGATGTGGGCGTAGTGGTCGGTGTAGATCCCGGTGAACCAGCTCTCGTCGCGTCTGTGCGGTGGACCCATCCGAACTCCCAACTCGTCGGCGACCTTCACCCTGTCCTGTGTCGCCGCCGTCGGGATGATTACCGGTGGATGGCCGTACCGGTCAGCCGGTCGAGTTTTGCCCCCAGGCCGCTGGCGTCGGCGCGCCCCAACCCGGTCAGCAGGTCCAGCGCCCGCCGCCAACTCACCCCCGCCGCCACCGGGTCACCGGCGGCCAACTGCGCGTCACCCAGGTGTTCCAGCGTCGGCGCGAGATTGTTACGGTCGTCGAGCTCCTGGTGGATGGCCACCGCCGTCCCGTACGCGGCCACCGCCGCGTCCGGTTCCTCGCGCTGCTGGTGGATGTAGCCGAGGCTGTGCCAGGTGAACGCCTCCCCGGTGACGTCACGCGCCTCGCGCAGCAGGGTCAACGCCGCACGACACTGCACCAGCCCAGCCTCGTACCGGCCCAGTCTCGCCTGGTAGTAGCCCATGGCGCAGAGCGCCCGGCCCTGCCCGGCGAGATGCCCGGCCAACCGGTAGTGCCGGTACACCGCGTCGGCGTGCTCCAGTGCCCCGGCGAAGTCGCCGGTCGCCTCCCGTTGGTTGGTGACCAGATAGTGGCTGCTGGCGAGCCCGTAGTGGTCGGCGAGGTCGCCGTAGTGGCGCAGTGCCTGCCGTACGTTCTGCTCGGCCGAGTCGTGGCAGCCGTACCGGAACTGCGCGGCGGCCAACTGGTAGTGGGCGTTCGCCTGCCCGACCGGGTCACCGGCGCGGGCCGCGGCCCGTACCGCTGTCCGCTGGCAGTCCACCCACTCCCGAACCATCCCCTGCCGTCGGTGGTAGGTGAACAGGGTCCAGGCGAGTTGCCAGGCGTGGGTGTCGTAGCCGTCGCGTTCGGCCCGTGCGACCGCCGCCTCGACCACCGCATGTTCGGCCTGCATCCAGCTCATGGCCGTGTCGAGGCTGGCCGGCGCCGGTCCGGCCGGGGTCGGCGACACCGGTGCGACGGTGATCAGCTTCCGGTTCGGTTCGAGCCGGGCGGCGGCCCGCAGGGCGTGGTACAGGCAGTGGTCAAGCAGGCGCACGGTGGCGTACGCCCGCTCGGTGTCGTCGAGCAGTTCGGCGGCGTACGCCTTGAGTAGGTCGTGGAAGACCCAGCGCTGCGGTGCGCAGGCGATCATCAGCAGTTGGGCCCGGGTCAGCTCCCGCAGCAGGTGCTGTGCGTCGGTCAGGCCGACCCCGGCCATGCTCGCCGCCAGCGCCAGCGAGATGTCCGGCCCGACGTGCGCCCCGAGCAACCGGAACATCCGGGCGGCCGGCGCACCGAGTCCCCGGTACGACCAGGAGAAGGTGGCCCGCAGGTCGGTGCCCGGATCGGCGGCGAAGGAGTCGAGCACGGTCTCGGCGTACATGTCGTCGGCGAGCGCGGCGAGCGGCAGGTCGGGTTGTACGGCGGCGCGGGCTGCCGCTATCGCCAGCGCCAACGGCAGCCGGGCACACCGTTGCACGATCCGCCCGACCGCCTCGGGTTGGGCGGCGACCCGCTCGCCCAGGCGTACCGCCAGCAGGTCGCGCGCCTCCTGCTGGTCCAGCGGCTCCAGCGGTACGGGATGGGCACCGATCTTCGCGATCAGCCCGGTGAGCTGATCGCGGCTGGTGATGATGACGAAGCAGTCGGGTGCACCGGGCAGCAGCAGTCGTACCTGTTCGACATCGCGCACGTTGTCGAGCAGCACCAGCATCCGCTTGTTCGCCAGCAGGCTCCGGTAGAGCCCCACCTGGGACTGCGGTTCGACCGGGATGCGCTGCGCCGGTACGCCCAACGTCTCCAGCAGGATCCGCAGCGCGGTCGACGACTGCACCACGGCCTGGTCCGTTTCGAAGCCGCGCAGGTTGAGGTAGAGCTGCCCGTCCGGGAAGCGTGCCCGCGACTCCCGGCCCCAGTGCACGGCAAGTGCGGTCTTGCCCACCCCCGCCATGCCGATGAGGATCGCCACCCCGGCGCGGGTGTCGGCGAGCGCGTCGAGCCGGGCGAGGGGGCGGTGCCGTCCGACGAAGCCGGTGACCGCCGCGGGCAACTGCGCCGGTACGGTGGCCGGTTCGGCGAACACCCGGTCCGCCGGTGGTGCCGGCGCCGGTTCGCTCACCAGCAGCCGGTGCAGTTCCAGCATTTCGGTACCGGGGTCGATGCCGAGTTCGTCGGCGAGCCGGCTGCGGTACGCGACGTACCGCTCCAGCGCCTGGGCGGTACGCCCGACCAGGTGCAGTGCCCGGATGAGTGTTGCCACCAGTGGTTCGACCAGCGGGTGCTCGTCGACGAGCGCGGTCAGTGGACGCAGGGTCGGCTGCGGGTTGTTCCGATCCAGCTCGGCCTGTGCCCACGCGGCGACGGCCTCCAGGTGGCGCTGCCGCCACTGCTCACGGGTGCGCCCGGCCCAGTCGCCGGGCAGCCCGGCCAGCGGCTCGCCGCGCCACAACTCCAGCGCGCGGCGCAGTGTGTCGGCACGTTCGGGTTCGTCGGGTCCTCCGTGCCCGGATCCGACCGGTGTCGATCCCGCCCGCTCGACCAGGCGGCTGAACAGGTGCAGGTCGACCCGGTCCGGGTCGATGTCGAGCAGGTAGCCGCCGGCGACCCGGCTCACCGGCGCGGACTTCCTGATCCTGGCAATGTGGGTGTACAACGTCTGCCGGGCCCGGGCCGGTGGGTCCTCGCCCCAGACCCGGTCGACCAGGACGTCCCAGGGCACCAGCCGGCCGGCGTCGACGGCGAGCGCGGCCAGCACCAGGCGTTGCTGCGGTCGGATCGAACCATCGGCACTGCCGAGCAGACGAACATTCACGTCGTTCAAGATTTGCACCCTGCGTGACCCTCACCTGCTTGTCAAGATTCTGTTCAACTCCCGACCCACTGGCGCTCCGCATGCTGTCACCAACGGCGGTCCGATGTGGACCCGCCCCACGGGAGGAATCTGTATGAGGGTACGAATGCGGCCGGCGATGGCCCGAGCCCTGGTGCTCGGACTGCTTGCGTCCGGCGTGGTGCTAGCCCTGCCCGGGGTGGCCAGCGCCGACACGGAGGTGACCGAGGACGCCGCCGCCACCGATACCGCGGTGGCGGTCTTCACCGCCGACCTGGGCGACGGGCTGACCGAGCTGTCGGCCCGGGACGCGGCCGCGCTGGAGACGGCGGAGGCCCGTGCCGAGGCCGATCCGACCGACCTCGCGCCGCCCTACTACGACGCGCTGACCGGTCGGGTGGCCGCCCCGGTGCTCACCACGGCGAGTCCGACGAAGGTGGCCTACGCCGCCGGCAGCATCGCGGTCCCGTCGGTCGATCCGGACGAGCAGGGCGTGGACGAGAGTGTGCCGGGCGAGTCGTCGGTCAAGGAGACCGATGCCGTGGCGCCGCTGTCCGCACCGCGTGCGGCCGACGTACCGGCCTTCCCGGTGCTCTACTACCCCGCGACCCCGCGGGTGACGTACAGCCTCGCCCAGCTCGCCGCGGCGCGCGACGAGGTGTTGTCCGCCGGCCTGGCCGGTTCCGAGCACATGTACTCCGCCTACATCGACGCACCCGGAAACCGGGTGGTGGTCGAGGCATCCGGCGTCACCCAGGGCATGCGTCTGGCCCTGGCCGTGCGGTACGGAACGCGGATGGTGGCGCTGCGGCTCACTCCCGGCGAGAACGCGGGCGAGATCCAGGCCCGGCACAACGACACCAGCCCGTTCTACGGTGGCGCGCGGATGGGCCCGGACGGCTGCACGATCGGGTTCTCCTGGACCCACGAGGGCCAGCGCTATTTCATCACCGCGGGGCACTGCACCAGCCTCAACCAGAACGTCTACATGAACGGGTACTCGTCCGCGGTCGGCAAGGTGATCGACGACAACTGGGCGAACGCCAGCGGCTCGACGAAGATCAACGGCGCGTCGTACTACAGCGGGGACCTGTCGCTGGTCAAGATGAACAGCGGCTACTCGACCTTCCCGCGGGTGTACACCGGCGGCCCGACCTCCAGCACGAGTCGCGTCGTGGGCGGGATCTCGTCGCGGGCCCCGAAGACCGGGGACCACTACTGCACCGGCGGCAGCACCAAGGGCACCATCTGCAACTGGAAGGTGACCTCGGTCAACGTGACGGTCAAGTACAGCGACGGGACCGTCGCCCGCAACATGACCAAGGGCACCAAGCACGGCCACTGCACCGCGCCCGGTGACTCCGGCGGCCCGATCTTCACCATCAACTCCGCCGGGAAGATCATCGCCAAGGGCATCCACAGCGGCGGCGGTGGCGGCGGCAGCGACCACTACACCGGCGCCCTGGAGTCACCCTGCCGCGAGTACTTCACCGACATCCGGCTGGCCGAGAAGATCCTGCCGGGAATCATCAAGCGGTACTGAGACCCACTGAACCGCGTGGCGCCCACCCCGCCCCGGAACGCTGCCCCGGTCATCGACCGGGGCAGCGTTCGTTCCGGGACCGCCGGGCCCGGCGCGTACGGGATACCGGGACCGGGTACGAGTATTAAGTCCAGCTTTGGTGGGTTGACCCGGATCGACGGGAGTGGTTCCCTACGAGATGTAAACAGTCTTAACAGTTTTCTTGGGGAGATCAGGTGAAAAGTCCACGTAGAACGGCCGGTTTCGCCGCTGCCACGGTAGCGACGGCGGTGACGGCCACGCTGCCGCTGGTCTGGGGCAACTCCGCCAGCGCGGCCGAGACCGTGCTCTCCCAGGGTCGCCCGACCACCAGTTCCTCGACGGAAACCTCGACGCTCGGCCCGGCGAACGCGGTCGACGGGTCCACCGGCACCCGGTGGGCCAGCGCCGGGGGCGTCGACCCGCAGTGGCTCCGCGTGGACCTCGGCGGCACCCGTACGATCACGCACGTCAAGCTGGACTGGGAGGCCGCGTACGGCAGCGCGTACCAGATCCAGACCTCGGCCGACGGGACGACCTGGACCACCATCTACTCCACGAGCAGCGGCAACGGCGGGGTGGACGACCTGACCGGGCTCACCGGCACCGGGCGTTACCTCCGGATGTACGGCACCAGCCGGGGCACCCCGTACGGCTACTCGCTCTGGGAACTGACCGTCTACGGCGCCGGCTCCGGCGGCGGTACGCCCACCCCCACCCCCAGCACGCCCGGTGGGGTGGACCTGACCGACCCCCACAAGAAGGACATCGCCATGCAACTGGTGTCCAGCGCGGAGAACTCCTCACTGGACTGGCGGGCGCAGTACCGCTACATCGAGGACATCCGGGACGGGCGCGGCTACACCGCCGGGATCATCGGTTTCTGCTCCGGCACCGGGGACATGCTCCAGGTGGTGCAGCGTTACACCAACCAGTCACCGAACAACGTGCTGGCCAAGTACCTGCCGGCGCTGCGCAACGTGAACGGGTCCGACTCCCACGCCGGGCTCGACCCCAACTTTCCCGCCGACTGGCGTACGGCCGCCCAGGATCCGGTGTTCCAGGCGGCGCAGGACGCCGAACGGGACGGGACCTACTTCAACCCGTCGGTGAACCAGGCCAAGCAGGACGGGCTGCGCGCCCTCGGGCAGTTCGCCTACTACGACGCCATCGTCATGCACGGCCCCGGCAACAGCGCGGTCAGCTTCGGCGGCATCCGCGCCGCCGCGATGCGGGTCGCCCGTACGCCGGCGCAGGGCGGCAGTGAGGTCGACTACCTCAACGCGTTCCTCGACGCACGGGTGGCCGCGATGAAGACCGAGGAGGCGCACAGCGACACCAGCCGCGTCGACACCGCGCAACGGGTCTTCCTGCGCAACGGCAACCTCGACCTGAACACGCCGCTGACCTGGCAGGTCTACGGGGACACGTTCACCATCAACAGCTAGCGCCCTGCTGCGCCACCAACGGGTGGGGGGTCGAGGCTTTCGCCTCGACCCCCCATCTGTAGCCGAACACCGACCGAGCCGGTAGTTCGTTCCCGGGACCACTCCGGCAAGGGGCGCCGTGGAGGTGCTCAGGCTTCCTCCGCGAATACGACACGCAATCTTTGCCGGCCGACGTCATCGACCCAGGGCTCCACGCCCACGACGGCGGCCTCGTCGGGTGCCGACACCACTGCCGTGTAGATGTCGCCCCCATAAATCATCGCCGTGTAACTCTCGATCTTCACCATGTTCGAAACATCCTCGTACCCGCCCAGCAGGAGGGAAGGAGTAAGGACAACATTCTCGTCAGGGGACACGCGGCCGAATTTGCCGACACAGGCCACCGCCACCGGATGGGAGGGACTCAGTGCATTCTGCACGATCTCCTGATCCAAGAAGTGTGCAAACGAGTCGAAGATGGGCCGCACACTCAAAAGATTCACATCGAGGAGGTAGACAACGTCTTCGTAGGAACTTCCGGTCCAACGCAGCGCGTACTGATCTCCGAACGCAGTCTCGCCGAACATGAGGAAGGAGGGATCCGCCTTTCCACCCCAGGCGAATCGCCAACCTTCCTCCTCGTTCCAGGACCGGAGATCCATGTGCGGGTCCGCACGGATCCCGAACACGCGGTTCATGCCGCTGTGAACCGTGAATCCGTTTGCGATGCGGAGAGCTGCCGCGTAAACGCTCGGCAGCTCTCCCAGGAGCGTCTCCGTTCGATCAGAATCGTCTAGAGCCTGTCCCACATCTGCAAGTTCCAACCCTCGCAGACGTCGGAGAACGTCTCCGCTCATCGCATCCCCTCACCGCATCACGTGATGTACACGCCGTCAACGAGGAAGCCTCGCAGAGTCTTCCCGATCCGGGAGCTGAGGCCACCGCCCGCGATGCTATTTGCCCTCGATGGGGAGGGCAACCACGACGGCGGATTCGCCATACCAGTCACTCCCGTGTCCGGCATGTGGCCCGGCACCCATCCCGCCGGATAGCTGCCGGGGTTGGTCCTCCGCTCCGCTTCGATGGCAGCGCGCATATCTGCCTGCAACAACCTGGTCGACTGCACGACCTGCGGGCCGTTCGCCTCCAGCCACCTATTCGAGCCTCGCGCGTAGTCGTGCAGGTTCTGCACCTCGTCCGGCGTCAGAGCGGGCTTACCCTTTTTCGTGGCCGTGCTCATGTTGTAGTACTCACCGCGGGTCGACAGCGGGCAGGACGGCCCACTCACGCCCACGTCGATGAGCCCTGGCGCGGACGGCAGGCCCCCGACGTTGTGCACAAGGACCGGCGTGTCGCCTGCGACCACATAGTACGTGTGGATGCCGTCGACGGTCAGGTTGTAGGTGACCTGCTCTGCCTGGTAGTGCCGGATCGCACCGACCTGCGCGTAGGTGCCCGCGGAGGTACGCAAGAGTTCCCCGGGCTGTAGATCTCCGGCCTCCACCCAGCGGCCCTGCGTCACCGACCAGAACGGATGGTGGTCGGTGGTGGTGAGCGCCTGCCCCTTGCCATCCTCGCCCTTGACGGTGACCTCGACATACGCCTTGTCGTCGTCGGTACGGATGGTGTGGGTCACCTGCCGTGCCTCGGTCCGGCCGGTCTCCGGGTCGGTGGCGAGCACGGTGTCGCCAGACCGCACCCGCTCGATCGGCACGCGACTGCCGTCCGCGAGCACGACGGGCGTGCCGGCGACGAAGCTGTCCTTGCAGTCCGGCTTCTTCTTCGTCGCGGCCTTGGCCTTCGCCGCCGCTGCCTTCGCCTTGGCCGCAGCGGCGGCGGCGGCCCGTCTGGCTGCCGTCTCAGCTGCGGCCTTGGCCGCTGCCGCCTTCGCCGCAGCCTCTGCCGCCGCTCTCGCCGCAGCCGCCTTCGCAGCCTGAGCCGCCTGCTCCGCGCCCTGGAGAATGGCACGGGCCCACTTGATTTCCTGGAAGAAGGTGACGACGGCCTTGCCGGCCCGGAAGATCGCTTCGGCGATCTTCTTCGCCTTGAAGATCTTGCCCCAGGGCAACGCGCCGATCACCATCGATACGCAGGCGCCCAGGTCACCCTTGATGCAGTTGAGAATGTCGTTGATCCCGAGGAACTCCATCAGGATCTGGCCACCGGCCTCCAGGACGATGTCCAACACACTCTTGCTCTGCAACTGCTGGGCCTTGGCCACGTCCTCCGGACTCGGCCCGGTCTCCCCCGCCCCGGTGGCAGCCGCTTCCGGGGTCGCCCCGGTCGGGTCGGTGTACGAGGTCGGGTTGTTGTCCCCGTACGTGTAGGCCGAGGTCGCCGCACCCCCCTGGGGCATTGGGTCGGCCGAGGAGAACCTCCCGGTCTCCGGGTTGTAGTTCCTGGCCCGCAGGTAGTAGTTGCCGTTGCCGGAACTGGAATCCTGGTAGGCCCCGGCGAACTGCATCGGGTTCTCCGGGGCGCTCGCCTGGGTGCCCGGCCCCTGCCCACCCGAGCCGCTGGGCGAGTGCTCCTGACCGCCCTGACCGGCCAGGGTCGGGCCGGCACGGGGGTTGCCGAACGGGTCGTAGTCGTAGCCGACCAGCGGCGTTCCGGTCGGCGAGAGCATGTTCGCCACACCACCGAGCGAGTCGTGGGTGTAGGAATGCACCCCGGCCGCCCCGTCCAGCAGTGCCAGCGGTTCGTCATCCGGGCCGTAGGCGAAGTCCCGCTTCTCGATCGTCTGGCCGGTGGAGTTGGTCACCGTGTCGACGGCGATCTGGGGCAGGGTGCCGTTGACGTCCCACGACCAGCGTTGCGTCTGTGCCTGCTCGCCGGGATCGGTGGTGGTGGTCAACCTCAACCCGGTGGCGTCGTACGCGAACGTCGCCACCCGGCCGTTGACCGTTGCCTTGGCCAGCGAGCTGTCGAGGTTGTACTCGAACCTGTCGGTGCCGGACCGGATCTGGTTGCCGTTCAGGTCGTACGCGTACTCGGTGGTCGTGACGTGCTTCGGCTCCCGGATCACCTGCTTGGTGAGCTGGTCGGCGGCGTCGTACTGGTAGGTGGTGGTGTCGTCACCGGCGTTCCCGGTGCGCTTCTGGCTGGTCCGGTTGCCGACCAGGTCGTACTCGTAGTCGATCCGCCCGACCGGCTTGGTCCTGCCGCCGCACGAATCGACCGCGTAACAGGCCGAGGTGAGCCGATCGACCTTGTCGTAGGCGTAGGCGACCGTCTCCGAGACGCCGCCCCGGGTGGTCACCACCT
The DNA here is from genome assembly GCF_053601675.1 of Micromonospora sp. NPDC004704. Taxonomy (NCBI): domain Bacteria; kingdom Bacillati; phylum Actinomycetota; class Actinomycetes; order Micromonosporales; family Micromonosporaceae; genus Micromonospora; species Micromonospora sp. NPDC004704. The sequence continues at coordinate 114,681 of NZ_JBSGCD010000003.1, read as the reverse complement.
TCGTCGGGTTGCCCACCTCGTCCAGGTCGAGCTGGTAGGCCGAGATCGGGTCCTGGGGCAGCGCCACCGGCACCACCGGGGCCGAGGCGACGGACGGCGCACCGGCGCCGTACCGGTCGTGGGCGGTGACGGTGAAGGTGTACGCGACACCCGCGTCGAGCCCGTTGACGATCGCGCTGCTCGCGGTCGGGCCGACGGTGACCGACTTGCCGCCGGGCTGCGCGGTGACCGTGTAGCCGGCGACGTCGTCGTGCCCGTGCTCCTTCGACGGCTTCCACGAGACCACCGCCAGGCCGGCGCCCGGCTGTGCGGTCACGTCGGTCGGTGGCTTCGGCCGGTCGTCACCGGCGGCGGCACCGCCCGGTTCGGCGGCGGGCAGCGTGAACTGCTCGGGTGCCGGGGCGCGGGTGGTGCCGATGCTGGTCAGGCGACCGGCGTCGTCGTAGCCGCGCTGCTCGATCAGCCCGGTCGGCGTCGGCAGCGTGGTGCTGGTCCGGCGGCCGGCGACGTCGTAGCCGAACCGCCAGGTGGAGGCGACCGCGCCGGCCGAGCCACCGGAGGCGGTCAACGAGGTGATCCGGCTGTCCCCGTCGTAGTCGGCGGTGATCCGGGTGCCGTCCGGGTAGGCGCGCAGGGTGATGTTGCCCCGCACGTCGTAGTCGTAGTCGAACTCCTCCACCAGGTTGGTGGCGGGTTCGTTACGGGTCACCTTGTCGATCTGGTCCTCGTCGTCGTAGACGACGGTGCGTACGCCGGTCGGGTCGCCGTACTCGGTGGTCCGGTCCTTGGCGTCGTAGCCCCAGGTGTACCTGGGCCCCCCGCTGCCGAGCGCCCGCGTCTCCCGGCGGCCGACGATGTCGTAGGTGTCCACCGCGGTCCGGCGGGCCCGCTCCTGCGGTGACAGGCGCTCACGCTCTCCGAGGGTGATGGTGGAGACCGGGTTGCCCTCGGCGTCGTAACTGACCTCAGTGACCCGGCCGAGCGGGTCCGTGCTGCTGGTCGCCCGTCCGGCCTCGTCGTACTCTACCGAGGTCCGGTGGCCGTTCGGGTCCCGCACGGACGAGGGCAGGCCGTCCTCGTAGTAGTCGTAGACGGTGGACCGGTCGGCCGGCTCGCGCGGGTCGTACGGGCTGTCCGGGGTGTGCACCGTACGGGGAAGGTCGTCCTCCCGGTACGTGTAGTGCGTGGTGCGGTCCTTCGCGTCGGTGACCGAGACCAGCCGGTTGTTCGCGTCGTAGTGGTAGGACGTGACGTGGTCCAGCGGGTCGATGCTCTTGACCCGGTTACCGGCCAGGTCGTACTCGTGGTGGCTGGTGAACCGCTCCTTGTCCGCACCCTCGACGTTGCCGCGCGGCTCGGTCGCGGCGACGAGGAGACCGTCGCCGTCGTACTCCCAGGTGCTGATGCCACCGGTGGCGGCTATCTGCTTGATCTTGTTGCCGGCCTCGTCGTACTCGAATCGCGAGGTGTTCGTGCCCGCGTCCCGGATCGAGGTCTGGCGCCCGTTCCGGTCGTACTCCATCCGGGAGGTCCGGCCCAGGTTGTCGCTGACGGCGGTGACGTTGCCGGTGTTGTCCCGGTCGAACTGCGAGGTCTTGTTGTGCTCGTCGGTCCTGGTCCTGGTCCGGTCCAACTCGTCGACGCTGATGTCCCGGCTGACCGTACGGCCCCCCGGATACGGGCGCTCGACCCGGAGCGGGTTGTCGTTGGCGTCGTAGTGGTAGGTGGTGGTGAAGTCCGCCGGGTTCGCCCCGGGTACGTTGCCGCGCGGCGAGGTGACCTTGTTCAGCAACCCCTTCGCGTTGTACGCGTACGTGGTGACCAGGTCCGGCTCGTGCTTCATCTCCACCCGCGCCGAAGCGCGTCGCCCCGCGTCGGTGTAGGTGTACGAGGTGGTACGCCGGGAGTCGCTGACCGAGCGGAGCAGCCCGTTGTCGAAGTAGCGGTACTCGGTGCGCGCGTCGAGCTGGGTCGTCTGCGTCCTGGTCCGGCCAACCTCGTCGTAGCTGGTCCGCACCACCCCGCGCTTGCCCGGCTGGCGCACGACGGTGGGCCGGTCCTGGGCGTCGAACTCGTACCGGGTGGTGTAGTCGTCGCGGTCGGCGTGCCGGACCGTGCCGCGCGGATCGACGGACAGGATTCCCCGCCCGGTCCGGTCGTAGCCGACCTCGGAACGGCGCCCCTCCGGCGAGACAACCGCCTTGAGCAGGCCCGAGTTGTGGTCCCCCACCGGCAGGTTCTCGTACCGGGTCACCTTGCCGCGCGGGTCGGTCTGGCTGACCAGCAGACCACGCTCGTCGTACGCGTAGGTGATTTTGTTCTTCTCGGCGTCGACGCTCTCGACCAGCTCGTCGAACTCGTTGTACGTGTCCGTCCAGACGTTGCCGTTCGCGTCGGTGTGCTCGGTCGGGTTGTTCCGGGCGTCGTACTTCGTCTTCGTGCCGAAGTTGAGCGATCTCGGCGCGGTCTGCGAGATGCGGTTGCCGGCGTCGTCGAAGGTCGCCTCGTGCTGGCTGTGCTTGGCGTTGACCACCAGCGGGCGGTTGAGCGAGCCGTCGTAGCGGTGGTTCTCGGCGTCACCGTTGCCGCGCTGGGTGTAGACCAGCACGTTGCCCCGGTAGCCGTCGTAGACCTTCACCGCGTCCGGGTCGACGGTCAGCGCCTCCTGTTCCGCCGCCCTCCACTCGAAGGTGGTCGCCTTGCCGAGCGCGTCGGTCTGGCGCACCACCCGGTTGTCGGCGCCGTACTCGTTGCGCAGTTCGACGATCCGCTGCGGGTTCATGACCTCGGTCAGCAGCCCGTTGGCGCCGTAGGTGTACTTCCAGTGGTAACCGCGCGCGTCCTTCACCGCGGTCAGCACCGTGCCGGTGTAGTAGTACTGCGTCTGGCGGCCGTCCGGCAGCCGGATCTCCCGGATCAGGCCGGCGTCCACCTTGACCTTCACCTCGCGCCCGGAGGCGTCCGTGACGGTCACCCCGGTCGCGGTGTACGCGAGCCGCGTCCCCATGCCACGCGCGTTCGCGACCGAGACCAGCCGGCCCTGCGCGTCGAAGCGGTGGGTGATCTGCGAGGGTGTGACGAGTTCCCAGCCGTCCGCGATCCGGCGCAGGTTCGACCGGACGCCCGGCGGGCGCCGGTAGCTCTCGCCGTCGAGTCGGTAGAGCGCCTCGGCACCGTCCTCGGCCCGGACCACCACGCCGTCGGCCGACTCGGTGACGGTCATCCCGTAGGACCAGGCCCAGCCGGGACCGAACGGACCGCCGGCCGGGCTCGCCGAGGAGTAGGTACGGGACGAGGAGAACGGGATGCCGAACGAGGCCATGCCGAGGTCCGGCTCGACCCGGATGAACGCGCCGGTGGCGGTGTTCACGCCGATGCCGCGTACCGCCTGACCGGCGGCGGTCAGGCCGAGCGCGTTGCCACAGCCGCAGCCGGCGGCCTGACCGGCCGGGATGGCCGGCGGCTCGATGGTCGTACGCGGCTTCGCGTTGTCCGACGGCTCGGAGATGATTTCCCGGCCGTCGTCGAAGATCGCGGTGGCGGTGAGGTAGTAGTCCTTGGCCGGGTCGAGCACCCAGCCTTCCCTGGTGCCGAACGACCGGCAGTACTGGCGCTGCCCGGTGCACCGGGCCCGCTCCAGCTCGTCCTTGCCGAGCGTGGTCGACGCCTGTTCGGTACGGGACTCGGCGTCGTAGAGCGTCGCCTTCCAGGAGGTCCAGGGCTGTTCCTCGCCGGCCACGTCGAAGTAGGCGACGACCGAGGTCTCGCCGAGCGCGAAGCCGGACCGGAGCAGCAGGTTGTCGAAGACCTCGTCCTCGGCGGAGGCGCGGGCGACGCCGGGCTTGGGCACCCGGGCCCACTCGGCGGCCGAGAGCCGGTTCGGTTCGCCCTGCGCGGCGGTGCCCGGCGGCACCACGGGCGGGCGTTTGTCCGGCGGGAATTCCTTGTCGGGCCGGACCGAGTCGGGCAGCGGCCGGTCTACCGGACCGGGGCCGGGGCTGGCCGTCGGCACCGGCGCGACCTGGGCGCGGGCCACCTTCGCGGGCGGCGCCAAGGTGACGACCAGGGTCAGGATGCAGAGGAGCGCCAACCATCGGGCGCGCGGAATCCACAGCAGGGTACGACTGAACACGATCGGAGCCTCCCCGTGAAAGCCATGCCCGATGGTTCAGATCACCAGGCATTTACCCGACCGATAATAGGTGCTGGTCAATGTTTTGGTGGGGTCGTCAAAGCGACAGGAGATTCCGCCGACAAACCCATAGAGATCGATCATCAGCTATTGCTATGGTTGTGCCAGTTGATTCTGTCCTTTGTGGATGGCAATGGAGGCCGCAATCTCGTCGCCGAGGGTCACCGACGACCGGGACGGCGGCTCACTCCTCGTCCCAGGCATCCACCTCACGGTTTCCCTGGTCATTGCCGAACGTCGCGGGCGTACCGGTCGCCAGCACCACACCGGCCGCGTCGAGCGCCTCCACCACCGGTCCGGTGGAAGCGGGGTACGGAACCGCCAGCACCGCGCCCGAGGAGACGACCTGTCCCCGAACCACCTCCCGCCCGTCGCGCAGTACCCGTACGGTGACGGCCGCAGCGGGGGTCACCACCAGCAGCGCCCGCCCCTCCTCGTCCAGCGGTACGGCGAGCACACCGCCCGGATCAGCCGGGTCCGTACGCGAGTCGAACAGCACCCCGGTGCCGATCACCCGGTCCGGAGCCGGTCGGTCGTAGTCGACGTCCAGCCGTCCCAGCCAGCCGCCACCCTGAGCCGGGGCGGCCACCACCGTCGCCCGCCCGTCGAGAGATCGGTTCACTCCGCCCGGGGGTGTGGAGGCCGCGCCCGGGGTGCCACCGGGCCCGATCGAGGACTGGCCTGCCGGAGCGGACCCGCTGATCCGTCCACCCCAGACCACCTCGGGCAGCGCGGTCGCCCGGTACCCCCACGACTGGGCCGCCATGTACGCGAGCACAGGGGCGCGATCCGGGTCGACCATCCCACGCGCCCGGGACAGAGACCGTGTCACCTCCTCCTCGCCGAGCCGCTCCGGGGCGAGCGAACCCGGACCGGGACGCAGTAGCCGGACCACCCCGTCGCAGGTCACCCGCCACCACTCGGCCCGCGCCGTGAGCGGTGTCCGGACCAGGTATGAGCCGGTCGGCTCGACCGTCCACCGATCCAGGTCGGTCACCGGGGCGGTGGCGAAAACGCATCCGTCCGGGACGATCGCCACGTGCACCCCCTCGGCCTGGGTGCCGGGCCTGAGCGGGGCGGTGGCCACGCTCTCATAGGGTTCGAGCCCGTCGGACAGATCCCGTACCACCGCACTGAGCCCCAGCTCGGTCGGGCCGGCGCCCTCGTCGGCGGCCAGCCACACCGACGCGTACGGCCACCCGGTGTCGGGGTCGGGCTTCTCTCGGACGAACGCGGCGAGTGCGATCCGCCGCCCGCCGACGTCGTCGGCGAAAAGTACCTTCACGTTGTGCACCGGAACGGTCAGCCGGTCGAACTCACCCCGGCGCTGGGCCGCGAGCAGGATGCCGGCGAGGGCGTCGACATAGGTCCGGTCCTGCCCCACCGCCCCGCGCGGCGGCGACCGGAGCAGCTTGTCGCCCCACGCCAGGACCCGCTGGAAGGCGTCGCCCGGGTCGGCGGGTTCGACCACCGGTGGCCGGTGCGCCGTACCCACCGGTCCGGCGACAGCCAGCGCGCCACCGGTCAGGGTGACCACCACGGCGGTCACCAGGCCGACCGCCCGCCGCCGCAGGGACCGCCGGTACCGGGCGCGGACCCGGCCGTACGGATCCGGCTGCGGCCGGAGCGTGTGACTCAGATCGTCCAGCGCCACCCGCAGTTGCTCGTCCACCGTCATCGCGCCACCCGCAGTCGCTCGTCCACCGTCATCGCCCCACCCCCGTGCTCGTCGTGATCCAGGGGCCGCCCGCGACCACCGTCACCACCGCCGACGGGGGTTGCCAGTGCCACGCGCAGCCGGGCCAGGCCCCTCGACGCGAGGCTCTTGACCGAGCCGACGGAGCAGCCCAGGGTCGCCGCGACCTCCGCCTCCGGCAGGTCGGCCACGTACCGCAGCACGATCACCGCACGGGTACGGGGGCCCAGCTCGCGCATCGCCTCGTGCAGGGCGTGCCGGTCCGCCACCGCCTCCGTCAGGTCGCGTACGGGCCGGTCCGGCAGGAACGCCGTCAGCACCTCGTGCACCCGGTGCCGCCGCCAGCTACTGATGTGCTGGTTGATCATCATTCGCCGCAGGTACGCCATCGGCTCGTCGATCCGGTGCCAGCGCCGCATCACCTTCACCAGCGCCGACTGCACCAGATCCTCGGCATCCTCCGCCGACCCGGTCAGGTGGTACGCCACGCGCAGCAGATCCAGATAACGCGCGTCGACGAACTCCCGGAACTGCTCGTCGTCTTCCGACATGGGCCTCCGCTCGGTCGGTCACCCATCACGACTCGCACCGGGCACCAAAGGTTGAGCCGACCCCGGAAAAATCCGGAACCTGCCCGCCTGCCGTTATCCGGTCACGGGCGGATCAGCGGGTGGTGCCGGGTGCCCGAGGGTGCCGAGGAAACGGTCGAGGAGGTCGACCTGCCGGGCGGGCGGGAACTGCGCCTGGTCGAACAGTGCCTGCACGACGAGCCCGTGGGCGAAGGCGGCGGCGATCACCACCACCTGGTCCGGATCGGTCGCGGCCGGCAGTTCCCCGAGGTCACGGGCGGCTTCGACGTGTGTGCGCAGCCGGGTCCGCCAACGGTCGTACCGGGCGGTCTGACTGGCGCCGAGCGCCGGGTCGGCCAGTGCCGCGTCCCAGAAACTGACCCAGGCCCGGCTCCCCGCCGTCAACTCGGGGGTCACCGGGAGCACGTCCAGCAGGGCGGCCCGCAGCGCCGCCAGCCCCGGCCCGGTGGCGACCTGCCGGGGGCGGGCGGCGGTGCGTTCCTCGGCCAGGTCCAGAGCGTGCCGCAGCAACGCCTTCTTGCTGGGAAAATAGTGGCTGACCAGGCCGGTCGAGGCGCCCATCCGGGCGGCGACGGCACGCATGGTCAGGCCACCGAAACCGTGCTCGGCGAGCACGCCCCAGACCGCGTCGGAGACGTCCCGCCGCCTCGCGTCATGGTCACCCTTCGCGGGCATCGCGCCCTCCCCACCGGTACGGCCAACGCCCTATAGTACGTAACAAACGTTTGGTACGTACATTCTCAGTCTGGAGCCCCGATGCTCGGTCATCCCCTCGCCCCCGGCGCCGACCTCCGACCGCTCGAACCCTGGCAGGCGGCCGAGTTCGCCGGGTACGTCGAACAACACCGGGCGCACCTGGCCCCGTGGCTGCCCTGGGCCGTGACCATCACCGACACCGAATCGGCCCGGCGGTTCCTCCAGCGCTACGCCGACTCCCAGGCCGCCGACGGGGGCCGGATCTTCGGCATCCGGCTCGACGGCGCACTCGTCGGCGGGGTCCTGTTCCGGGTCTTCGACCCCCGTGCCGGGGTCTGCGAGATCGGGGTCTGGCTCGCCCCGCAGGCGCAGGGCCGGGGGCTGGTCACCCTGGCCGCCCGGCACCTGATCGACTGGGCGCTCGGCGTACGCGGTCTGTCCAGGGTGGAATGGCGCACGGTCCCCGACAACAACCGCAGCATCGCGGCGGCCCGACGGCTGGGCATGACCCGCGAAGGTGTGCTCCGCCAGGCGTTCCCGCACAACGGCGTACGCCACGACGTCGAGATCTGGGCCCTGACTTCGGCCTAACCCGACGGTGGTCCCCGGTCAGCTCGGGCCGGCGAACCCGCCCCTGGGCTCGATCAGTTCGAGGTTGGTCCCGTCGGGATCGTTGAAGTACGCGACCCGGGTGCCGACCGCGTCCGGCGGGGTCACCTCGTCGGCGGCGAAGGTGTACGGCTCACCGAGGAAGTCGTACCCGGCCTCGCGCATCCGGGTGTGGACCGACCGGAGGTCGTCCACCTGGAAGCAGAGATGCATCGATCCCGGCCGGTTGGCGGCGGACTGGCCGGGAGCACCGATGGGATCCTCGAACTCGATCAGGTCGATGCCGAGATTGCTCAGGTGGAAGGTGGCGTAGCGCAGCTTCGACACGGGCAGCCCCTGCGCGTGCGCGAAGCCCTGACCCTTCATGCTCTCGTTGTCGACCGCCGGCTCCAACCCGGTCAACGCCCGGTAGAAGGCGACCGAGCGGTCGAGGTCGGAGACGGAGATCCCGACGTGTGCGGCCGTGTCGAGGCCGAACGAACCCTCTGGTGTGCCTGGCATGCTGTTCCCTTCCACGGTCCCGGTCACGCCCGCGCGTGCCGATCCCATGGCAGTGCCCACTGGCCGGGGAACTAACCGTCGAGCCGGGCAACTCACCCCGACCGGCCTCGCTTCACTCGTACGGTTGCTTCGGTGGGTCGACCTGGCGCCACGACTCCACCTCGAGGTACGGGATCTCCTCTTCGTTGACCGGGTCCTTGGCGATCCGGTCGGAGTAGCGGCCGACCACGTCGACCCAGGTGTCCGGGGCCAGGCCGGTCGGCGGGTCGCCGGCCAGGCCGAGCTTGATCGGCCGACCGTCGGCAGCACAGCAGGACAGGATCATGCGGGCCAGGATCGGTTCGCCGTTGGCTCCGGTGGCGACGAAACCGGTGAGCTGCACCCGCCGGTCGCCGAGCGAGACACCCTTGTCGAAGATGGCCCGGGAGGCATAGTCGAGCACCCCGATCCGGACCGGGTCACCCTCGGGCAGCGGCGGATAGTCCGACAGCGGCTGACTGCCGAGGGCGGTCCCGGCCTGACCGGCCGCGTACGAGCCCAGGGCCGGTGGGGCGACCAGGAGCAGGCCGAGCACGGGCAGGATGAGCAGCCAACCGACCCGCGGCTCGTGGTGGCCCTTGCCCCCGTGCCCGTGGTCGTGCCCGTGGTCGTGGTCCTCCTCGGCCGACCCCTCCACCGCCGCCCCGGACGTACGCCGGGCCGGGCGCAGGTCGTGGACCAGGGTCATCACCGCCACCGCGATCAGCAGGATCGCAGACCCGATCAGGAAGGGTTGCAGCCCCTCCTTCACGTAACGCAGGTACATGTCGGTGAGGCTGGCCTTGAGCACCGCCCCGCCGAGCAGCAGCAACACCACCGCCTGTGCCTGTCGGTTCATCAGAGCACCACCGCTCCCACTCCCACCGCCACCAGTACGGCGACCGCGAACGTCGCCGGGGCGAACCGGAACGCGAACCGCCGCCCGAAGACACCGGCCTGCATCGAGATCAGCTTGAGGTCGACCATCGGCCCGACGACCAGGAACGTCAGCCTGGCGGTGAGCGAGAACTGGGACAGCGACGCGGCCACGAACGCGTCCGCCTCCGAGCAGATCGACAGCAGCACCGCGAGGACCGCCAGCGCCAGCACCGACAGGACCGGGTTGTCGGCCAGGGTCTGCAACCAACGCTCCGGCACCAGCACGTTGATGCAGGCCGCCGCCATCGCACCGAGCACCAGGAAGCCGCCCGCGTGCACCACGTCGTGCCGTACGGCCGAGAAGAACGCCCGCCCCTTCGACAGTCCGTCCAGGTCGGGGCGGTGCGGCAGCCGGATCCAGTCGGCCCGGCCCAGCCGCAGCCAGAGCCAACCCATCAGCATCGCCACGATCAGGCTGGCGACGCCCCGGCCGACCACCATCTCCGGGTTCTGCGGGAAGGCGACCGCGGTGGCGGTGAGCACGATCGGGTTGATCGCCGGGGCGGCGAGCAGGAACGCCAGCGCGGCGGCCGGGGTGACGCCCCGGCGGATCAGCGACCCGGCGATCGGGACCGCGCCGCACTCGCAACCGGGCAGGATCACTCCCGCACAGCTCGCCACCGGTACGGCCAGCGCCGGATGTTTCGGCAACGCCTTCGCCCAGAAGGAACGGGGCACAAAAACCGCGATCACCGCGCTGAGGACCACCCCGAAGACGAGGAACGGCACCGCCTGCACCATCACCGAGACGAAAACCGTGGTCCAGGTCTGCAGTCGTGGGCCGGAGATCGCGTCGGCGATCGGGCCACGGAAGACGACCAGCAGGATGAGGAGCCCGGCGAGCACCTCCACCGACCCGATCCGGTCGCCGAACAGCCGTTGCCGGGGTGGTGGGTCGCCTGCTGCGGGCGTACCGCCGGGGGTGGTGTGGGCGCGGGCGGGACCGGTGGTCGAACCGGGCGCGGCGCTGTCGACGGTGCCGGTGGTGGGCGGGATCGTCCAGTCGATCTCGTCGCCCGGCCCGGCGCGGCGTTCGGTCGCGCGGTCGGAGGCGGTCACGGCGTCTCTGCTCTCCTCGCTCGGCCGGGTCCGGGGGCAGCTCACCCTAACCCGAGCCCCGGTGTCCACCACCACACCCGATCGATACGGCGCTGTGCCGCGCCGCCGGTCGGTGCTAGCGTCCCCGAAACAACTTCACATCCGACAGGGGAGCGCACAGCGCTGAGAGTGCGGGATGACATCCGCAGACCCTCGAACCTGATCTGGGTAATGCCAGCGCAGGGAGTTCGGTCATGCTCCGGCCGCGCCGGAGTCCGGCACGACGCCGGGCCGAGGCGTGCGACTTCTCCTGGTTCACTTTCGAGAACTGGGAGCCAACATCATGAACAACCGCTGGCGGACGCTCGACATCGTCATCGCCTCGACCCTCGGGGTGGCGTTCGGCGTCATCTTCTGGGCCTGGGGCCTGCTCTGGAACGGTCCGGCCGACGCCATTCCGCTGCCCGGTCGCGCCGTGATCTACGGGGTGTGGCTGGTGCCGGCCGTCCTCGGCGCACTGGTGATCCGCAAGCCGGGTGCGGCCCTCTACACCCTGACCCTGGCCGCCCTGGTCTCGGTGGCCCTGGGCACGAGCTGGGGTTGGACGCTGGTGGTCCAGGGCCCGATCGAGGCCGCCGCCGCGGAGCTGGCCTTCGCCGTGTTCGCGTACCGGATCTACCGGCTGCCGGTGACCCTGCTGGCCGCCGCCCTGGCCGGTCTCGCCGCCGCCATCTACGACATCTTCGTCTGGTACCCCGGCACCGCCTGGGACAGCTTCCGCCTCCCCTACCTGGCCCTAACCACCGCAAGCTCCCTGGTAGTGGCCGGCCTAGGCAGCATCGCCCTAACCCGAGCCCTAGCCAACACCGGCGCCCTGGACCGCTTCCCCGCCGGCCGCACCCGCCCCACGGTCTAACCCCCACCCGGCCCGCCGGGCCCCTTCGGCGTTGATCATGAAGTTAGCGACGATTCGATCTTGTTCTGAGGTATCTAACTTCATGATCAACGGCTAGAGGGAGGGGTGAGTGGGGTGGGTGGGGTGGTTGTTGGGGGGTTTGGGTGGAGGCATGCGGGGCGGAAGGGGTGGGCGGTACGGGGGGTTGATCTGCGGGTTGCGGTTGGGGAGCGGGTGTTGTTGCTGGGGGGTTCGGGGGCGGGGAAGAGCACGTTGCTGGCCGCGCTCGCGGGGCTGCTCGCCGAGGACTCCGGGGAGCAGGCGGGGCTGATCGAGGTCGACGGAGCCGATCCGCGTACGGTCCGGGACCGGGTCGGCATCCTGTTCCAGGACCCGGAGAGCCAGCTCGTGATGGCACGGGCCGGCGACGACGTCGCGTTCGGGCTGGAGAACCGGGGCGTGCCGGCCGGCGAGATCTGGAACCGGGTCGACGAGGCGATGCACCGGGTCGGCTTCCCCTACGGACGGGACCGCTCCACCGCCGCCCTCTCCGGCGGCGAGCAGCAACGGCTCGCCCTGGCCGGCGTACTCGCGCTCCGGCCCCGGCTGCTCCTGCTCGACGAACCCACCGCCAACCTCGACCCGGCCGGCGCCGCCCTGGTCAGGGCAGCGATCGCCGCCGCAGTGGACCGCGACACCACCCTGATCCTGGTCGAACACCGGGTCGCGGAGGCACTCCCCCTGGTCGACCGGGTCGTGGTCCTGGAGCCGGGCGGCGGCATCCGCGCCGACGGCAGCCCGGACGAGGTCTTCGCCGCGCACGGGGACGCCCTCGCCGACGCCGGGGTCTGGGTACCCGGCCGGTCGGTGCGGGCCCGACCGGCGACCACCGCCGCCGGCGACCTGTTGCTCACCGCCGACCGGCTCGGCCTACCACCCCGGCTGGCCCCGACCGATCTGACCGTACGGGCGGGCGAGGCGGTTGCCGTACTCGGGCACAACGGGGTCGGCAAGACCACCCTGGCCCTGCAACTCGGCGGGCTGATGAAACCGGCGACCGGTCGACTCGAGGCCACCTCCGCCCTGGCCGGAACCGACGCCGGTACGCCACCGCACCGCTGGCGGGCCAAGTCCCTGGTACGCCGGATCGGCTCGGTCTTCCAAGACCCCGAACACCAGTTCCTCGCCGGTACGGTCTTCGACGAACTGGCCCTCGGGCCACGCCGGACCGGACTCCCGGAACCCGTCGTACGCTCCACAGTGGACGATCTGCTCGTCCGGCTCCGGCTGGACCGGCTCGCCGGGGCGAACCCGTACACCCTCTCCGGTGGTGAGGCGCGGCGGCTGAGCGTGGCGACCGCCCTGGCCACCGCGCCCCGGCTGCTCGTACTCGACGAGCCGACCTTCGGCCAGGACCGACGTACCTGGATCGAGCTGGTCGACCTGCTCGCCGACCTGCGCGACGCCGGGCACGGCATGGTCACCGTCACCCACGACGCCGACTTCGTCACCGCGATCGCCGACCGGACCGTGACCCTCTCCGGCCGGGACGACCCCGCGCCCGACCCGGTCCCCGACGGCGTGAACCGGGGAGTCGCGGCGTGAACCGGGTAGAAGCCCGCGTGAACCGGGGAGTTGCGGCGTGATCAGCACTGGGCCGGTGGGGAGGGCGACGGCGCCGCTGGCTCGGCGCAATCCGGTGGCGAAGCTCGCTGCCGCGCTGGTGTTCTCGTTCACCCTGGTCGCCACGATCGACCCGGTCGCGCCCGCCGTCGCGATCGCCATCGAGCTGGCCGTGCTGCCCCTGTTCGGCCTCGGCTACGGCACCCTGGCCCACCGAGCCTGGCCACTGCTGATCGGTTCGCTGGGCATCGTGCTCACCATGGTGCTGTTCGCCGCCGACCGTACCGGGGCGGTGCTGCTCGACGCCGGCCCGATCACGGTCACCACCGGTGTGCTCACCTCCGCCCTGGGCCTGGTCCTGCGGGTACTCGCGGTGGCGCTGCCCGGCGTGCTGGTCTTCGCCACCACCGACCCGACCGACCTGGCCGACGCGCTGATCCAGAACGCGAGGGTGTCATCCCGGTTCGCGCTCGGCGCGCTGGCCGCGTTCCGGATGCTGCCCCTGCTCGCCACCGAGTGGCAACTGCTGGGCATGGCCCGGCGGGCCCGGGGCGTGGACGCCGGACGTAACCCGATCGCCCGGCTGCGCCTCTTCGGCGCCACCGCGTTCGCCCTGCTCGTCGGGGCGATCCGGCGCGGCACCCGGCTCGCCACCGCGATGGACGCCCGAGGGTTCGACGGCGGCACCCCGCGTACGGTCGCCCGGCGGCAGCGGTTCACCGTCGCCGACACCGCGCTGGTGGCCGGTGCCGCCGTGCTGGCCGGGGCGGCGCTGACGGTCAGCATCCTGCTCGGTACGTTCCAACCCTTGCTCGGCTGATCATCACCGCCGGCCGGTAACGCCCAGCCCCGGCCGCCGGTGTCGGTAAGCACGGCCGCCGGCGCCGCCACCCGACGGGACGATGGCGCGAGGGTTACGCGGCCGAGAGGCTCCGCACCATCCTCGGACAACCGGTCACTTCGACTGGGCCGTGACCTTCGTGGCGGTGACCGTACCGGCGGAGTTGGGTCCGTCGACGGTGACCGTGTCACCGGCCTTGAGGTCCTTGAGTGAACCGGCCCTGGCGACCGCCACGGCGGTGTCGGTGCCGGTCCGGACCGTGATCACGGTGCCGTCGGCGGTCTGGACGTACACGGTGGTGCCGTCGACCAGCTTCACCGTGCCGGTGGTGGTCTGTGCCGTACCGCCGTCGGCGTCGGGGACGCCGGTGGCGGTGCCGCCCGGTCGGCCGGCGCCGCCGGGGAAGCCGGCGAAACCACCGGCGCCGCGCTGGGCACCCCGGCCGGTGGCGGCCGAGGGACCGGTGCCGGGCGGATCGCCGTACGACTTCTGCACCTGCACCCCGCCCAGGAAACCGCCGATCAGCAGCACCGCCGCCCCGAGGTAGAGGGTTGCCCGGTTCCACCAGCGGCGACCGGCCACGGCCGCCAACTCGACGGCGAGGTCCCCGTCGTCGTCATGGCCCGCCCCGGTCGGCGGGGTGGGCGTATCGGCGACCACGAGGGGCGGGCCGACGACGGTCGGGGCGTCCGCCGCGTCGTCCCGATGGACTCCGGGCGCACCCGGCGAACGGCGACCCCATCGCACTGCTCTGCTCATCGCTGCTTCCCCGGAATCACTCGTGGCTCACTCGTAGCGGAGGGCGTCGATGGGCCGCAGACCGGCGGCCCGGCTGGCCGGCACGCTGCCGAAGAAGAGCCCGATCGCGACCGATACGCCCAGCGCCAGGGCGATCGAGCTGGGTACGACCACCGGCTTGACGCCGACGATGGTGAAATGGCTGCCGGCCAGTGCCGCCAGCACCCCCAGTCCCCCGCCAACCAGGCTGAGCATGGTCGCCTCGGCGAGGAACTGGGTGAGGATCACCCGGCGGGGCGCACCGAGGGCTTTGCGGATGCCGATCTCGCGGGTCCGCTCGGTCACCGTGACCAGCATGATGTTGGTGATGCCGATCCCGCCGACGAGCAGGCTGATCCCGGCCACCGCACCGAGCAGTACGGTGAAGGTGTCCGCGGTCTCGGTCTGGGTCTGGAGCAACTGGGCCGCATTCTGGATCCGGTACGGCGTACCCTGCGCCCGCCCGGCGGCGGCACCACCCCGAGCGACCGCACCACCCGCGACCGCCCCACCCGCCGCCGGTGCGACCTTGAGTCGCTGGTCGAGGATGGTGGCGATCTGTGCCTGGGCGTCGTCCACCCGATCCGGTCCGGTGGCCTCGACGAGCACCGAGTTGACCGCGCCGTAACCGGTCAACGTCTGCTGGACCGCGGTCAGCGGCGCGATCGCCACGTCGTTGGCGTCCTGGAAACCGGTGGCGGAACCCTTCTCCGCCAGTACGCCGACCACCGTGTAGAGCGCACCGCCGACGGTCACCTGCGCGCCGAGCGGGTCCGTACCGGGGAACAGTTCGGCCGCGACGGTCTGTCCGATCAGGACCACCCGCCGACCCTGGGCGAGGTCCGAGTCGCTGAACGCGGCACCGGTCGCGACCGAGGTGTTCGACGCACCGAGATAACTCGGGTACGTGCCGACGAACTGCGACACCTGGTGGTCGGCGCCCTGGTAGGTGATGGTCGCCGAGGCGCTCACCACCGGGGAGACCGAACGCACGTCCGGCGCCAGGACCGGGTCCTTCAGCGCCAACGCGGTCGGTACGGTGATCGCGTCGCTGCTGCTGCCGCCCCGCGCGGTGCTCTGCACGGTGAGGGTGTTGCTGCCCAGCGCGGCGATCCGGTCGGTGATCTGTTTCGCCGAGCCGTTGCCGACCGCGACGAGCAGGATCACCGCACCGACCCCGATCAGTACGCCGAGCATGGTCAGCGCCGAGCGGAGCTTGTTCACGGTGATCCCGCGTACGGCGAACCGCAGGATCTCGAAGAAGCTCATCCGATCCGCTCCAGCCGTACGGTCGCCCGCTCCGACCCGCCGTCAACGCCGGCACCGGTATCGGTACCGGCGCCCGGAACGTCCTGGCGCTGGTCGCTGGCGATCTCCCCGTCGAAGAGCCGGATCAGGCGCTTGGCCCGGTCGCCCACCTCCGGCTCGTGCGTGATCATCACGATGGTCCGACCGGCCGCGTTCAACCGGTCGAAGATGGCCAGTACGTCCGCCGTCGACCGGCTGTCCAGGTTGCCGGTCGGCTCGTCGGCCAGGATCAGCGCCGGTTCGGTGACCAGCGCACGGGCCACCGCGACCCGCTGCTGCTGACCTCCGGAGAGCTGGTTCGGCTCGTGTCCGGCCCGGTCAGCCAGCCCCACCAGGTCCAGCGCGGCCAGCGCCCGCCGACGCCGCTCGTTCGCCCTGACCCCGGCGTACGCGAGCGGCAGTTCCACGTTGGCGACCGCGCTGGTACGGGCGATCAGGTTGAACGCCTGGAAGACGAAGCCGATCCGCCGGTTGCGGACCAGGGCGAGCTGCCGGTCGTTGAGCCGGCTCACGTCCACCCCGTCCAGCAGGTACTGCCCGGTGGTGGGGACGTCCAGACAGCCGAGGATGTTCATCAGCGTCGACTTGCCCGAACCCGACGAGCCCATGATGGCCAGGTAGTCACCCGCACCGACGACCAGCGACACCCCGCGCAGGGCGTGCACGGTCGCCTCGCCCTCGCCGTACCGCTTGGTCAGCCGGCGGACGTCGAGCACCACGCGGTCCGGCGCGGTCATCGCCCGCCTCCCGCGGCCCCGGCACCCCGGGGGAAGCCGCCGCCGCCGGGAAAACCGCCACCACCGGTGAGCCCGCCGCCCGGTCGGCCGCCACCGGTGGTCCCGGTCGTCCCGGTGCTGGTGGTCCGGAGTACGACCAGCTCACCGACCTGCAACCCGGACGTCACCTGTACGGTCTGGTCGCCGGTCAGCCCGACCTCGACCGGACGGGTCACCGGCTGCCCGTCCTCCAGCACGGTGACGGTGTGCCGGTTGCCGACGGTGGTGAGCGCCGCCGAGTTGACGTAGACGGTGTTCTCCACCTGCCCGACCGTCACCGTCGCCTGGACGGTCTGGCCGGGGCGGGCGCCGGGCGGGAGCTGCGACACCCCGAACACCACCCCGTAGGTGACCACGTTGTTGCTGGTGGTGGCGTTCGGGTCGATCGAGGACAGGGTGCCGGTCGCCGTCGCACCGGCGAGCGCGTTCCAGGTGATGGTGGCCGGCTGGCCGGCCTTGAGCTTGGTCGCGTCGGCCTCGGCGACCGAGGCGGACACCTCCAGCTTGCCCAGGTCGGCGAGCTGGATGAACCCGCTGGTCGAACCACCCGACGCGGAGCCACCGGACGCCGAGCCACCGCCGGAGGAGCCGCTGCCGGAGGACGATCCCCCCGACGACGATCCCGAACCGCTCGACCCGGAACCGGACGAGCTGGACCCGGACCCGCCGGTGGAGCTGCCGACGCTGCCGTTGACGGCCACCACGGTCCCGGCCATCGGCGCCTTCAGTGTCGTGCCGTCGACCGCGTCCCGGGCGGTGTCGACGGCCAACTGGGCGGTGGTGACCTGGCTCCGGGCGTCGGTGGTGTCGGTACCGGCCGCCTCGGCGCGGTCCTGGGCCGCCCTGGCCGCGTCCAGATTGGCCTGTGCGGCGGTGAGCTGCCGGTTCGCGGCGGTCGGGTTCACCTTGGCCAGCACGGTCCCCTGGGTGACCAGGTCACCGACCTTGACCCGGATCTCGCTGACCGTACCGCCGGTGCCGAAGGTGGCGCTCGCGGTGGCGGCGCTGCGCAACGTACCGGCCGCCGACACGGTGGCGGTCACCGTGCCCTGCCCCACCGGGATCGTACGGGTGGCAGCACCGGTCGCCGCCGAACTCGACTCGGGCTTGACGAAGGAGGTGTAGATCCAGACGCCGCCGCCGATGATCGCCAGGCCGAGTACGGCGTTGACGAGCACCGACGGGCGGCGTAGCGAGACCAGACGTCGCACCGGCATGCGGGCCAGCCTGGATCGTCCGGCTCGGAACAGCCCCGGCGTCAGCTCGGAGCAAGCTGGGAACCACCGGCGTCCCCGGACGGCGGGGCACCGTCGCGAGTGGTGGTGCCCTGTTCGACGGGGTCGACCGGGGTGGGGTCCATCATGGTCGGCAACACCACCCGGAAGGTCGCGCCGACACCGGTCGCGCCGACCAGGTCGACCCGGCCGCCGTGGGCCTGGACGATCGCGGCCACGATGGCCAGCCCCAACCCGGAACCGACACCGGGAGTACGGGTACGGCTCTGGTCGACCCGGTAGAGCCGCTCGAAGATCCGTCCGGCGTGCTCGGGCGGCACACCCGGACCGGTGTCGGCGACCTCCAGCACGGCGTACCCGGCGCCGGCGCCGGGCAGGGCCGGATCGGCGGGGGCGGACCAGCGGCCGACCCGGACGGTGATCTCAGCGGTCGACGGGGTGTGTTGCAACGCGTTCGTGACCAGGTTCGCCGCCACCTGGCGCAACTGGTGCTCGTCGCCGAGCACGGTCACCGGCTCCAGCCCACCGCCGGACGGATCGGGGCCGCCGCCGGGCACCGGCGCCGGACCACCGCCGAGCGGGACCAGCCGGACCGGGCGGTCGGGGCGGCGGGCATGTGCGTCCCGGATGGTGTCGGCGGCGATCGCCAACAGGTCCACCGGTGCCCGTCGCATCGGCCGGCTCAGGTCCATGCGGGCCAGTTGCAGGAGGTCCTCGACCAGGAGCCCCATCCGGGCCGCCTCGTTCTCGATCCGGCCCATGGTCTCGTCCAGCACCGGTCCGGGTGGGGCACCACCGCGCCGGTACAGCTCGGCGAAGCCGCGGATCGAGGTGAGGGGCGTACGCAACTCGTGCGAGGCGTCCGCGACGAACTGCCGCAACCGCTGCTCGGAGACCGTACGGGCGGCCATCTCGGCGCCGATCCGGTCGAGCATGACGTTGAGCGCGATGCCCAGCCGCCCCGACTCGGTGTGCGGGTCGGCGTCCTCCACCCGCCGGGCCAGGTTGCCGGCGGTGATCTCGCTGGAGATGCGTTCCATCCGGGTCAGCGGGCGCAACCCGATCCGTACCACCAGGGCGGCGACCAGGCCGAGCACGAGCAGCACCAGCAGCATCACCGCCCCGTCGATCAGCAACAGGCCGTCCGCGGTGGCGTCGACGTCGCGCAGCGAGGAGGCCACCACGGCCAGCCCGCCGTTCGCGGTCGGCGCGGCCAGCACCCGCCAGGTGCTGTGCGAGTCCGCCGAGTCGACCGTGAACGGCTCACCGCGCTCGGCCAGGTCGGTGAGGCCGGTCAGGTCGGGCGGGGAGAGTTCGTCGTGGGACAGGACGGCGACCAGCACCCGCCCGCCCGGGTCGTAGATCACCACGGCCTGGCCGGGGCCACCGGCGGGAGCGGGTCGGCCGCCGCGGGCCGCTCCGGGTCCGAAGTCCGGGACCATACCCGCGACGTACGGGCGGATCGACCGGGCGAGCTGCTCGTCCACCCGGTCGGTGAGGTACGACCGCAGCAGCACCAGCCCGGCCGCGTTCGCCACGATCAACGCGATCGCGGTCAGTACGGCGATCACCACCACCAGCCGTGCGCGCAGGGTCCAGTGGCTCCACCTGCGTACCCGGGCCAGTCGCCGCCGCCACCGCCCGACCGGGGGTGCCGCCGTCCAGTCGGGCGGTGGCGGGGGCGGCCAGCCGGGTACGGCGGTCCCACCCGGAGGGGCGGGAGCGCCGGGCTGGCCGGGCCGGGCGGTCATTCGCCGGCCGGTCGAGGCAGCCGGAGCGCATACCCCACGCCCCGTACCGTCTGGATCAGCGGCGGGTCCCACCGGTCGATCTTCTTGCGCAGGTAGTAGACGTACGACTCGACGATCCGGCCGTCGCCGCCGAAGTCGTAACTCCAGACCCGGTCCAGGATCTGCGCCTTGCTGACCACCCGGCCGGCGTTGACCATGAGGTACCGCAGCAGGTTGAACTCGGTCGGCGACAGGTCCACCAACCGGCCGGCGCGGCGTACCTCGTGCGCGTCCTCGTTCAGCTCCAGATCGGCGTAGTGGATCACGCCCGACTCGGGTTCGACCCGGCTGCGCCGCAGGATGGCCCGGATCCGCAGCACGACCTCCTCCAGGCTGAACGGCTTGGTGACGTAGTCGTCGGCGCCGACGGTCAGCCCGGAGATCCGGTCCTCCACCGCGTCCCGCGCGGTCAGGAACAGCACCGGCACGCCCCGGCCGTCGGCCGCCGTACGCAACCGCCGCGCCACCTGGAAGCCGTCCAGGTCCGGCATCATCACGTCGAGTACGACCAGGTCCGGCTCGAACTCGGCGGCGGCGGTCAACGCCTCGTGCCCGCCGTACGCGATCCGGACCTCGAAATCGATCAGCCGCAGGGTCGCCGACAGCAACGCGCAGATGTTCGGCTCGTCGTCCACCACGAGCACCCTGGTCGACCGCCGGGCCGACTCTCCTGCCGATGGGCGCACCCGTCGACCTCCTCCCCCTCGAACTCCGGGTCATCTTTAGCCGAGCCCGCTGGGAGCGACCTGGGAGCCGGGTCACGATGGGCTGGGGAATCACCAGCCGAGTACGACTTCGTCCCCTTCGGCGAGGCCGTCGGTGATCTCGGCGTACTGGTCACCCCGTACGCCGACGGTCACCCGGCGGGTCTCGGTGCCGCCGGCCGGGGTCCGGAGCCGCACCTCCCCGGTCGCCGGCCCGCCGCCGGTCCCGTCGGTCCCGGTGAGGTGGACGGCGGTGGCGGGCACCCGCAGCACCCCCGGCACCGACTCGATCGTCACCCGGGCGTTCGCGCTCTGCCCGACCAGCGCGTCGGCGGGCACCCGGTCGAAGCTGATCAGGGCGCCGTACCGGACGAGTTGCCCGTCTGCGGTGCCGACCGGGTCGACCTGGGTCACTCTGGCTGGGAACTCCTCACCGGGCCGGTTCGCCAGGGTCACGGTGGCGGCCAGACCGACGGCCAGCCGCCCGGCGTCCGCCTCGGGGAAACTCGCCCCGACCTCCATCCCGGCCACGTCGCCCAGGGTGATGAAGGTGGTGCCGCCGCCGACCACCGCGCCGACGCCACCGGCGACGGAGAGGACCTTGCCGGCGATCGGTGCGGTGATGCTGGTGCCGGCCAGCGCGTCCGAGGCGGTGTCCAGGTTCAGTTGGGCGTTGGTCACCTGCTGCTGTGCCCGGAGTACGGGGTCCGGGCCGCCCGTCGACGCGGAACCGCTCCGGCCGGTGCAGTCCCGCGCGCCGCCCGAGGGCTGGCCCGCGCTCTGCCCGGTCCCCGTCGGCGTCGAAACCCGTCCCGACGGGGCGGCCGGGCTCGGCATCGGCGAGCCGGGATGGGTGGAGGTGGTGGGTGTGGCGGACCCGTTCGGCGTGACGGATCCGCTCGGCGTCGGCTCCCCCGCGCCGCCGCCCGTGCCGCCGTTGCCCGTGCCGGTCGCGGGGCCGCAGGTGGTGGGTGGGGTGGACTGTCGCTGCTCGGCGGCGTCGAGTGCGGTCCGTGCCTCGGTGAGCGCGTCCCGGGCGGAGTCGACGCGCTGTTGGGCGACGGCGGGATCGATCCGGGCGAGCAACTGGCCGGCGGTCACCTGGTCACCCGCGCGCACCTTGACCTCGGTGACCGTACCGGCGCCGGTGAAGCCGAGACTGCGGGTCTGTGCCGGTCGCAGCGCACCGGTGGTGGCGATGGCGAGCGTGACGTCGCCCCGGTCCACCCGGGCGGTCGCCGCCGGGCGGGACGGCTCGCCGTCGTCGCCGGTCAACGCGTACGCCGCCACCGAGCCGGACAGTACGAGCACGACGGCCACGACACCGGAAAGCCACCACACCCGCCGGCCACGTCCGGCACGCCCCGACGCACTCAGGCCGATCCCCATGACCGGCGAGTGTCATCGCCCCGGCTCGGGGCTGACTCGGCCGTACCTCGGAATTGCCTGAGAGTCCCCGAAGCGACCGCTCCCGGGCCGGGAGGCAGTAACCGACGGTTCGCGCGGCGCGATTCCCAGCCGGCGTCGAGCTTGGTCCTATCTGGTCCGGAGGTGGTGCCGGTTGTCTGTGGACGCGCCCCGGGGCCCCTCTCACCCTCTCCGTCCCGGTGGCGTCAACCCAGAGGGAGGTACCGGTGGCGGTGTTGAGCTGGCGGGCGCGCTGGACGTTGACCGCGGCGGCGGGGTCGGCGGCCCTGATTCTCGCGACGGCCTGCGGCGGTGCCGACACCAGCGGTCAGGGTACGGCGGCACCGGCGTCGAGTGGTCGACCCGACGCCTTCGCCGCGTACGTCGGTTGCCTCAAGCAACAGGGGATCGACGTACCTGACAACCTGCCCGGCGGGCGGCCGTCCGCGCGACCCCGGCCCGACGGCTCCGGTCGACCGTCCGGCTTTCCGTCCGGACGGCCGTCCCGCTTCCCCTCCGGGCGTCCGTCCGGCCAGCCGTCGCCGGGTTCGTCCGGCTGGCCGGGCGGCAACCGGGGACCCGGTGGCGGGTTCGGTGGGTTGCGACCCTCCGGTGTGGACGACGCGACCTGGCAGAAGGCGCAGCAGGCGTGCGCCTCCACCCTGCCCACCGGCGGCACCGGCCGGGGTCAGGGCGCCCGTCCCGGTGGCGCTGCGGCACCCGGTGGCGCGTACGCGAACTGCCTCACCGACCACGGCGTGACCCTCGCCCCCGACCTGAACAGCACCGACCCGAAGGTCAGCGCAGCCCTGGACGCCTGCAAGGTGCTCAGCCCCGCCCCGTCGCCCGCCGCGAGCTGACATCGGCCGACCCGGACCGCGCCGGGCGCGGTCAGGGCAGCAGGTCCGGCGGTACGGACACACCCAGGAATTCCAGCAGGCGCCCGACCTTGTGGTCCAGCTCGACGCCGACCGAGGTGATCGCCGGGCGGCCGTACGAGGCCAGGTTCCGGCTCGGCTGGTCGATCGAGAACCAGGTGCCGGTGCTGCCGTCGTCGCTGATGTTGACCGGCAGCGGCACGTACAGGAACACGGTCGGGTCGTGCCGGAACATCCGCTCGGCGACCGTGTGGTTGCCCATCAGGTACTGCGCGCAGTCCGCCGCGTCACCCGCTACCCCCATCATCGGCTGCGCGTCGATCTGCCAGTAGCGGAGGAAGTCGTGCGGCGCGGCCCGGTGCGTCACCTCGACCCACTCCGACCAGTCCGCCTTCCGGTCGTACAGGGGCTTGAACGTCGCGGGGTCGAACACCGGTACGGCCTCCTCGTACCGCCGCCGGAAGTCGTCGAAGGGCGCGTCCACCGCAATGGCGAGCCGACGGGCCTGGTACTCGGTCCGTACGACCTGACGGGTGCCCATGACCCCACCTCCTCGGTTGATCCCGGTGGCACCCGCGCACCGTAGCCCGCAACGGCCACCGCCCACGCCGGAAACGCCACTTTCGCCCACCGGTGGAGCGGGTGGGCCTTTCAGGGGTGGCTCGCCGTACCCGCCACGGCCGGACGGAGTCCGGCGAAGACGACCGCGAGCGTACGGCGTTGCAGGTCGGCGTCCCAGCCGGCGTGGAGCGCCCCCTGACACGTGCTGACCAGCAGGGCCATCACCTCGTCGAGTCGTACGTCGGCCCGTACCGTGCCGGCCTGCTGGGCGCGGGTCAGCAGGGCGCCGACCGCCTCCTGGAGGGCTCGGACCGAGTCGCCGAGATCGACGCCGATTCCCGCGTCCGCCAGGAGTTGGACCACGGTCCTCTTTGCCGCCGACTCGGCGACCATCCGGGTGAAGAAGGTGAACAGGCCGGTGCCGGGGTCGCCGTCGCTGTTGAGCGACCGCACGTCGTCGGTGAGCCGTTGCAGCAGCTCCTTCATGATCGCGCGGAGCAGGTCGATCTTGGTCGGGAAGTGCCGGAACACCGTGCCGATCGCCACTCCGGCCCGGCTGGCGACCTCCTCGGTCGAGGCGGTCGTGCCCTGCTCGGAGAAGACCGCCTCGGCCGCGTCGAGGATGCGGGTCCGGTTGCGCCGGGCATCGGCCCGCAGCGGCCTGGGGTTGTCGGTGTCGCTGCCCGGAAGCGGCGGGGGTGGCGCCATCATGGTCGATCTTCCTCGATCCTTGACAAGATGAGTGACGACTCATTATTTTCGGTCCTAAGTCGAGCCTCGACTCACATTACTCCCCCGGCCCAGGAGAAGCTCATGACCGGATCGAACAGCATCCACGCGCTTGCCGGGCCACACGAGATCTTTGCCCGGATGCGGGAACGCTGGCTGGCCGACACCGTCAGCACCTTCGGCAACGACCTGGCCGAGGACGCCGTGATCGAGATGCCCTTCGCGGCACCCGGCCGACCGCGACGGGTCGAGGGGCGGGACGCGTGCCGGGCCTTCACCGAGGCCGGGCGGGCATCCCTGCCGGCACGGTTCGAGGAGTGCCGCAACGTGGTGATCCACGAAACGACGGACCCGGAGACGATCGTCGTCGAGTACGAACTGGTCGGCACGGTCACCACCACCCACCAGCGCGCCGCCGCCAACTTCATCGCCGTACTGCGGGTCCGGGGCGGGCAGGTCGTGCTCTGGCGCGAATACCAGGACGTCCCGGCCATCGCCCGAGCCCTGGGACAACCACCCGCCCCGGCCGGCGGGACCGGGCCGAGCGCGGCGCCGGCAACGCGCGCAGGGGTTCCCGGCACGCACCCAGCGTGACCCCCCGCCCCGAGCAGTGACGATGTGGCCGGCCACGCATGCTCGCAGCCGCATGTTCGCACCCATGCCGCGATCAGTACACCTTCCGTTCCCCGGGCTTCGCGAGATTGGCGCCACATACCGCCCGAAACGGAGTCTCCATGGGTCACGATCACTCTCATCACGGCCACGACCACGGCCATAGTCACGACCACGGCCACGAGCACAATGTGGACCTGACGCCGGCGCTCGACCTGGCCGTACCGGACAGCGAGCTGTCGCCGTCGGAACTGTCCCGGCGCGGTTTCCTCCGCAACGCCGGTCTGCTCGGCGCCGGTGCCGCCGCCGCGACCGTACTGGCCACGCCCGAACTGGCGCACGCGCACGGATCCGACTCCAACGACGACCGGGAGCGCACCGGCGGCTTCCAGTGGCTCGCCGGCGACCACCACATCCACACCCAGTACAGCTCGGACGCCCAGTACCGGGTCATCGACCAGGCGCGGCACGCGCAGGCGTACGGGCTGGACTGGATGGTCATCACCGACCACGGCAGCGTCGCACACGCCAAGATCGGCGTCGACAAGGTCAACCCGGAGATCGTGGCGGCCCGCGCCCAGCTCAAGGAGCTGCTGATCTTTCAGGGCATGGAGTGGAACATCCCGGCCGCCGAGCACGGCACCGTTTTTGTCCACCCCGGGCGCAACGAGGTCGCTGTACTCAAGGAGTTCGAGAACGGGTTCGACGGCTCGGTCACCGGCACCTCCGGCCCGGGTGCGGCCAACGAGGCGCTCGCCATCGCCGGCGTGAAGTTCCTCGGCGAGGCCGTACGCAAGCGCCGGGTCGACGGCGCGCTCTTCCTCGCCAACCACCCGGCCCGCCGTGGCGTGGACTCGCCGCACGAGATCCGGGGCTGGCGCGACGCCGACCCGACCGTGGCGATCGGGATGGAGGGCGCCCCCGGTCACCAGGCAGCCGGCATCCCGGGTGGCACCGGCCGGGGCCGCGGCTACTACGAGAGCAGCCCGGGCGCCGAGTCGTTCCCCGGCTACCCGCTGGAGAGCTACCGCACCTGGGGCGGCTTCGACTGGATGACCTCCACCGTCGGCGGCCTCTGGGACAGCCTGCTCGCCGAGGGCAAGCCCTGGTGGATCAGCGCGAACTCCGACTCGCACGTCAACTACCTGGACACGTCGCAGCGTGGTCCGAACAGCAACTTCGACGTCGACGGCAAGCACGCCGACCCCGTACGCGGTCCGCTGCTCACCGCGGCCGGCGACTACTGGCCGGGCTTCTACAGCCGGACCCACGTCGGTGCCAGCTCGGACAGCTACCGCGCGGTGATGGACGGCCTGCGGGCCGGCCGGGTCTGGGTCGACCACGGCGGCCTGATCAAGGGCCTCGACGTACGGGCCCGGGTCGCCGGTGACCGCCACCGCGACTCCGGCACACCGCTCGGCGGCACGCTGCGGGTACGCCGGGGCGAGCAGGTCGAGGTCACCATCGACATCGACCTGGCGACCACCCCGAACTGGTCGCAGTTCGTGGCGAAGCTGGCCCGGGTCGACGTGGTCGCCGGCGCGGTCACCGGTCCGGTACGCGACGGCGACACCTTCACCGCCCCGCGTACCCGGGTGGTCAAGTCGTTCGAGGTCAGCGCCAAGAGCAGTGGCCGGGTGTCGTTCAGCTACAACTTCGGCCGGGTGAACGAGCCGTTCTACCTGCGCGTCCGGGGCACCGACGGCAACCGCAGCGCGACCGGTCTGATGGGTGCCTCGGTGGACCCGCACGGACCGGCGATGGACGTCGTCGGCGACGCCGACCCGTGGGCCGACCTGTGGTTCTACGGCAACCCGATCTGGGTCCTGACCAAGTGACCTACCTGGGCGTCAGCCTCGGTCACCGGGGCATCAGCCTCGGTCACCGCAACGACCCGGAGGCGGAGCAGTGGCTGCGCGACGTCGTGCTGCCGCTCAGCCTGCCGGACCTGACCGCCTGTACGCACCTCATGCGGGAGCCGTACCCGCATGTGGCGCTGAGCCTGAGCGGTACGGGCATGGAGTCGGCGACATTGCCGGCGGTGCCGGTCGAACTCCGGGACGCGGCCACCGCGGCGGCGGCCGAGCACGCCACCCGCCGATCCGGTCGGGCGGTGTACTTCGCCGGGGTGGAGCGGCTGGTCGGCACCATCACCGTCGGCGAACTGCTCGCCTGGAGCGCGATCGACCGGGTGGCCGTGCTCGGCGGTTCCCCGGCGCAGGAGGAGACGCGGGTACACACCCGGGACTTCGTCCGTCCGCTGTGGCAGCACGGTGAACTGGTGCTGACCACGCAGCCGGCGCGCGGGGGCATCCTGGTTCCGTTCGAGATGCCCGACCCGACCCCCTGCTGCGCCGACCACTAGTACGGCAGGGCCCCTTCCGGTCGTTCGTGCACCGGAAGGGGCCCTGCCTGCACCCCGGCGCCGCACTTCGACGCCAAGGCGGAGGCCGACAGCGGCGGGGACCGGGTGGATCAGCTACGGCGGAAGGCGTACTGGCGGGTGGAACGGGCGGCCTGGGACCGGCCGACACCACCCGATCGCCCACCCCGTACCGGTGGGCCGGCCTTCGGTACGGACGGCGCAGGCGCCGCCGGTGCACCGGTCTCCGGCACCTCGATCGGTCCGAGCTTCCCGGTCAGGTCGGGTTCCCGCTGCTCCGCCGGTACGGCGAACGCGGCCCCACCGGTGCGCTGACGGTTGCTACGAGAGTCTCGCTTACCAGGCATTCTGGCCTCCTCCGAGGATCTCCGCCCTGTCACGCCGGGGCGGTCAGGTGAGAAAGGGAGTGCCCGGAGCGTCCTGGAAAGCGGCGACCCGCCAACGGTGTCGACGATCAATCGTCGAGACGGGTGACGGAGTGCGCGGACGCCCCGGCACGGGCCCACGGCGGAAAGGCGGCGGGCCGGCACGGTGCACAGAGCGTCAGTAGCGCATGGATCCACGCTAACCCCAGGGTTCCCCCGACGCATCCGATTTATCTCGACAGCGGCGATCACGATGGTCCGGGCCGGGTGACAGTGCGACCATCAACGGCATGCTGATCGCGTTTTCGGTGAGTCCACTCGGCGGCGGCGAGTCCGTGGGTGATGCGGTGGCCGAGGCCGTCCGGGTGGTCCGGGAGTCAGGGCTGCCGAACGAGACCAACGCCATGTTCACCCTGATCGAGGGCGAGTGGGACGAGGTGATGGCGGTGGTGAGACGCGCTGTCGACGTACTCGCCGAGGAGTCGCCACGGGTGAGCCTGGTCCTCAAGGCGGACATCCGGGCCGGTGTGACCGACGCGATGACCGCGAAGGTGGCGCACATCGAGGCCCGGCTGGGCGAGGGATGACCGCCCTGGCGTCCGTACCGCCGGATCCGGTGGCGGCGGCACCCCGGCTGCTGATGTGGGACATCGACGGGACCCTGGTGCACACCGGTGCGGCGGCGAAGCTCGCGTACGCCGAGGCGTTCACCGCGCTGACCGGGGTGGCCTGGCAACGGATGCCGCACTCGGCCGGCCGGACCGACCGGGACCTGGCCGCCGAGGCGTTCGTCACGCACGGTGTCGCCGACTACGAGCCGTACCTTGAGGAGTTCTTCCACCGGTACGCCGCCGCGCTCGCCGCCCGCCGGCACCTGATCGCCGAACAGGGACGGGTACTACCCGGTGTCGGCGCGGTGCTCGCCGGGCTGGCCGGTCACCCGCACGTGATCCAGACCCTGGTCACCGGCAACATCCCGTCGGTGGCCGTGGACAAGCTCGCCGCCCTCGGCCTCGGCGCCGGCCTGGATCTCGACATCGGCGGGTACGGCCGGCACAACACCGTACGGGCGGACCTGGTCCGGCAGTGCCGCGACCTGGCCGAGGCGAAGTACGGCCACCGGTTCGCCCCGGCCGACATCCTGGTCATCGGCGACACCGTGCACGATGTGGCCGGTGCCCTCGCCAACGGGGTGACCGCCGTCGGCGTGGCCACCGGCAGCACCTCCGCCGCCGACCTGGCCGAGGCCGGGGCTCAGATAGTCCTCACCGACCTCGGCGCGGTGGACCCGGTCGTACGCATCCTCGCCGGAACCGACCGCGCGACCGCGCCCAGCATCGCCTGACCGCACCGCACCCCACGTGGTCGGGTCGACTCCTTACCTCGACCCGTCCGAGTTACCTGGACTCGACCCGTCCGAGCGGATCGGGGTCCGCCGCCAGCGCGTCCCGCGCCGCCTGCCAGGCGGAATCTCCGGCGTGGAGCTGAGACCGGAGGTACGCCGAGGTGAGCCGCTGGACCACCGAGACCCGTTCGGGGTTCTCGTCCGTGGTCTCGGCGACGTCGTATCCGGAGACCCCGCCGAGCCCGTGCTCCGCCCCGAACAGGGTGAGCAGGTCCTTGCGCCCCGGCGAGAGCCGGTACGGGTCGGCGTGCCAGTCCGGCCCCCGAACCGTCAGGTGGGTGGAGCTGTCCCGGTCCCCCACGACGACGAGGGTGGGCGTTGCCATCCGGGAGAAGTCCGTGGTCAGGAAGAAGGGGTAGTTCTCGGCCGCGTACGGGCTGAGGGCGTCGCCACCCCGGCCGGGGGCGGCGAGCAGCACGCCCGCCCTGATCCTGGGCTCGGCCAGGTTCACCTCCGTGCCGTCGTCCGGGTCGGTGAGCCGGGCGCCGAGCAGGAGGCTCGCGGTGTGCCCGCCCATCGAGTGCCCGGCCACGGCGACCCTGCTCCGGTCCAGGCGCCCGAGGAGCTGCGGTACGGCGGCCTCGATCACGTCGAGGTGGTCGAGGATGCGGGTCATGTCCTCTGCCCGTGACCGCCAGTACAGCGGCGCTCCGGGGGTGTCGGGAGACAGGCTCAGCGTCCGGGAGCTCAGGTGGGTCGGCTGGATCACGACGAAGCCGTGCGCGGCCCAGAAGTTGGCGAGCGGGGCGTACCCGTTCAGCGAGGAGAGGTTGTTCGAGGGGCCGTGGCCGTGCGAGAGCAGGATGATCGGCAGCTCACTGCCGGTCACCGGCGCGGAGATCCGCAGCTCCAGGTCCACGGCGCGGTCGGGAGCCGGCAGCACCACCGGGCTGACCGAGAGGACCCGGGTGGGCGGGATGAAGCTACCGGTCGGGTAGGTCGATTGACTCATGATGCATGTTTCCCTTCGATGGCCTCTGCCGCCGGTCCTGTTCGACCGGCGGTGGGGTGAGGCGGTCGCGGCGACCGGCTTCGGCTACGCTGAAGCGGAACGCCGCTCCGATTAATATACGGAGCGCCGTTCCGCTTTGTCAACGGCCGGAGCCGGTCGCCACCCCTCGACCAGGGGCGCGGCGATGGTCAGCCGGTCATCGGAAGGAGACGGTGGTGCCGAGTACAAGCCCGTCCGGCGAGGTGCCGGCCCGGAGCAAGCGGGCCGACGCGGTACGCAACCAGCAGACGCTGCTCGCCGCCGCCGCCGAGGTGTTCGTCACCTCCGGCGTCGACGCACCGATCCGGGAGATCGCGGCCCGGGCGGGCGTCGGGATGGGGACGATCTACCGCCACTTCCCCACCCGGGCGGATCTGGTCGTCGCCGTCTACCGGCACCAGGTCGAGGAGTGCGCCGAGGCCGGCCCGAGCCTGCTGGCCGGCGCCGAATCCCCGTACGCGGCACTTCGCCGGTGGGTCGACCTGTTCGTCGACTTCCTGGTCACGAAGCACGGGCTCGCCAACGCGATGCAGTCGGACAGCAGCGGGTTCGAGGCGCTGCACACGTACTTCCTCGACCGTCTGGTGCCCGTCTGCGGGCAACTGCTCGACGCCTCGGTCGACGCGGGCGAGATCAGGCCCGGTACGCACCCCTACGAACTGATGCGGGGCATCGGCAACCTCTGCATCGGGCGGGACAGCGATCCGGACTACGACCCGCGCCGACTGGTCGAACTGCTGCTGCGGGGACTACGGCCCGGTTAGCTCGGCGCCACCGGGTTCGGCAGGGCGCCACCGAAGCGGCGGTCGCGCTGGGCGTACAGCTCGCAGGCGTACCAGAGGTGGCGGCGGTCGAAGTCGGGCCAGAGCACGTCCAGGTAGATCAGCTCGGCGTACGCGCTCTGCCAGAGCAGGAAGTTCGAGGTCCGCTGCTCGCCGGAGGGACGCAGGAAGAGGTCCACCTCCGGCACCTCGGGGTGGTAGAGGTAACGGGCGACCATCTTCTCGTTGACCTTCGCCGGGTCGACCTTGCCGGCCGCGACGTCCCGGGCGATGGCCGCCGCCGCGTCGGCAATCTCGGCCTGGCCGCCGTAGTTGACGCAGAACTGGAGCGTCAGCCTGGTGTTGTCGCGGGACATCTCCTCCGCGGTCTGCAACTCGGAGATCACGCTCTTCCAGAGCCGCCCGGCCCGCCCCGACCAGACCACCCGTACGCCGAGGTCGACCAACTGGTCGCGGCGGCGCCGGATCACGTCCCGGTTGAAGCCCATCAGGAAGCGCACCTCGTCCGGTGAGCGCCGCCAGTTCTCGGTGGAGAACGCGTACGCGGACAGGTAGGGCACGCCCATCTCGATCGCGCCCTCGATCGTGTCGAACAGGGAGAACTCGCCGGCCTCGTGTCCCTTGGTCCGGGGCAGGCCGCGATCCTTGGCCCACCGCCCGTTGCCGTCCATCACGACGGCGATGTGCTTGGGCAGGGCGTCCGCGGGCAGGGCCGGCGGACGGGCTCCGGACGGGTGCGGGGTCGGCGCGATCGGTTGCCGACGTGCTCCCCGGGTCATGGATCGGATCACTGCGCTGTCTCCCCCTGCTCCGGCCCGTACTCCGAGGTCCCGGCCGGTTCGTTCGGATCGGTCCGGACGGACCGGTCGTCTCGATCAACCAACGGCAGCGAGCGTAGCGCGCGTTCCAGGTGCCACTGCAGGTGAGCGGCGACCAGGCCACTGCACTCGCGCCGGTGGTTGACCTCGGTCGCGTCGGCCACCCGCCAGTCACCGGTGGTGAGCGCGGACATCAGATCGATGGTGGCCGGGGCCGGGTGGGCCGCGCCGGGTGGTCGGCAGTCCGGGCAGACACAACCCCCGGCCGGTACGGAGAAAGCCCGGTGCTGTCCGGGGGTGCCGCAGACGGCACAGGCAACCAGGGCCGGCGCCCAGCCGGCCAGCGCCATCCCCCGCAGCAGGTACGCGTCGAGCACCAGGCTGCTGGCGTGGCTCCCCTCGGCCAGGGCGCGCAGTGCGCCGAGGGTGAGCTGGAACAGCCGCAGCGACGGTTCGCGTTCGACCGGGGTGAGCCGCTCGGCGGTCTCGGCGATGGCGCTGGCGGTGGTGTAGCGGGGGTAGTCCTCGAGGAACCGCCGCCCGTACAGGTCGATCCCCTCGACCTGGCTGACCGTGTGCAGGGGGCTGCCGATGTTGCCCTGCGGGTCACCGGCGAGTTGCAGGTCGACGTGGCCGAACGGTTCCAGCCGGGCGCCGAACCGGGAGGTGGTCCGGCGTACCCCTCGGGCGACCGCCCGGAGCCGGCCGTGCCTACGGGTCAGCAGGGTGATGATCCGGTCGGACTCGCCGAGCTTCTGTACGCGCAGCACCACCGCGTCGTCGCGGTAGAGCTGCCTGCGGTACCCGGCCATCCGACCATTCTCCCCTGCCCCCGGTCCTCCCCCGCACACCCGGGTCGGATCGGTGTGACCCTGAGTGCGTTCTCAGGGTCTTCTCCGGGACGGATGCGTGGCTTCTCCCTGATGTCCGGATGGCCGCCGGCTCCTAGCCTCGTCTGTATGACCACGTTCCGGATCGTCACCGCCGTCACGGCGGGCGCGCTCACTCTGGGCATCCTGGCCGGCTGCGACGGTTTCTCGATGGGGCAGCGGCGGCTCGACTTCGACCAGACCGAAGAAGTCAAGATCACCAAGATCGCGGTGGCGCCGGGCTCCGGTGACGTCGTGGTGTCGACGGCGGCGGTGTCCGACGTACGGATCAAGCGGGTGGTCCGGTACTGGGGGTCCGAGCCCGGCTCCACGTACGTGATCGAGGGCACCGAACTGCGGATCGACACCGACTGCGGGTCCCGGTGCGGTGTCTCGTACGAGATCGTCGCCCCGACCGGGGTCTCGGTCAACGGGGAGAACGGCTCCGGGGACATCGAGTTGACCGATGTCGGTGACGTCGACGTGAAGGTCGGCTCCGGGGACATCACCCTGATCGGCGCGACCGGCACGGTCCGGGCGCAGACCGGTTCGGGCGACATCGACCTCAGCCGGGTCGGCACCGCGGCGACCGTACGCACCGGTTCGGGGTCGGTGAACGGGCACGGTCTCGGCGGTACGGTCGACGCCACCACCGGTTCCGGCGACATCGTCCTGACCCTGGACACGGCGGGCTCGGTGAACGCCCGCGCGTCCAGCGGCTCGATCGAGCTGACCGTACCGGCCGGGGCGTACCGGGTCCGGTCAACGACCTCGTCCGGCACGGCCCGCTCGGAGCTGGCCGACGACCCGACCGCCACCAACCGGCTCGACCTGGAGACCGGCAGCGGGGACATCACGATCACTCCCCGCTGATCCGGTTCACTCCCCGCCGGCCCGGTTCACCGCCCCGATCCGGTCCCCGCTCTCCGGCGGGCGGGCCGGTCCACTCCGGTCCCCGGACCCGCGCCCGTTCCGCTGGGTCGGAATCGCCGGGCGGGCCGGACTCGGTTGCGCGCTACCCGCCTCGCCACCGGGCAGCAGGGCGGTACGGCGACGCGCGGCGAGATCCTCCATCCACCCGAAGAGCGCGGTGGCCAGTGCGACCAGGGTGGTGACCACAATCAGCCGTACGGTGACCCCGGTGGTGTCGGTCAGGCTCCAGCCGGCTCGCACCATCAGTGCCGTCAGGCCGATCACGATCGGCATGTGCCAGAGGTAGACCGTCAGCGCCCGCCGGTTGAGCACCGTCACCGCCCGGCTGAAGATCTCGTTGCGGTCCACCCAGGCGGCACCCGCCGGGGCGAGCCCGAGCAGCAGCAGGGTGAACCCGGCGGACCAGAGCCCGTTGCCGAGCCGGATGTCGTTCAGGTCGAACCCGCGCGGGCCCGGATGGGTGAAGATCCATGCGGCGCCGAGAGCGGCGAGCGTACCGGCGACCGGGATCAGCACCCGCCGGGAGAGCCGCCGCAGCATCCCGTCGTGGTGCGCGAAGCCGATCAGCCACGCTCCGAAGTAGAGCCCGAAGTCGCGGAGCACGTTCGGTGCGCTCGGGAACCCGAACTCCACCACGACCAGCAGCACGTACGGCGCCGCCAGGGTGGGCAGCGGGAAGCGCCGGAACAGCCAGAGGGCCAGCGGTGACACCAGTACGAACCAGAGGTAGTCGCGCAGGTACCAGATGGCGCTCAACGCGAGCGCGCCCCAGCCGTTGCTCGGCGGGTCGGCGATCGGTGCGACCCAGAGCAGCAGCCGCCAGTTCACCGGCAACCCGGTGAGCAGCATGGCCGGTACGAAGAACGCGGCGAGCAGCCAGAGCGACGGAAGCAGGCGGCGTAACCGGCGACCCACCGCCCCGACACCGGAACGGTCGAGGGAGGCTGCCATCAGCGATCCGGCGAGGGCGAACATCACCGACATCGCGGGAAACGCGATGGTCAGGAACGCCCAACCGGTGGTGTGGTAGACGACAACTCGGATGATTGCCAGAAAACGGAGGAGATCTACGTATCTGTTTCGCATCAGCCTGCATCTGAACCGGGGCGACGGGGGGCGTACGTTTTCCTACCCTGCCGGTCCACCGTTCGAACGATGCACGGGGTGTCCCACAGGTGAACAATCCCATAGGATTCGGCTATATCACCTAGAAGCGATCGCGTGTATGCGCACCGGACGCCCACGCGGGAGCCTGGAGCCCGATCGAACATATGTTCTAGAATGGCGTTGGGTTCCGGAGCTGAACTGGAACGGCGCGCCCCAACGGACCGGGATTCAGGCGCCAACACCAGCCGGAGACTCGTCTACGCTGGTTGAGAGGAGGTGCCCATTGGCCAACGTGCATGACGTCGCGGCTGCCGTCATCGATCGACTCGGCGTGATGACGGCGATGAAGCTCGAGAAGCTCGTCTACTACTGCCAGTGCTGGCACCTCGCGCACTACGGCCACCCCCTGTTCGAGGAGCCGATCGAAGCCTGGCGCCAGGGACCGGTGGTGCCGGAGCTGTACCAACGGCATCGAGGGCGACAGCAGATCCGAGATTGGCCGGACGGTGACCCCACGATGTTGAGTCCGGACGAGCGGTCGTCCGTGGAGTGGGTGGCGGCCAACTACGGGAAGTTCTCCGCGATCGAACTCTCGCAGATGACCCACAACGAGCTGCCGTGGCGGGCCGCCCGGGTGGGTCTGCCGGACAACGCCCGGTCGAACGCGCCACTCGGTCGGGAACTCATCCAGAACTTCTACGCGCGACAGCGCGCCGATCCGGAGACAGCGGTGGCCCTGGCAACGTCCAGCGCCGCACTCGAAGGCATCGCGCTGGACGAGGAATGGCAGGACAAACTACGCGACGTCGCGACAGGAGAGATGTCCGCGGATCAGTTGATCGCCGAAGAGATCGCGCGCTTCCGAGGTGCATGACCCGTACTGCTGGCCGGGCACCTCCTGCCTGAAGAACGTGCTCGGCATCCGCGACGCGGAGCAACTCGCCCTACTGGAGGCTCGGCTCGTGAGCGTCCGTGACGTGGAAATCGCGCGGAAGACGATTCCGGGGGACTTCAACCTGGAACACTTGAAGGCCTTCCACCGAGCCCTGTTCGGTGATCTCTACGAGCGGGCCGGCGAAACCCGTACGGTCGACATCACCAAGGCCGACTCCCGGTTCTGCCACTGGCGATAAGTGGACGACGAGGTGCGATCCGTGCTCTCGGAGCTGTCGAACGACAGCCACTTCCTCGGCCTGAACCGCAGGACCTTCATCGAGTCACTGGCTCACCTCTACGGCGAGTTGAACGCGCGTCATCCGTTCCGGGAGGGCAACGGAAGGTCGGTACGGGCGTTCCTCAGGCAGCTCGGTGCAGCCGCCGGATACCAGCTCGACTGGTCCGAGCTGAGCGCGGACGACAACATCGAGGCCTGTCGGGTGAACCTGGCCACTGCCGACACGAAGTTGCTAGTGGAGGTCCTGACGCCGGTGGTTCGACAGATCTGAGCTGCGTACGGCTTCAGTCTTTACCGGGAGCACATCACGGTTGGGTTTTGACCGGGAGCAGGCCCCGATCGGCGAAGACCTTCTTGGCCACGGCGGTGGCGTTCAACGCCCTGGGCATTCCGCAGTAGACCGCGGAGTGCAGCAGTGCCTCGATGATCTCTTCGGGGGTGAGCCCGACGTTGAGGGAGGCGTTGACATGCACCTCCAGTTGGGGCTCGCAGCCGCCGAGGGCGGTGAGCATGCCGAGGGTGACCAGTTGCCGGTCCCGGGGAGCCAGTCCGGGACGCTGGTACATGTCCCCGAACGCCCAGGCGACGACCTGGTGGCCGAGTTCGGGCGAGACGTCGGCGAGGGAGTCGATGACCTTCTGGCCGACTTCGCCGTCAATCTCGGTGAGCACCCTCATGCCACGGTCGAAGCGGTCCTGCCTGGTCTCTGCGGTGGTGCCCTGGTCGGTCATCGTGTTTCCGTTCTCTGCCGCTCGGTGAGCAGATGTTCGTAGTAATCGGGCACCGCGCAGGCGCCGGCAGGGCGGGCGTTGCCCGCTGCGGGGCTAGAAGCCGAGCTTGCGCAACTGCCTCGGGTCCCGCTGCCAGTCCTTCGCCACCCGTACGTGCAGGTCGAGGTAGACCCGGCTGCCGAGCAGTTCCTCGATC
This sequence comes from Micromonospora sp. NPDC004704, assembly GCF_053601675.1. Classification (NCBI taxonomy): domain Bacteria; kingdom Bacillati; phylum Actinomycetota; class Actinomycetes; order Micromonosporales; family Micromonosporaceae; genus Micromonospora; species Micromonospora sp. NPDC004704. Next base: position 78,512 of record NZ_JBSGCD010000003.1, on the reverse strand, counting down.
TGCTGCCGGGCCCGGGTGCCGACGTCCTTGAGCCGGCTGGCCTGGTGACCGATCACGATCGCCTTCTGGCTGGGCCGTTCCACGTAGACGTCGGCGTAGATCCGGATCAGCTTGTCCTCGGGGACCATCTCCTCGACCACCACCGCGATCGAGTGCGGCAGTTCGTCGCGTACGCCCTCCAGCGCCGCCTCCCGGATCAGCTCGGCGACCAGCACCTGCTCCGGTTCGTCGGTGAGCATGTCGTCGGGGTAGAGCTGCGGCGACGGCGGCAGGTAGCCGGTCATCACGTCGACCAGGGTGTCGACCTGGTGTCCGGAGACCGCGCTGACCGGGACCACGGCCGCGAACTCGCCCATGTCGTTGACCGCGAGCAACTGCTCGGCCAGCCGCTTCTTGTCGACCAGGTCGGTCTTGGTGACCACGGCGATCACGCTGGCCTTCAGCTCGGCCAGCTCGCCGGTGATGAACCGGTCGCCGCGTCCGACCGGCTCGTTCGCCGGCACGCAGAGGCCGATCACGTCGACCTCGCTCCAGGTGGACCGGACCAGGTCGTTGAGGCGCTCGCCGAGCAGCGTACGGGGGCGGTGCAGGCCGGGGGTGTCGACCAGGACGAGCTGGGCCTCCGGCCGGTGCAGTACGGCCCGGATGACGTGCCGGGTGGTCTGCGGCTTGCTGGAGGTGATGGCGATCTTCTGTCCGACGATCGCGTTGGTCAGGGTCGACTTGCCGGCGTTGGGCCGTCCGACGAAGCAGGCGAAGCCCGCCCGGTACGGCTGGCCGTTGGTCCCGTCCGCCCCCCGGATCCCGCGCGGGGTCGGCATCCGGCCGCTCACGCGAGCACCGTGCCGAGCAGGGTGCCGTTCGGGGCGGCCACGTGGATCGGCGCCTCGGCGGCCAGGTCGCGTACGGCGGCGTGTCCGGCACCGTCGAGGGTCGACGCCTCGGTGACAACCGCGGCGGCCTCCAGGCGGCTGGCACCGGCGGCAGCCGCGGAGGCGACCGCCAACTGGAGGGCGGTGATGGTCAGCGAGGGCAGGCTGACGCTGGCCGCGGCGTACGTCCTGCCGTCCTGGTCGCGTACGGCCGCTCCTTCCACCGCGCCGATCCGGGCGCGGGCGCCCCGGGCCAGGACGACCAGCTTGGCGTCCTCGGCGCTCAACTCGGCGGGCACGTCGGCGGAGCCGATCGGCCCGGCCGGTGCGGCGGCGGATACGGCGTACGACTCAGGCATCAGCGGGTTGCCTCTCCTCGGATCGGTCTTGTTTCTGCTTCTGGGACTTGCTCTGTTCGGGGTTCCGGCGGGACTCGCGGTCGCCGCCGTCGCTCCGGTTCGCCGGGTCGTCCTTGTCGCCGGTGGCGAGCCGGCTGACCAGCACCGAGTCGATCCGGTTGCGCCGCCCGGTGGTGCCCTCGGCGATGAGTCGCAGGCCACCGAGTTCGGCGGCGGCACCCGGGATGGGCACCCGACCGAGGGCCTGGGCGAGCAGGCCGCCGACGGTCTCGACCTCGTCGGCGGGAAGTTCCACGTCGAAGATCTCACCGAGGTCCTCGACCGGGAGCCGGGCGGTGACCCGTACGTCGCCGCCGTCGAGGCGTTGCACCGGCGGGCGTTCCACGTCGTACTCGTCGGTTATCTCGCCGACGATCTCCTCGAGGATGTCCTCGATGGTGACCAGGCCACCGGTGCCGCCGTACTCGTCCACGACGATCACCAGGTGGGTACGGGCGGCCTGCATCTCGGAGAGCAGGTCGTCCACCGGCTTGGACTCCGGTACGAAGGTCGCCTCGCGCATCAGGTCGGAGACCGGGACCTCCTCGGCGGCCGGGTCACCGCCCTGGGTGCGCCGGATCAGGTCCTTGAGGTAGAGGACGCCGAGGACGTCGTCGACGCTCTCCCCGATCACCGGGATCCGGGAGAAACCGGAGCGGAGGAACAGCAGCATCGCCTGCGGCGGCTTCTTGTGCGCCTCGATCCACACCATTTCGGTACGCGGGACCATCACCTCGCGGGCGATGGTGTCACCGAGGGCGAAGACCGAGTGGATCATCTGCCGTTCGCCGTGCTCGACCACGCCCCGCTGCTCGGCCAGGTCGACCAGCTCGCGCAGCTCCACCTGGGTCGCGAACGGACCCTCGCGGAAGCCCCGTCCGGGGGTGACCGCGTTGCCGATCAGGATCAGCAGCGAGGCGAGCGGGTTCAGGGCCCGGCCCAGCCACCGCACCAGCGGCGCGCTCGCCCGGCCGACCGCGTACGCGTGCTGCCGGCCGATGGTGCGCGGCGCGACGCCGACGACCACGAAGCTGACCACGGTCATCGCACCGGCGGTGACCAGTGCCGCCCGCCAGCCAGCACCGAAGGTGTCGACCGCGACGAGGGCGACCAGGGTGGTCGCGGTCAGTTCGCAGAGCAGTCGCAGCAACAGCAACAGGTTCAGGTGCCGGACCGCGTCGGCGGCGACGATCTGGAGCGTACGCGCGCCGCGTGCCCCGTCCCGGGCCAGCTCACCGGCACGGGCCGGGGAGACCGCGGCGAGCGCGGCCTCGGTCATCGCGAAGAGCCCGGCGAGCACCACCAGGGCGGCACCGAAGAACAGGAGTTGCAGATCGGGCAGGCCGGCGGCGGTGGCGCCGGCGGCGGCTAAGTGGTCCGGCATCACTGGGCCCGCGCTGCTCGCCAACCGGAGAGGAGCTTGGCCTGCAGTGCGAACATCTCGCGCTCCTCCTCCGGCTCCGCGTGGTCGTAACCGAGCAGGTGCAGCACCCCGTGCACGGTGAGCAGGTGCAGCTCGTCGGCGGCGGAGTGGCCGGCGGTGGCCGCCTGCTTGGCCGCCACCTCGGGGCAGAGGACGATGTCGCCGAGCAACGCCGGCTCACCGCCGCTGACCTCGCCGGGGCCGTGGTCGACGCTGCCCTCGTCCATCGGGAAGGCGAGTACGTCGGTCGGACCGTCCCCGCCCATCCAACGGTGGTTCAGCTCCGCCATGTACTCGATGTCGACGAGCAGCACCGACAGCTCGGCGAGGGGGTTGACCCCCATCTCGTCCAGGGCGTAGCGGGCGACGGCGAGCACCGCGTCGGTATCGACCTCGGCGCCCGACTCGTTGGCGATCTCGATGGACAACTTGTTCCCCTGCTGCTCTCTTGGGCTGCTGGTCTAGCGGCGCCGGCTGGCGCGGCCACCCTGTGCGGTAGTTCCGGGCACGGCGTGCACGCCCTGGGCCTGCTTCGCCTCCCGCTCGGCGTCCCACCGGGCGTAGGCGTCGACGATGTCGCCGACCAGTCGGTGCCGTACGACGTCCGAGCTGGCGAGCTGGGCGAAGTGGACGTCCTCCACGTTCGCCAGGATGTCGCGTACGACCCGCAGGCCGCTGGTGGTGCCGCCGGGCAGGTCGACCTGGGTGATGTCACCGGTCACCACGATCCGGGAACCGAACCCGAGTCGGGTGAGGAACATCTTCATCTGCTCGGGCGTGGTGTTCTGCGCCTCGTCCAGGATGATGAACGCGTCGTTGAGCGTACGACCGCGCATGTACGCGAGCGGCGCGACCTCGATCGTCCCGGCCTGCATCAGCTTCGGGATCGAGTCCGGGTCGAGCATGTCGTGCAGCGCGTCGTAGAGCGGGCGCAGGTACGGGTCGATCTTCTCGAAGAGGGTGCCGGGCAGGAAGCCCAGCCGCTCCCCCGCCTCGACCGCCGGCCGGGTCAGGATGATCCGGTTGACCTGCTTGGCCTGGAGCGCCTGGACGGCCTTTGCCATGGCGAGGTAGGTCTTGCCGGTACCGGCGGGGCCGATGCCGAAGACGATGGTGTGCCCGTCGATCGAGTCGACGTAGCGCTTCTGCCCGAGCGTTTTGGGGCGGATGGTCCGCCCGCGCCGGGACAGGATGTTGAGGGTCAGCACCTCGGCGGGGCGCTCGGCGGTGCCCTGTTCGAGCATGCCGACGGTACGCCGGACGGCGTCGACGGTCAGGGTCTCGCCCTTCTCGATCAGCTCGAGCAACTCGGTGAAGAGCCGCTCGGCGAGCGCGTTGTCGGCCGGGGCGCCGGTGATGGTGATCTCGTTGCCCCGTACGTGTACGTCGCTGTTGATCGAGCGCTCGACCAGGCGGAGAACCTCGTCTCCGGGCCCGAGCAGGTTAACCATGATCTGCGAGTCCGGAACGGTGATCCTGGTCTGCACCCGGGCCTGGCCGGGCGGTGGGGTACCGGTCATAGGTCGGGCCCGGCGGGCCCCACGCCACCTGCTCTCGATCTCATGGCCGCGCCCTGGTGGCGCAGCGTACGGACGACTTTCCCATCGTATCTGCTCAACGCCGACAGGGCGCCGCCCATTTCCCCACCTGGCGCCACACCTGTCGACGTCACGGCTGACGTTCGGTGACGGCCCGGAAGTCGAAGCCGTCGAAGGTCTCCTGGGACCGGGTGAACCGGTACGTCGCCCAGTGCATTCGTACCACCGTGCCCCGATCGTCCCTGGTCAGCCGGAGCAGTTCACCCGTCTCCCGCCCGGAGACCGTACGCAGCACGTCCGGGCGGTCCGGCAGCGGGACGAAGATCGACGGGGGCCATCCGGCCGGGGCGTCGGCACCCCGGGCCTGGAGGGTTCCGTCGTGCCAGCCGAAGACGTACTCGTATCCCTCGCCCCACCAGCGGCCGAGCATGCCCCGGTAACGCTCGGGAGCGGGCTCGCCGGGTGCCCAGGCGACGATCTCGGCCGGGTCGTCGGCGACGGCGGCGTCGAGGAGGCGGTGCGGCAGGTCCAGGATCGCGCTGGCCGTACCGGACGAGGCGAGCACCGCGGCACCCATCGCGCCTGGCGTACCGGGTCCGCCCCGGCGGCCGTAGACGGCGGCCAGGAAGCCGGGCATGGCGCCGTCGTGCCCCACGTGCACCACCCGCCGCGCCGCCCCGGTCACCGGGTCCGGCTGCGGGACCATGATCAGCCCGAGCCCGAAGGTGCGGTGCCAGAGCGTCTGGTCGGTGACCGTGAGCGGCCAGCGCATCTCGTCCAGGGTGTCGGGCCGCAGCACCGCGCCCGCCGGGTCGACCCCGGCGGGGTCGGCCAGGAAGGCGCCCCACCGGGCCATGTCCGGCGCGGTGCTCCAGAGCTGTGCGGCCGGGGCGACCGCGCCGAAGTCGGTGGGCGGCTCGGGGTGGGCGTGGTCGGAGTAGGTGTCGACCAGGAATCCGGTCGCGGCGGTCGGTGCCGGGACGAGCGTGGTCGCGGACAGGCCGAGCGGGTTCAGCACCCGGTCGGCCAGCACCTCGGCCCAGGTGCCGCCGCGCAGCCGGGCGACCGCGTGGCCGAGCAGGGCCAGCCCGAGGTTGGAGTAGTGGTAGCGACGGGCCGGCGGGAGCACCCGCTCGGCCCGGTCCAGCTCGGCCAGGAGTTCGTCCACGGCGGGCGCGCGCAGGGTGTCCCAGACGTCGCCGTACGGCTCGCGTTGCAGCCCGGCGGTGTGCGAGAGCAACCGGCGTACGGTCAGCTCGCCGTGCGCGGGCAGGTCGAGGTGGGTCCCGATGGGGTCGTCCAGGTCGAGCAGGCCGTCGTCGCGGGCCTGCATCACCAGTACGGCGGTGAAGGTCTTGGTCACCGAGCCGATCCGGAACGGGGTCTGCGGACCGAGCGGGGCGTTGTTGCCGGTCCCGCCGACGGCCAGGGTCCAGAGCGGCCGGTCGGCCCGGTGCAGTGCCACCGAGAGCGCCGGCACCCGCTCCTCCGCCTGGACCTGCCGGGTCATCCGCGTCAGTCGCCGGCCCACCTCGGTCATCGACCCCAACCCTCCGCCGCCGCCGTCAAGATCACGCTGATGATATCGGCGGACCGGCCGGGAGCACACCAGCCAGGCGTTATCTACTCCGGGTAGCGTTGGACCCGCAGAACGATCACCCACAGTCAATTTCGCACGTGGTCGAACTTTCCGGACCGCTCCCGCATCCAGTCCCGGAAGAGGTGTGCGAGAGAAGGAGACAGGTGTGGTTTCCACCCCGGAGTCCGATGCCGACCTGGTACGGGCCGCCCAGTCCGGCGATCCGACCGCGCTCGGGCTACTGGTGTCGCGGCACCAGGCGGGCATGCAGGCGGTGGCGTTGAGCCTGCTCGGTTACGGACCGGACGCCGAGGACGTGGTGCAGGACGCCGTCCTGGTCGCGCTGAGCCGGATCGGGGAACTGCGCGACCCGTCGGCGGTCGGCCCGTGGCTGCGGGCGGTCGTACGCAACGGTGCCCGGATGCGGCTGCGCCGCTCGCGTACGGTCCCGGTGGCCGATCTGGAAGCACTGGCCCTGCCGGCCGCCGACCCCACCCCGGAGGACCTGCTGGAGGGCCGGTCGATGCGGGACTGGGTCTGGCACGCAATGGGACAGTTGTCCGAGCCTGTCCGCCTGGTGACCATGTTGAGGTATTTCAGCGACGTATCGTCGTACGACCAGATCGCCGCCCTCTGCGGGATCCCGGTCGGGACCGTACGCAGCCGGTTGAGCCAGGCCAGGAGCAAGCTCGCCACCGCCCTGCACGAGACGGCGAGCCTGGCCCACGACGACGCCGCCGCGCTGACCGCCGCCCGCCGACGCGAGGCGGAGGAGGCGCTGGTGACCGCCGGCCGGGGCGAGTTCTCCGACTTCGTACGGGACCACTGGACACCCGACGCCCAGTTCGTCGCCCCGGACGGTCAGGTGGCCGGCGGTCGCGAGTTCGCGGTCCGGGCGATGGACCGTGACCTCTCCGCGGGCGTACGGCAACGGATCACCAACGTCGCGGCCAGCGGCGACGTGATGATCTGGGAGGCGGACCTGATCAGCCCTCCGGACGACCCGACCCACTGCCCGCCCGGCGCCGTCTGGCTGCACACCCTGCACGAGGGGCGCACCGCACGGATGCGGCTGTTCCACCCCCAGCCGGCACTGGCCGCCGCCTGACCGGAGAATTTCACGCCAGCAGGTCGAACTTTTCCGCCACTGCGGCATCTCGTAGCGACAGCTCAGGCTCGCCTTCGTCAGGCCACAGTTCGGGGAGAGTTACCTCCAATGGGTTCCACCATCACCGCCGGCACGCACGAGATCGACATCGACGGCGTACGGCAGGTCTACCACGTCGCCGGCACCGGACCGGTCTGCATCGTGCACTCCGGCGGCCCGGGGATCGAATGGGCGTACCTGCGGATGCCCACGCTCGAAGAGCACCTGACCATGGTCTACTTGGAGCCGGTCGGCACCGGGGCGTCGGGTCAGCTCGCCGACCCCCGCGACTACCGTCTCGACACCTACTCCCGGTTCCTGCGCGGGGTGGTCGAACACCTCGACCAGGAACGGGTGCTCCTGCTCGGGCACTCACACGGCGGGTTCGTGATCCAGCGCTACGCCCTGGACCACCCCGACCGGGTCGCCGGCCTCATCCTGTACGACACCTCGCCGGTCACCGGCCCCGAGTTCTGGGCCGAGGCGATGGCGGGTGTCCAGCGTTTCGTCGAGCGGCACCCCGACCGTCCGGAGGCGGCGGACGTGGCCGTGGCGTTCCAGGAGACGCCGACCGAGCCGGACGACAACTGGGTCAGCACCAAGTTGCAGCGGATCCTGCCGGTCTACTTCGCCGACTACTGGGGCCGCGAGGCCGAGTACGCACCGATGCGCGCCGCCGTACGTGGATGGCTCGGCCCGCAACTCGGTGAGGAGCCAACCCCGTTCGACGTACGCGACCAGCTCGGGTCGGTCACCGCACCGTCCCTGGTCATCGTCGGTGAGCACGACTTCATCTGCGGTACGCGGTGGGCCACCATGCTGCACGACGGCATCCCCGGCTCCCGGCACGTCCTGCTCACCGACAGCGGCCACTTCGGCCACCTCGAACAGCCCGAGGAGTTCACCCGCGCCATCGTGGAATTCGCCGGCTGATCAGCCGGCCAGCATCGGGCCGAGTGGGGCGCCGCCGAGCAGGTGCGCGTGGGCGTGGAAAACCTCCTGGCCGCCCCACTGCCCGGTGTTGAAGATCAACCGGAAGCCGTCCAGGGTCAGCCCCTCCTGCTCTGCCACGGTCGCCGCCGTCTCCAGCAGCGCGCCCGCCAACTCCGGGTCGGCCTGGGCCAGCGTCGCCACATCCACGAAGTGCTCCTTCGGGATCACCAGGATGTGCACCGGCGCCTTCGGGGAGATGTCGCGGAAGGCGAGCATCGTGTCGGTCTCCCGGACCACGGTCGCCGGGATCTCGCCGGCCACGATCCGGCAGAACAAGCAGTCAGTCTCCACCCACGGCATGGTATGCCTCCGGGGGATGATGATGGGCGTGACAGGACGAGCGGTACTGGTGACCGGGGCCTCCCGGGGAGTCGGACGGGCGGTGGCGACCGCGTTCGCCGAGGGCGGGGACCGGGTGGCGATCCACCACCGGGAGTCCGCCGAACTGGCCGAACAACTCGCGGCGGCGCTGCCCGGCACCGCCCACGTCGTGGTCCAGGCCGACCTGACCAACCCCGAAGCCGTACGCCGGATGGTCGACGACGCCGCTGCCCGGCTCGGCGGACTCGACGTGCTGGTCAACAACGCCGGGCAGTCCACCCCGCACCCGATCACCGAAACCACGTACGAGCAGTGGCAGCAGCACTGGCGACAGACCATCGACCTGAACCTGGTCGGGGCGGCCAACGTCACCTGGTGCGCGGTCCAGCACCTACGGGCACGGGGCGGCGGCCGGATCGTCAACGTCTCCTCCCGGGGCGCCTTCCGGGGCGAGCCGAACCACCCCGCGTACGGCGCCAGCAAGGCCGCACTGAACTCCCTCAGCCAGTCGCTCGCGGTGGCACTGGCCCCGTACGGCATCGCGGTCGCCGCCGTCGCGCCCGGCTTCGTCGAACCGGACCTGACCAACGAACACATCAAGGTCCCCCGCAACGAGGCCATGCGGGCACAGAGCCCGTTCAACCGGGTCGCCCGCCCCGAGGAGATCGCCGCCGCCGTCCACTGGCTGGCCTCCCCCGCAGCCGAATGGGCCTCCGGCACCATCATCGACCTCAACGGCGCCTCGTACCTCCGCTGACGAAGACCCCGGCCGTTGATCATGAAGTTAGCGCGTCCGTAGCGCCGAATCTCTGCGCTAACTTCATGATCAACCCTGTGGCGGGTGGGTGCGGGGATGGTCGATCGCTGGCAGGATCGATTGGGATCGAACTTCAGGGGGCGGTGGGGTGACGGCAGCGGCGACAGCTTCGGTGAGCGAGGCGGCGATCGAGGGGGCGTTGGGCGTGCTCGACCTGGAGGCGAAGGTACGGCTGCTGTCCGGTCAGGACTGGTGGACCCTCCCCGCGCTCCCCGAGATCGGGTTGCGATCGCTGGTGATGTCCGACGGGCCGATCGGCGTACGCGGGATCGGGTGGGCGCCGGACGATCCGTCGGTGGCGCTGCCGAGCCCGACCGCGCTCGCCGCGACCTGGGATCCGGAGCTGGCCAGGGAAGCCGGTCGGCTGCTCGGGCAGGAGGCGCGGCGCAAGGGCGTACACGTGCTGTTGGCGCCGACGGTCAACCTGCACCGCAGCCCGCTCGGCGGCCGGCACTTCGAGTGCTACTCCGAGGATCCGCTGCTCACCGGCGAGATCGGCGCCGGGTACGTCACCGGGGTACAGGACCAGGGCGTCGGCACCACGGTCAAGCACTTCGTCGCCAACGACTCCGAAACCGACCGGTTCACCGTCGACGTACGGGTGTCGGAACGAGCCCTGCACGAGCTGTACCTTGCCCCGTTCGAGCGGATCGTGGCCGCCGGGGCGTGGGGCGTGATGGCCGCGTACAACGGGGTCAACGGCTCCACCATGACAGAGCACGCCGAGCTGCAGCACGGGTTGTTGAAGGAGCGATGGGGCTTCGACGGGTTCATCGTCTCCGACTGGACCGCCGCCCGGTCAGCGGTGGGCACCGCCAACGGCGGGCTCGACGTGGTGATGCCCGCACACGGTGACCCGTGGGGACCGGAGCTGGTCGCCGCCGTACGCGCCGGCCGGGTCGCCCAGGACGTGATCGACGACAAGGTACGGCGGGTCCTGCGCCTCGCCGCGCGGGTGGGCCTGCTCGACGGCGTACCCCCGGCGGTGGAACCGGCCGACCGGCCGGCGCCGCTGCACGGCCCGGACGTGGCGCGTCACATCGCGACCCGCTCGTTCGTGCTCGCCCGCAACGAGGGGGTGGTGCTGCCGCTGAACCGGGCCACGCTGCGGCGGGTCGCGGTCTCCGGTGCGCTCGCCACCGACGCCCGGATCCTCGGCGGTGGCAGCGCCCAGGTCGTCCCGGAGCGGATCGTCTCCCCGCTGGCCGGGCTGACCGCCGCGCTGCCCGACGCCGAGGTCACGTACACGATCGGCGCCGATCCCCGGCCGAAGCTGGCGGCGGCCACCGGCGCACAGTGGTCCCCGATCACCGCGACCCTGCGCGGAGCCGGCGGCGAGGTGCTCTACCGGGCCGAACTCGGCACCGCGATCGTCCGGTGGATGGGCGGCCTGCCCGACGGGGTCGACCCGGCGGACCTGGCCTCGGTGGAGCTGACCGCCCGCCACACCCCGCGAACCGGGGGCGAGCACCAGCTTTCGATCGACGGGTTCGGGATGTTCAACCTCACCGTCGCCGGCACCGGGATCTTCGACGGGTCGGTCTTCGACGAGAACCAGGACCCGACGGTCACGTTCTTCGCCCCGGTCGAACGGCGTTTCCCGATCACCATGCGCGAAGGCGAACCGGTCGAGGTGACGCTCACCCTGCAGGTGGTCGAGGGGATGGCCGGCTTCGTGCAGTTCGCCCTCGGTCACGCCGAACCGACCGCCGACGCCGACGAACTGCTCGACGCGGCGGCCCGCGCCGCCGCCGAGGCGGACGTCGCGGTCGTGGTGGTCGGCACCACCGAGCAGGTCGAGTCGGAAGGCTTCGACCGGACCACCCTGGCCCTGCCCGGCCGCCAGGACGAACTCGTGACCAGGGTCGCGGCGGCCAATCCGCGTACGGTCGTCGTGGTCAACGCCGGCTCACCGGTCCTGATGCCGTGGGCCGACGAGGTGGCGGCGATCCTGCTCACCTGGTTCCCCGGGCAGGAGGCCGGTGCCGCGCTCGCCGACGTACTGCTCGGTGGGGCCGAACCCGGTGGGCGACTGCCGACCACCTGGCCCCGGCACGCCGACGACGTACCGGTGCTCTCCACCACCCCGGTCGACGGCAAACTCGACTACGACGAGGGCGTGTTCATCGGCTACCGGGGGTGGCGGGCCGACCCGCTGTTCCCGTTCGGCCACGGCCTCGGCTACACCACCTGGTCGTACGAGTCGCTGACCGTCGAACCCGACTCCAGCGATGATGGCCTGGTCGCGGTGGTGACGTTGCGCAACAGCGGGACGCGTACCGGGCGTGAGGTGGTGCAGGTCTACGTCGGTCCGGGCGAGCCGGACCCGGAGCGACCGACCCGGCAACTCGCCGGCTTCGCCACGGTCACCGCCGCACCCGACGAGACGATCACCGTATGGGTGCCGCTGGCCGCCCGTACGACCCAGATCTGGGCCGGTCAGTGGTCCACCGTCCCCGGTCGCTACACCGTCGAGGCGGCCCGGGGCGTCGCCGACGTACGCCTGACCGCCACGGTCGACGTCACCGGGTAGGCCGGGCCTTCTACCAGCGCCCGAGTCGGGCCGACAGGACGGCGAGTGCCGCCACCCCTGCGGTCGACGTACGCAACACCGCCGGACCGAGTCGTACCGCCCGCGCACCGGCGGACTCGAACGCCGCCACCTCGGCCGGGGTGATGCCACCCTCCGGCCCCACGACCAGCACGATCTCCCCGGTCGACGGCAGGTCGACAGCGGAAAGACCGACCGTCGCCTCCTCGTGCAGCACAAAACCGGCCGCCGCCCCGGTGATCCGGTCCACCACCCGCCCGGTCGACTCGTCAGGTGCTCCGGCCACCACCGGCAACCACGGTCGGCGGGCCTGCTTGGCCGCCTCCCGCGCGGTCGCCACCCACTTCTCCCTGGCCCGGCCGCCCCGCTCGCCGCGCCACTGCACCACCGAACGGGACGCCGCCCAGGGCACGATCTCGTCCACCCCGACCTCGGTCATCGCCTGTACGGCCAACTCGCCCCGGTCCCCCTTGGCGATCCCCTGGACCACCACGAGTCGCGGGTCGGGCGCGTCGGCGTACGCGAAAGAGGACACCCGAAGCTCCAGGGTGCCCCGGCCGACGGCGGTCACCGACGCGGCGGCCGTGCCGCCCTTCCCGTCGGCGAGCAGCAACTCCTCGCCGACCCGCAACCGCTGCACGGTGGCCGCGTGATGCCCCTCCGCCCCACCGAGCGTGAACGACTCCCCCGCAGGCAGGGCTTCCACCAGAAACAACGGCACCGACACGCCCACAGGCTAACCGCCCGCCCCGCCCCGCTCACCGCCCCCGCTCGCCCAGCGATGGCCCCTCTTGTAGAGAAAGAGTGGCTACCCCCGAAGGAATAGCCACTCTTTCTCTACAAGTGCGCGAACCAAGGGCCCGACGGGGGGCTCAGTGGCCGTTGAAGGCGTCTCGCATGCGGGAGAAGAAGCCGCCCTGTTTGCTCAGCTCGGCGACCTCCTCGCCTCTGGTCTTGGCGAAGTCGCGGAGCATGCGTTCCTGGTCGGCGTCGAGCTTGGTCGGCGTACGCACGTCCAGGTGGACGAAGAGGTCACCCCGTCCGGTGCCGCGCAGGTGCGGTACGCCACGGGCGCGCAGCCGCAGCGTGCTGCCCGGTTGGGTGCCCGGCTTCACGTCGACCGGTTCGTCGCTGTCCAGCGTCTTGATGGTGAGCCGGGTGCCCAGCGCCGCCGCCGTCATCGGCACGGTGACCCGGCAGTGCAGGTCGTCGCCCTTGCGGGAGTAGACGTCGTGGGTGCGTTCGTGGATCTCGACGTAGAGGTCACCGGCGGTTCCGCCGCCGGGGCCGACCTCACCCTGCTGGGCGAGCCGGATCCGCATGCCGTCCTCGACCCCGGCTGGGATCTTGACGGTCAGCGACCGGCGGGTACGGACCCGCCCGTCACCGGCGCAGGTCGGGCAGGGGTGCGGGATGACGGTGCCGTAGCCCTGGCAGACGGTGCACGGCCGGGACGAGACGACCTGGCCGAGGAACGTCCGCTGGACCGACTGGACCTCGCCCCGCCCACCGCACGCCTCGCAGGTGGCGAGGTGGGTGCCGGTGGCGGTGCCCGCACCGGCGCAGGTGGTGCAGAGTACGGCGGTGTCGACGGTGATCGGCGCCTCGACGCCGAACGCCGTCTCGTTCAGGTCGAGTTCGAGACGCAGGATGGCGTCGGCACCCGGACGGGTACGTGGACGGGGCCCACGGCTGCCGCCCGCGGCACCGAAGAACGCGTCCATGATGTCCTGGAAGCCGACGAACGGGCCGGCTCCGCCGGGTCCGGCGCCACCGCCGCCACCGCCGGGGGCCAACGGGTCCCCGCCGAGGTCGACGATCTGCCGTTTCTGGTCGTCGGAGAGGACCTCGTAGGCGGCGTTGATGTCCTTGAACTTCTCGTGCGCCTCCGGATCCGGATTGACGTCCGGATGGAACTGCCGCGCCAGCTTGCGGTAGGCGCGCTTGATCTCGTCGTCGGAGGCCTCCCGGCTGACGCCGAGAATCCCGTAGTAGTCCTTGGCCACTGTGTTCCGTGTCCCCATGTCAGTCGTGCCGTCCGCCGGTGTCGTCAGGTCAGCTTGTTGATCAGTTCCGTACCGGTGCCGCCCGCTGCACCGTTGCCCGTCAGTTCTGTGCCAGTAGGTCGCCCACGTATCGGGCGACGGCGCGTACGGTCGCGATGGTGCCGGGGTAGTCCATCCGGGTCGGCCCGAGCACCCCGAGCCCGCCGAGGATGTTGCTGCCGGTGCCGTACCCGGTGCTCACCACCGAGGTGGCGCGCAGGTTGTCGATCTCATTTTCGTCGCCGATCCGAATTCGGAGCGTACTGGGTTCGACCTCGCCGAAGAGCTTGAGCAGGATGACCTCTTCCTCCAGCGCCTCCAGAATCGGTCGCAGCGAGCCCTGGAAGTCGAGCAGCCCGCCTCGGGTCAGGTTGGCCGTGCCGGCGAGGGCGATCCGTTCCTCGTGTCGCTCGACGAGGGTTTCCAGCAGGACGGTCGCCAGCGTCGCCATGGCCGGACGCAGGTCGGGTGTGACCTCGTCGACCAGTGCCTGGACCAGCGGCGGGGTGTCGGAGAGCCGGCTGCCGACGAGCTTCTCGTTGATCAGTCGGCGCAGGTCGGTCACGTCGTCGGCGAGCAGCGGCGCGGGCATCTCGACCAGGCGCTGTTCGACCCGACCGGTGTCGGCGATCATGACGAACATGAGCCGGGTGGTGGAGATCGGCACCAGTTCCAGGTGGCGCACGGACGAACGGGCCAGGCTCGGGTACTGCACCACGGCGACCTGCCGGGTGAGCTGGGCGAGCAGCCGGACCGTACGGTGCACCACGTCGTCGAGGTCGACGGCGCCGACCAGGAAACGTTCGATGGCCCGGCGCTCGGCCGGGGTGAGCGGCTTGACCCGGGAGAGGCGGTCGACGAACAGTCGGTAACCGCGGTCGGTGGGCACCCGGCCGGCACTGGTGTGCGGCTGCCGGATGTAGCCCTCTTCTTCGAGCACGGCCATGTCGTTACGGACGGTGGCCGGTGAAACGCCCAGTTGGTGCCGCTCGACCAGGGCCTTGCTGCCGACCGGCTCCTGGGTGGAAACGTAGTCCTCCACGATCGCGCGCAGCACGTCGAGCTTGCGGTCGTCGAGACCCATCCTCACCTCCCTGCGACCGGGTCGGTGCGAGCACCCGGCCCACCAGTCTGGCACTCGACTGTAACGAGTGCCAGTCTACGACGTGGGCCCGACCGGTTGCGATGATCAATCGCGAGCCCGGCCGGAGATCTTGAGTGATCTGGTGGACGGTAACCGACCCCCTGTCGGCATAACAGCTTCAGTCGGCAATTGTCCAGTGAAGTCACTCGTGGTAGTTGGCGTCGTTTGATCGATACCCCTACCGTGACCCCATGACTGAACCACCCCGCCCTCCCGGAGAGGGCGGCCCCGGCGGTTACCCGCCGCCGGAACCGCCGACCACTCCGTTCACGTCGCCGGGCTCGTACTCGAGTCCGGACGAGGCGCCCCCGCCCGGTTACGGGCCGCCCCCGGCCGCCCCGCAGTACGGCGCGCCGAGCGCACCCCCGCCGGCCGGCGGCTACCCCCCGCCCGGCGGCTATCCCCCTCCGGGTGGCTACCCCCCGCCGGGTGCCTACCCGCCGCCCGCCGACGGTGGCTACCCGCCGCCCGGTGGCTACAACCCCGGTGGTTATCCCCCGGGCGCCGGCTATCCGGGCGGCGCGGCCCCGACCGGGTACGCGAACAGCGACGAGAAGACCTGGGCCCTGATCGCGCACTTCGGCGGCATCATCGTCGGGTTCATCGCCCCGTTGATCGCGCTGCTCGCCAAGGGCAACGAGTCGCCGACCGTACGGGTGCACGCGGTCGAGGCGCTGAACTTCCAGATCACCTGGGCGGTCGCCACGCTGATCGCGGTCATCTTGAGTGTCTGCTCGTTCGGAATCCTCTTCTTCCTGCCCTTCATCACCTGGATCGTGATCATCGTGTTCTCGATCCTCGGCGGTCTGAAGGCGAACGGAGGCTCGGTTTACCGGTACCCGATGACGTACCGCCTGGTGAAGTAACCATCACTCAGGGATGATCCGCTGGCTCGGGGCGGTCCGGACCGGCCCGAGCCAGCGCCCGCCCGACCGGGGGTCAGGGCAGCAGGTCGCGTACCACGGCGTCGGCGAGCAGCCGGCCCCGCAGGGTCAGCACCGCCCGGCCGGCCGCGTACTCGGGACGGCTCAGCAGACCGTCGGCCAGGGCCCGTTCCGCGCCGACCCGACCGGCATCGTCGAGCCCGGCCAACGGCAGTCCCGAGTCCAGGCGCAGCCGCAGCATCACGTCCTCCACGTGCTGATCGTCCCCGGTGAGCAGTTCCCGGGCGTGGCCGGGAGACTCACCGGCGGCCAGGCGGGACGCGTACGCGGTGGGGTGTTTGACGTTCCACCAGCGCACGCCGCCGACGTGGCTGTGCGCCCCCGGCCCGAGGCCCCACCAGTCCCCGCCGGTCCAGTAGAGCAGGTTGTGCCGGCACCGGGCGTCGGCGGTGCGGGCCCAGTTGGAAACCTCGTACCAGGAGAAACCGGCCGCGCCGAGGGCTGCCTCCGCGGCCAGGTAGCGGTCCGCCGCCACGTCGTCACTGGGGTACGGCAGCTCGCCGCGCCGCATCCGACCGGCCAGCCGGGTGCCGTCCTCCACGATCAGGGCGTACGCGCTGACGTGGTCCACCCCCGCCTCGGTCACCGCGGCCAGCGACGCGGCGAAGTCGTCGGCGGTCTCGCCCGGCGTCCCGTAGATCAGGTCCAGGTTCACGTGGTCGAAGCCGGCGTCACGCGCCTCCAGGGCGGCCTGGACCGCCCGACCGGGGGTGTGCCTGCGGTCGAGCAGGGCGAGCACCCCGGCGGCGGCGGACTGCATGCCCAGGGAGATCCGGGTGTAACCGGCGGCCCGCAGCGTCTTGAGCGACTCCGGGGTCACCGACTCCGGGTTGGCCTCGGTGGTGACCTCGGCGTCGGCGGCCAGCCCCCAGGTCCGGTCGATTCCGTCCAGGATCCGGGCCAGTTCGTCGGCGGGCAGCAGGGTCGGGGTGCCGCCGCCGACGAACACGGTGTCCACCCGGCGCGGCGGGGCCTCGCCCAGCACCCGCCCGGCCAACGCCAGCTCGGCCAGCACCGAATCGGCGTACCCGTCCCGGCCGCCACCACCGAGTTCGGTGGCGGTGTACGTGTTGAAGTCGCAGTATCCGCACCGGCTGGCGCAGAAGGGCACGTGCACGTAGACCCCGAACCCCCTGTCGCCGACTGCGGTCAGGGCGGTACGGGGCAGCGAACCGTCAGCGGGTACGGGTTCACCTTCGGGGAGGACGCCGGGCATGCGACTAGTGTGCCGGCATGACCGCAGCCCCCGACACGCTCGTCCGGGTGTCGACCGCACCCGGGGTGACCACGCTCACGCTGGACAGCCCGCACAACCGCAACGCGCTCTCCACCCCGCTGATGACCCAGCTCCTCGCCGCACTGGACGACGCTGTGACAGACGACACAGTACGCGCGGTGGTCCTGTCACACACCGGGCCGGTGTTCTGCTCCGGTGCCGACCTGAAGGAGACCGCGGCGGCGTTCAGCACCGGCGCGGTGCCGGCCGGCAAGCTCGGCGACGTACTCGCCGCGGTCCGGGAGTGCCCGAAACCGGTCGTCGCCCGGGTGGGCGGGCCGGCGCGCGCGGGTGGGCTGGGGCTGATCGCCGCCGCCGACATCGCCGTCTGTACGTCCGAGGCGACCTTCGCCTTCACCGAGGTACGGATCGGGGTGATCCCGGCCGTGATCTCCGCGACCGTTCTGCCCCGGTTGCAGCCCCGGGCCGCCGCCGAGCTCTACCTGACCGGTGAGACCTTCGACGGGGACCGGGCCGAGCGGATCGGGCTGGTCAGCCGGGCGGTGCCGGCGGACGCGCTGGACGAGACCGTGGCCGCGTACTGTGCGGCGCTGGTCCGGGGGGCACCCGGCGCCCTGGCCGGGACCAAGGAGCTGCTGCGTCGACCGGCCGCCACGGACCTGCGGGCCGAACTCGCCGAACTCGGTGCCCTGTCGACCCGGTACTTCCTCTCCGAGGAGGGACGAGAGGGAATCCTCGCGTTCCGCGAGAAACGGCCCGCTCGTTGGGTACCCGGGGCCTGAGCAGCAACGCCCGATGTCAGGCGCCGGTACGGAACCGGTGAAGGACCGATGAGCACAGGATTACCGGGAAAACAAGGCTGGCCGAGAGTACGGAGTCGGGACGTACGCTAGGCCCTGTTCGCCGATCATCCCCGGCCCGCGACGGGCCGGCGGACCGGCACAGACGGGGTCGGGCGACGAACGAGCAAGGGGTGCGGGTGCGGACTCAAGCGATGGTGGCGGCTGGCGTGGCGCTCGCGGCGGTTGCCGCATTCGGGGTCTACCTGGGCTCGCGCGAGATCGTCGGCAAGCTGCCGCTGCCGAGCGCCGTACGCGGATGCACGGTCGAGGCGGACGGCCGGGTCAACCTGAACCCGGAGCAGATGGCGAACGCCGCGACCATCGCCGCGATCGGCGCCAAACGCAAGATGCCCGAGCAGGCAGTGGTGGTCGCCCTCGCCACCGCGTTCCAGGAGTCCAGGTTGGAGAACCTGGCCGGCGGTGACCGTGACTCGGTCGGGCTGTTCCAGCAGCGCCCGAGCCAGGGTTGGGGCACCCCGGAGAAGATCCGGGACCCGCGGTACGCCGCCGACAAGTTTTACGCCGCGTTGAAGAAGGTCAAGGGCTGGGAGCAGATGCGGGTCACCGACGCCGCCCAGCGGGTGCAGCGCTCGGCGTTCCCGGAGGCGTACGAGAAGTGGGCCGACGAGTCGGCCGTACTCACCAGGGCCCTGCTGGGCAACGCGACCGGCGCCGTCGCCTGCACCGTCGGCGACGAACCGCTGCTGCGCGGCGCCGCCGCCGCGACCGCGCTCACCACCGGGCTGAACCTGGACTGGGGCAAGTTGCAGACCACGGTGCCGGCCGAGCTGACCGGTCTCGCGGTTCCCGCCGCCAGTGTCCAGACCGGTTGGCGCTACGCCCACTGGCTCGTCTCGCACGCCGGTGACAACGGGGTGAAGCGGGTCAGCTTCGAGAATCTGCAATGGACCGCCGACGAGGGCTCGTGGCATCCGATCACCGACGGGTCGGCCAACTCGGCGCTGGTCGTGGCCGAGGTCTACGCCGAGGGATAGCGGTTCTGCGTCAGGACGGGGCGAGGACGCAGAACTCGTGGCCCTCCGGGTCGACCAGGCACGTCCACGGGACGTCGCCCTGGCCGAGGTCGAGGTCGGTGGCGCCGAGGGCCCGCAGCCGGGCCACCTCCGCTGCCTTGTCGTCACCGGGGTAGGGCAACAGGTCGAGATGGACCCGGTCCGGCACGGTCTTCACGCCGGACCGACGGAGGAACTCGAGGTACGGGCCGACGCCCTTCGCGGAGCGCAACACCGCCTGGTCGTCGGTCACCTGGTGCAGGGTCCAGTCCAACGCCTCACCCCAGAACCGGGCCATGGCCTGCGGATCCTCGCAGTCGACCACCACGGCGGCGATCGGCCCGGTGTCCCGGTAGATCTCCCGGGGCTCCATGACGCAGAACTCGTTGCCCTCCGGGTCGGCGAGAACGGTCCACGGCACGTTGCCCTGGCCCACGTCGGCGGGCGTCGCACCGAGGGTCTCCAGGCGCGCGACCAACTCGGCCTGGTGGGCCGCAGAGGTGGTGGCGAGATCGAGGTGCACCCGGTTCTTCGTTGTCGTCCCGGGTTCCGGAACGGGAACGACGTTGATGCCGACGGCGACCGGGTCTGGCCAGACGAAGCCGCCGACGGGTCCGACGTAGGTGGTCACACCGGGCCGGTACGCACTCCACCCGAGCGCCTCGGCCCAGAACCGGCCGATCGCCGAGTCATCGAGAGCCTTGATGTTCACCTGGACGGGTCGCAGCGCCATGCCGGCCCCTTTCCCTAGCGGGGCTGGCGGGCGGTCCGCCGCTCGACCCGTTCCCGCAGGTGCGCCGGAAGTTCCGGTACGTCGAGCAGGCGCGGGAGCAACTCCGGCGTGAGGTTCAGGGCCCGGAACGTCTCCCCGATCGTCACCCCGTGCACCGGCCGGTGCACCACCGTCACCGTGTCGCCCGCCGTCACCGCACCGTCGCGGAGCACCCGCAGGTAGGCGCCGGGCAGCGCCCGCGCGGTGAACCGCTTGATCAGGTCGCGTACGTCCCAGAAGCCGGCGAACGTCCGGCAGGGCGTACGCGGCTGGCTCACCTCCAGCAGGGCCGAACCGACCTGCCAGTGCTCGCCGATCACCGCCCCGGTCAGGTCGAGGCCCTCGGTGGAGAGGTTCTCACCGAAGCCACCGGGTGGGATCTCCCGCCCCAGCTCCCGCGACCACCAGGCGGCGTCCTCGCGGGCGTACGAGTAGACCGCCTTGTCCGGCCCGCCGTGGACCGAGAGTTCGCCGACGAAGTCGCCGTCCACTCCTCCGGCGCGGAGCGTCACCGGCCCCGGCGTCGGGCGCTTGTCGATGCCGCTGCGTCCGCTCGGATCCCCGGCCCAGGGAGCCTGGGTCACGACGGCCAGGTTGACCGAGACGAGTCTGCCTGTCATGGCACCACCCTAACGACCGGTCAACCCACCCAGCACGTACGGCAGGGGCGCCGGACCGGTTTCGGTCGGACGCCCCTGCCATGTCGTACAAGGGGGAGGTAGCTACTTTGCTACCGGGGGTCAGTAGCGGCTGACGCTGCGGCGTCCACCGACACCGGCCACGATGGCCACCGCGATCGCCGCGACGACAACCTGGACCAGCAGCTCGCGCCAGTCGATGCCGGCGGTCTCGGTCGCGATGCCCGCGGCCCGTGCGATCACGGTACCGAGAAGCGCGGCGCCCACACCGATCAGCATGTGCAGCCACAGCGGGATGTTCTGCTTGCCGGGCACGATCAGGCGGCCGAGCGCACCGACGATCAGGCCAACAATGAGTGCGGTGATGATGCCAGCTACAGTCATCGGTCGTCTCCTACTCAAGTCATCCACACCCTGTTGTGTGGTGACGGCATAGTGCCCGACCCGCTGAATTCTCAAACCGACTTAACATCCCAGTTGTCGTGCGGCGGCCCGAACGGCCTGGTCCATGGTCTCGAAGGCCAGTGTGGGCGGATCGGCCAGATCGAACCACGTCATCTCGGACGACTCCGCCGGATCGAGCCGGATCGCGACGGCGTCGATCGTGGCCAGGTAGAAGACATCCAGTACGGGCAGTGTCTCGCCCTGGTAGTCGTAGCTGCCGACGTACATTCCGACGTAGTCGCCGAGCTTGACCTCGACGCCGAGTTCCTCGCGTCCCTCCCGGACCGCGGCGGTCGCCGGGTGTTCCCACCCGTCGCAGAAGCCGCCCGGGGTCTCCCAGAGCCCCGATCGGGGCTCGGCGGCCCGCCGCAGGGCCAGGAAGCGGGGCGTGACCGGGTCGCCGTCGAGCACGATCAGGCTGGCGGTGGGGCGGGCGTTGACGAACAGGTTGTACCCGCACGACCCGCAGGCGGTGGGCGGGGCGCCGGGCAGCGGCGCCCCGCAGCGCGGGCAGAACGAGGCGTCCGTTCCGTACACCCGCAGGCTCACTTCTTGCCGCCGCCCTTGCCGCCCTTGGCGTCGCCGGACTCGTCGGAGGAGAGCGCGGCGATGAAGGCCTCCTGCGGCACCTCGACCCGGCCCACCATCTTCATCCGCTTCTTGCCTTCCTTCTGCTTCTCCAGCAGCTTGCGCTTACGGGTGATGTCACCGCCGTAGCACTTGGCGAGCACGTCCTTGCGGATCGCCCGGATCGTCTCGCGGGCGATGACCCGGTTGCCGATCGCGGCCTGGATCGGCACCTCGAACTGCTGCCGGGGAATCAGCTTCTGCAGCTTCGCCGCGATGGTGACCCCGTAGTTGTACGCCTTGTCCTTGTGCACGATCGCGCTGAACGCGTCGACCGGCTCGCCGTGCAGCAGGATGTCCACCTTGACCAGGTCGGACTGCTGCTCGCCGGAGGGCTCGTAGTCCAGCGACGCGTACCCCTTGGTCCGGCTCTTGAGCTGGTCGAAGAAGTCGAAGATGATCTCGGCGAGGGGCAGGGTGTAGCGCAGCTCCACCCGGTCGGCGGAGAGGTAGTCCATGCCGAGCAGGTTGCCCCGGCGCCCCTGGCAGAGCTCCATCACCGCGCCGACGTAGTCGTTCGGCGTCAGTACGGTCGCCCGCACCACCGGCTCGTACACCTCGGCCACCCGGCCGGTGGGGTACTCGCTCGGGTTGGTCACGGTGATCTCGCTGCCGTCCTCCAGCAGCGCCCGGTTGACCACGTTCGGGGCGGTGGAGATCAGGTCGAGGTTGTACTCGCGCTCCAGCCGCTCCCGGATGATCTCCAGGTGCAGCAGGCCGAGGAAGCCGCAGCGGAAGCCGAAGCCGAGCGCACCGGAGGTCTCCGGCTCGTAGTCGAGTGCGGCGTCGTTGAGCTTGAGCTTGTCCAGGGCGTCCCGGAGGTTGGGGTAGTCCGAGCCGTCGATCGGGTAGAGACCCGAGTAGACCATCGGCTTCGGGTCCTTGTAACCACCGAGCGCCTGGGTCGCCGGCCGGGAGTTGATCGTGACGGTGTCACCGACCCGCGACTGTCGTACGTCCTTCACGCCGGTGATCAGGTAACCGACCTCGCCGACACCGAGCGCGGTGTGCTTCTCCATCTCGGGCGAGATGACCCCGATCTCCAGCAGCTCGTGCACGGCGCCGGTGGACATCATCTTGATCCGCTCACGGGCCTCGATCCGCCCGTCGATCACCCGGACGTAGGTGACCACGCCCCGGTAGACGTCGTAGACCGAGTCGAAGATCATCGCGCGGGCGGGGGCGCTGGCGTCACCGACCGGCGGCTTGAACTGCCGGACGATCTCGTCGAGCAGGTACGGCACCCCGTCACCGGTCTTGCCGGAGACCCGGATGCAGTCGCTCGGCTCGCACCCGATCAGGTGGGCCAGCTCCTCGGCGTACTTCTCCGGCTGGGCCGCCGGCAGGTCGATCTTGTTCAGCACCGGGATGACGTGGAGGTTGTTCTCCATCGCCAGGTAGAGGTTCGCCAGCGTCTGCGCCTCGATCCCCTGCGCCGCGTCGACCAGCAGCACGGCACCCTCGCAGGCGGCCAGGGAACGGGACACCTCGTACGTGAAGTCCACGTGACCCGGGGTGTCGATCATGTTGAGTACGGCGTGCTCGCCCTGCTGCTCGCCCTCCCGGACGGTCCACGGCATCCGGACCGCCTGGCTCTTGATGGTGATGCCGCGCTCGCGCTCGATGTCCATCCGGTCCAGGTACTGGGCCCGCATCTGCCGCGGGTCGACCACGCCGGTGAGCTGCAACATCCGGTCGGCCAGGGTCGACTTCCCGTGGTCGATGTGGGCGATGATGCCGAAGTTCCTGATCCGGCCGGGATCGGTGGCACCAGGAGTGTTCGCGCCTGCGTCGGGCGTCGGTGGCACGGCGGTCCGTTCTAATCGGGCTGGCGAGCGGGTCGGGCTGGCAAGCTGGCATGGTCGGGCTGGTCAGCGGTACGCGACGGCCCGGCGGGCGGTACGCGTCGGTCGGCGCGGGGCCGACCACTCTCTATGATCCCATGCCCTCCGGAAACCCCGGCGCAGCCCATCCGATCACCCCGAGCCCGCTCGGTTCCCCGCCGAGCCCGCTCACGCCTCCGGTCGTTCCGGTACGACAGCACCGGTCACTCTGGCGGCTCCACGAAGAGCGCGGCGAGCCGGGGCAACTGCTGGCGGGCGCTGGCCTCGTCGTCGAAGTCCCAGAACTCGTCCAGTTTCGGGTAGGCGGCGTGCTCCTGCGCCGGCAGCTCGCTCGCCGTCGCCTTCAGGTAGGCGTTGTGCGCGAGGTGCAGCACGTCCTCGGCCTCAAACTCCTCGCCGGTGACCGCCGCCTGCTGGACCGCCGGCAGTCCGGCCAGGGAGTCGGGGTCCTTGACCGCCTGGGCGAAGGTCGCCCTCCCCTGGAGGATCAGCCAGCAGCGGAAGTACTCGAACCCGTCGTCGGAGCAGCCCCCGTTGATCAGGTACGCCGCACCCCAGAGATCCGCCCGGTAGGAGGCCGCCAGGACCCGCCACAGGTGCTGGTCGAAACCGGCGATCTCGGTCACGTCCCGAGCCGCCAGCAGGGCCACCGCCCGCGCCATGATCGCCTCGGTGTTGCCGTCGGCGCCGGTGCGGGCGTCGTCGATCAGCGCCCAGAAGTCGTCGGTCCTCATGTCCCGGCAGTCTGGCAGACCGCTGTGACATCTCCCGCCACCCCCGCCGAGCTGCGTTCCGGCCGGTCGGGGCGACCGGCGGGAACGTCCGTCACACCGACCGGCGGGAACGCCGTTCGGGCCGGCTGGGGCAGGATGGGGGCATGTCCGCGAGTTCGTTACCGCTGGTGCCGTACGGTGCGACCGCCGTACGACCGGACTGGGCCGACCTGCCGGCGGAGCTGCGCGCCGCGATCGGTGCCCGGCTCGGAGCCAGGGTCAGTTGGGCGAGCACCGCCGGTGGGGGCTTCACCAACGGCTTCGCCGGGGTCCTCGACACCACCGCCGGGGACAGGGTCTTCGTCAAGGCCGCCTCCCTGGCCGACCAGCGCCACCTGAGCGACTGGTACGCCCGGGAGACCGCGATCATCGCCGCCCTCCCGCCCGACCTGCCGGTCGCCCGCCCCCGGTGGACCCTCACCGCCGCCGGGCACTTCGTCATCTGCCTGGACGCGATCGACGGCCGGATGCCCGCCCTGCCGTGGCACCCGGCGGACCTGACCGCCACCCTGCACGCGTACGCACGGGTGGCGGAGGCGCTGCGGGAACCCCCGGCCGAGTTGGTCGCGCTTGGCCTGCCACAGCTCGCCGACCTGCTCCGGGCCGACCTCTCCTGGTGGCGGGAGATCGTCGACGGGCACGAGCCGGTGCCGGCCGGGATGCCGGCGAGCCTGCGTGACCGGCTGCCGGAGCTGGCCCACCTGGAGGGACTGCTGCCCGGCTACGCGTACGGCACCAGCGTGATCCACGGGGACCTGCGGCTGGACAACGTACTGGTCGACCGGGCCGGGACCGCCTGGATCTGCGACTGGAACTGGCTCTGTTTCGGGCCTGCCTGGTTCGACCTGGCCGGCCTGCTGGTGACCGTGTACGCCAGCGGGCTGGACGCCGACCGGGCCTTCGCGACGCATCCCGCCGCCCGTGACGTGCCGGTGGACGGGCTGGACGCCACGCTCGCCGCGCTCGCCGGGTACTGGCTGGTCCGGGCGACCACGGAACCCTCCGGCGAGTCCCCGCACCTGCGGGCACACCAGCGGTGGAGCGGCGAGACGGCGCTGAGCTGGTTGGCCACGCGGCGCGGCTGGCGGTGACCGGTTTTGGCCCCACCGGGCCGACCTGGTAACCTGGCTTTTCGCGTGTGGCGATGTAACTGTGCGTTGGTGCCCCTGAGGGCTTACGCCGATCGTCGCCCGTGCATCAAGCTGACCAACCCGAGCTATCAAGACGAGGCTGTCGCGTGGCGAACATTAAGTCCCAGATCAAGCGCAACCGGCAGAACGAGAAGCGCCGGCTGCGTAACAAGTCGGTCAAGTCGTCGCTGAAGACCGCCATCCGCAAGTTCAACGAGGCGACCGTCGCCGGTGACGCCGAGCAGGCCACCGCGTTGCTGCGCGACGCCTCGCGCAAGCTTGACAAGGCTGTCAGCAAGGGCGTCATCCACCAGAACCAGGCGGCGAACCGCAAGTCGGCCATCGCCAAGCGCCTGGAGTCGCTCTCCGCCGCTGCCTGACGGATCGACAGACTTCACCACTTACGCCCCGAGCCGCGAAGGCTCGGGGCGTAGCTGTGTTGTCTCGACGGTCCCGACCGCGTAGTGCCGGGGGGCTGATTACTCGTAGTGCGGGGCGCCGGACTGACGGGCCCGCTGCTGGCCGGGGTCCAGCGGGTCGGGCCATCGTCCGGTCTGCTGGCCGTGCCACTGCTCGGTCCGCTCCCCCGCCGCCGGGTGCGTGTTGGTCGGGCGTCCGATCGGCGTACGGCGGGTGCCGGCGTGACCGGAGTTGGCCCGGATCCGGCTGGCGGCGGCCCGTCCCAGCACCAGCCTCGCGGCTGCGGGCGGGGCCTCGTCCTGTTCCGGTTCGGCGGGTTCGGCCGCGTCCCCGGTGCCGAACGTGGCCGGGTTGAGGGTGCCGTAGGCGTCGGGCGCACCGGCCGGCGCGTGCGACCCGTACGCGCTGATCTTGCAGCCGTCGGGCACCCGGGCGCGGCCGACCACCGGCAGCATCTCGCGCCGGAACCGCTCCTGTTCCAGGTCGGGGACCCGGGCGGCGGAGCGGACCACGGCGGCGGCGACCAGGTCGTTCAGCTTGACCATGACGGCGACCGTCACCGGTAGGACCAGCACTCCCCACCAGTTGACGAGTTCGGCGAGCGCGAGCAGCAGACCGAGGGCCACCGTGCCCTCGAAGAAGAAGAAACAGAGCAGGCCGCCGGGGTCGACGTGGCGCAGTCGCAGGACGCGGGCGTACAGCGGACGCACCCGTTCGTCGTCGACGGGCGGCGGCTCGTGCACCGGTTCGAGCAACCGGGGGTAGACCCGTACGGTGGGATGCTCCGTACGCGACGCCCCGTCGAGGTCGGCGCAGACCTCCGCGACCAGGCCGGGATAGCTCACCGCGATCTCCGCGGCCACCATCGGGCCGAAATCCTCCAGCGCTCCCGACAGGTCGGGGTAGCTCGCGTCCTCGGCCGCACGACGGCGCCGACCGGTGCGCATCGTTCCGGGCAACCGGAGATGGGGTGGTCCGCTCACCGGGTGCCACTTCCCGTCCGGGCGGCGGCGACCGCAAAGACCGCCCGCTCCAGGGCGTACCCCCGGTCGTCGGCACCGCCCTTGACCGCGGCGTTGCACTCGGCGGCGGCCTGCATCGCGTCGACCAGCCCTTCCGGGGTCCAGCCCCGACCCTGCCGCTGCGCCCGTTCGATCTTCCACGCCGGCATGCCGAGGCTGCTGGCCAGTTGGTACGCGCTGCCGCGCCCCGCGGAACTCACCCGGGCGACCGTCCGTACGCCGTCGGCGAGGGCGTCGGCGATCGGCACCGGGTCGACGCCGACGTGCAGCGCCCAGCGCAGCGCCTCCAGCGCGGCGGGCAGGTCACCGACCATGGCCGCGTCGGCGACGGTGAAGCCGCTCACCTCGGCCCGACCCTTGTAGTAGCGGGCGACGGTGTCGGCGCCGATCCGCCCGTCGGTGTCGGCGATGAGCTGCGCGCAGGCCGAGGCGAGTTCCCGCAGGTCGTTGCCGACCGAGGCGACCAGGGCCGAGGCGGCGTCGTCGCTGGCCTTGGCGCCACCGCGCCGGAACTCGTCCCGGACGAAGGCGATCCGCTCCCGTTCGCCCTTGAGCTTGGCCGCCGGGATCACGGTCGCACCGGCCGTCCGCAGCCCGTCGGCGAAGGCCTTGCCCTTGGCGCCACCGGCGTGGGCCACCACCAGGTGGACGTCCGGGTCCGGGTTCTTCGCGTACGCGAGCAGCACGGTGACCAGGTCCTTGCGGGCGTCCTGCCCGTTGCGCAACAGCAGGACCCGGCGACCGCCGAACAGGGACGGGCTGAGCATCTCGGCGACCTCGCCGGGGTTGACCGATCCGGCCTCGTAGTCACGTACGTCGGCGCCGGAGTCGATCTCCCGGGCCGCTGCGGCTGCCCCGGCGAGCGCCCGGGTGACGAGCAGCTCCTCGTCTCCGAGGACGAGCAGGATCGGGGCGAGGCTAACAGGGGTCACCCGAGCATCGTCGCACGACGGGTGCGTACGTCGGGCCTGGTCACCCCGGTACCCGTAGCCGAGCCCGCACTTAGCGCAAATCCAGGCATTTAGCTTAATCCTGGCATTCCGTACTTTGCCTGTGGGGTCAGCCGGTTCGGTCACCGCTCACCTGCACCGAGTCCTCGTACGACCACCGCCAGTGCACCGTCACGCCGGACCACGGCCAGATCCCCGTCGGTGTCCGTACGCAGCACCCGCGCGCCGTTGCGAGCCAGTCTCGACAGGACGGCCGGGTTCGGGTGGCCGTAGTCGTTGCCCACCCCGACCGGGACCAGGGCCACCGCCGGCGCCACCGCGTCGAGGAAGCCAACCTCCTGATAGGCCGATCCGTGGTGGGCCACCTTCAACAGTTCCGCCCGCAGTTCGGTGGCGGGGAGGCCGTCGAGCAGCGCCCGCTGTTCCTCCTCCTCGGCATCCCCGGCGAGGAGGACCCGTACCCCGCCGACCCGCGCCCGGAGCACGAGTGAGTTGTTGTTCGGGTCCGATCTGGTGCCCCGCATCGGGTACGGCGGACCGAGCAGGGTCAGTTCCACCTGGCCGGCGACGTACCGCCAGCCCGGACCGATGCCGCCGACCGGAATGCCGGCCGTCGCCCCGGCCCGCTCGACGGCGGATCGACCGGCCTCCGGCTCCGGCCACTGCGGAGTCACCACCGCACCGACCTTGCGCCCGCGCAACACCCCGGCCAGTCCGCCCACGTGGTCGGCGTGGAAGTGGCTGACCACCAGCAACGGCACCGACCGTACGCCGAGCCGGCGCAGGCACCGGTCGGCCGCCGCCGGATTGGGTCCGGCGTCGACCACGACGGCCCGCCCCGCCCCGATCGGCAGCACGGCGGTGTCGCCCTGCCCGACCGCGCAGAGCGCGAAGACCCAGCCGTCCGGCGGCCAACCCGAGGCGACCAGGCGTACCGGTAGCGCGCCGATCACCACCGCGACCGCGACCACCGCGACCAGCCGGCGGACCAGCGGATGCCGGGCGGCGACCAGCAGCGCCACGGTGAGCGCACCGAGCAGCAGCCCACCGGCGACGCCGTCCAGCCACGGCAGGGTTCCGGCCGGCACCCGAGCCCCGTAACGCGCGACCAGCACCAGCCACCACGCCGGCCAGCTCCCGAGCCAGGCCGCGAACTCGGCACCCGCCGGCCACACCGGTGACACCGTGGCGGCGGCCACGCCGAGTACGGTGGCCGGCGCGATCGCCGGCACCGCAAGCAGGTTCGCCGGTACGGCCACCAGGCTGATCGTCCCGGACAGCCCCGCCACCACCGGAGCGCAGGTCAGTTGCGCCGCCGCCGGGATGGCCAGCGCCTCGGCCAGCCCCGCCGGCACTCCCCGGGCCCGCATCCGGTCCCGCCACCTCGGCGCCACCAGCAGCAACCCACCCGTGGCCAGTACGGACAGCGCGAACCCGGCGTCGCCGGCCAACTCCGGATCGACCACGACCAGGACCGTGATCGCGGCCCCGAGTGCCGGCAGTGCCGCCCGTGGTCGGCCGACCGCCAGGGCCAGCAGCCCGACCGCCCCCATCGTGGCCGCCCGGACCACGCTCGGCGACGGTCGGGCCAGGATCACGAAACCGACCAGGGCGATCGCGCAGATCGCGGCGGTCAGCCACGGACCGGCGCGCGCCCAGCGGGCGCAGAGCAGCACCAACCCGACGACTATCGCGACATTTGCTCCTGAAACAGCATTCAAATGAGTCATGCCGGTGGTGAGGAAGTCGTCCTCGACCGCCGGCAACAGTCGACTGGTGTCACCGACCACCAGCCCCGGCAGCAGTCCGCCGGGCTCGTCGGCCAGGGGCAGGCAGGCCCGCTGCAACCCGGCCCGCAGCGTCCCGGCCACCCGCTGGGTCCACGAAGGCGTACCGATCCGCACGGGGGCACTGTTGGCCGACAGTACGGCCGCCGTCAGGTCACCGCCGCGCGCCCGCGCCAACCGACCGCTGGCGGTCAGCCGCTGCCCCGGCAGCAGGTCCCGCCACTGCGCATCGGTGGCCAGCACCAGAATCCGGGCCGGGACCTCGATCTTCCGCTGGTCCGGCCCACGCAACCAGGACAGTTCGGCCGACAGCAGGAGCATCGCCGGCCGTCCCGCCGCCCCGGCCACCGCGCGTGGATCGTCGCGTACGACCAGCTCGACGGTGACCGGCGCCCGCGTACGGGACAACTCGGCCAACGACTCCGCGTCCCGTACGCCGAGCCGGGCAGCCGTCGCCGCACTGCCGCACACCACCCCGATCAGTACGGCGACCGCGACCCAGCCGTACCGGTCGGCGAGCGGGCCTCGGTGGTGCAGCCGGGTCAGTCGGGCGGCTAGGGCCAGCGCGACGGCGGCGGCGACCAGTGCGATCAGCACTCCGGACCGCGCCGACAGGTAGAGCACGGCGAGGGCGGAGAGCCAGGTCGCCACCGCCACACCGGCGAGCCGCAGGTCCGGTGGCCTGGCACGGGCGTCTGGCTCGACCTCCTCCGGTACCCGGACCGCCGCTGCCGCGCTCATACCGTGACCAGCTCCTTGAGCTGCTCGTACCGGGCGTCCCCGATGCCGCTGACCTGCCGCAGGTCGCCCACCGTACGGAACCCGCCGCGCTGGTCGCGATGGTCAAGGATGCGCTGGGCGAGCACCGGCCCGACCCCGGGCAGGGTGTCGAGCTGGGCCAGGGTGGCGGTGTTCAGGTTGACCTTGCCGCCGCCGGCCGCCGGATCGGCGGGCTGCCCCGGACCGGCGGGTCCGGCGGCGACTCCCGGCGGGGCGGTCACCCCGACCAGGATCAGCTCGCCGTCGGTGACCTTCCGGGCCAGGTTGAGCAGTGCGACGTCGACGCCGGGCAGGGCACCTCCGGCGGCGGTCAGCGCGTCGGCGACCCGGGCTCCGGTGGGGAGCCGGACCAGGCCGGGTCGGCGTACCTTTCCGGCGACCGCGACGACCACCTCGGCCCCGGCGCTCGCGGTCGGGCCCGGACCTGGCCCGACGCTGGCGGATGTCGGCTCGTCGGCGCCAGCCGTCGCGACGACGTCGACCGGCTCAGCCTGCGGGCGGGCCTGCCAGGCCCAACCGGCGGCGCCGAGCACCACCAGCGCGGCCACCACCGCAAGCGCCCTGACCCCACGCCGGCCGGGGTCGAACGCGCCCGGCCCGCCCAGCCCACTCGGCGCCGGGTTGTCACCCGGCGGGGAAACACCAACCTCCACCGGTACGGGGGGACGCGTCGCCCCACCACGCAGCAGCCGGGCCAGCCGCTCCCGCACCCTGGTTTCGTCGTCATCGGACATCAGCGGGACGGTAGGCGGAGTCGACCGGCCGCGCCGCCGACCGAAGCTCTCCTGTGGACAACTCACCCACCTGTGGAAAAAGCCCTGATCATGCCCGGATGTGGTAGCGCCATTGGCCGCGTTCGCCGCGTAGGCACTGTTCGTCCAGGTCATCAACCCCACGACCTGACAGCCGCACTCGCTCCTGGGCGTCGCACGATCGCCCGCCCCGTATCCGGCGACGGTCAACGCCTGACCGGGAACAGCAAGGCGGGGAGCAGTCCGGACTGCTCCCCGCCCGCTTCCCCCACCCCCTCCTCCCCGGACGCTGGCACCCGCCTACAGGCAATGCGGGGTCGCCCTGCGGTCGCCGCGTCCTGTCGCTATCGACCGACAGGGGGTGGGTGGCCTTGGTGTTGCTATCTCAGGAAGGCTCCCGACTCGACGGCCTCAGTCGAGAGCGTCGCGGGAAGGCCTGGGTTCTCCTCCACCGCGTACCGCCAGACCGCTCCCTTGTCAGTGGCGTCCAGGGCGTACATGCCCTGCTCGCCGGTGATCACCCATTGCCCCGTGCGCTCGTCGGGGGACTTCAGCCACCACGGGAGCAGGAACAGCACGTACTCCCGGCCGGCAATCAGTAGCGGAGTGAGGTTCGTTGACCACTTGGCGCTGCCCAGTTGTCGCACCCGTACGGGCTCGTTCGCGGGCGGCAGCTCCCCGTGCAGCGTCTCCGCGACCTTCAGGGTTGTGATCGTTTGCGGGGTGTCGTGCAACGTCTCGATGGTGGAGCTGACCGCCGTCGCCCGCACGATCAACGTGCTGTCGGTCCGCAGCTCGGCGAACGTCTCGTAGTTTTTCACCCGGTCGGCAACGCTATGCCGTTGCAATTCCGGCGTCGGTGTAGCACCTCCCCGGGAGGCTTGGTCATTGGCGCCGCAAGCGCTGCTTGCCACCAGCACGAACACCCCGGAGGCGATCAACAGAAGCTTTTTGATCATCACGCCACCTCTCTAGTAGATGTAGTTAACACCGTTGATGTCATCAGCTTGAGGGGTGTTCAGACCACAATTCCACTTCTCGTCTGTGCCCTGAAACATGATCGGCATGCCCGCACAGACGTTGTTTCCCGTGTGTGCTATGCCTAGCGCGTGTCCAATCTCGTGCACCCACACAGTTTGCTTCTTCCCGGCCGGATATGCGTCAGTGTAGCGGCGGTTCAGCCATAGAGTGAGGGGCAGGTTTGCCCATGTACCCATTGAGCTGTTGCAGTACGGTGCACCCACGCTGCCGTCCGTTCTGCCCGACCACGTGAAGCTTCCCCAGTTCTCTTGCTTGAGCAGCATCTGCCCATTGCTGCCGACGATATGAAACGAGTTCGGGGTGGACGTGTTCTGCCAGGCCGCGATGGCGCTGTACGCGGCCGAGCCGTAGGCACCCCCACCGGTCAGGTCTTGCCACGTGGTCGTTGTGCTGGGCATTTTGCAGTTGTGCAGCGCGTACGCCGAAGCCGGGGACTGAGGGACAACGATAACCGCAAGTGCGGCTACCAGGGTCAGGGTTGCCGCCAATAAGCGGCGAAGGGGTTTCGTCATGGCGGTCACGCTAGAAGCCACCTTCGCATTTAGTCAATAGATATCGATCAATGAATACTTCAAGTAAGTGGGGCGCATACACCAGTCATTAGGGCGCCAAGAAGCCGCCCGTGAGGGCCTGTCAGCACTATTCCCTCGGTCAGATGGTGTGGCGTCTTCGCCTGATTCTGGTCTCGTGCTCGATCAGCCAGCCGATCATGCTCGCGTGAAGGGAATAGGGGTCCCCGTCCCCGCCCGCCTCCACCACGATCGCGTCAAGTTCAGCCACGGCCGTGGTGAACTGTATGGCGAGATACAGATATAGCTCGATCTGATGGAAGGGCAGGAAGGCCCCGATCAGGCTGAGCTTGGCGTCGGCGCAGGGCCAGGGGTGGGCGTCAACCCGGCAGATCCAGAGCGGCTGGAGCGGCGTGTGTTCAGCCAACTCGGGGACGATCAGTGGCCTGGTCATAGTTCCCCGCGCCCGTCTGAGGACGCGAAGTGAGGCTCGACCAGGCGCAGGTGCGGGTGGCCGTCAGGGAACGCCCGGCGGTGCACCGCGAGTTCCAGCTTGTCGCCGTCGTCGTCTTCGCCCACGACCTCAACGCCGACGAGCGCGACCCATGCCGCGACGACCAGGCCGAGGCGGTCGGGGACGTGAGTGACCCGCATGCGCAGTGGACGCTTGCCGGCCGGGTCCTCGCCCTCCTGCCTGTAGTCCGACGGCTGGAGGTCGAGCACGTCTCCCACCTGGAGAATCATCGTCGCTCGCTCCTTCCCGTAGTTCCGTAGCAGGTCCGCTGACCCAGGGACCAAGAGCGTTCGGCGAGGAGAACGGTCTCCTCCGTCGCCCACGCCGGCCGCGCCTCGGGCACGGAAGCCGGGGGCGGCGTCGGGGCTGACGGGGGCGCAAACACCCCCAAGATCAGGTCACACCAAACGGGCCGGGCAAACATTCCGCACCTCCTCGACGTTGGAAGCGGGGACACCCCCGACAGGGAGTCCGGGGATGTCCCCGCGCGGTCCCACCCGTCCTTGTGAATGCGGGCGACATTCGAGGGGTTGGATTCGGGAAGGACCGCTTGATGACAGCTTGATGCTGGAACGCCTACTGTCGGAATAGCTCAGTCCACTTCGGGGAGTGCAGACGCCCAGTTCTGGTGCACGGGGGGTGGATCTCTAAATTGAGGAAAGGGTGGGGAACGCATGGGTATCTCATCATCGGAGTATCTGGTCCGTGAACTAAAGCGCCAGAGGGTTAAGGCGGGCCTGACTCAGGCCCAGCTTGGGGAGAAGATTCACTACTCGGACACGCACGTCAGCGGCATCGAGACGGGCAGCAAGCCCGTCACCCTCGCCTACTTGCGCCTTGTAGATGTCGCGCTCGACCTTGGTAGCCACTTCGAGACGATGTGGGAGGAGTTGATCAAGGACAGCGCGCTACCGCCGTCGTGGCTCCGAGAGTGGATCGTGATCGAGCGCGATGCGCTGACGCTCCGGTGGTTCGAGCAGTCCTTCGTTCCGGGCTTGCTACAGACCGAGGACTACGCCCGCGCAACGCTGCGAGCAGGCAAGGGGTTTTCGGATGACGAGGTCGAGCAGCGCGTGGCGTCTCGCATGGAGCGTCAGGCGCTCCTCACGCGGGCCAACAAGCCACCACAGTTGATGGCTGTGCTGGATCACGCCGTGCTGCAGCGCACAGTCGATGACCAGCGCGACTTGATGGCCGCCCAGTTGGAGCACCTGCTCAACTGCGCTGACCTGCCGAACGTGCAAATCCACGTCGTGCCGGACTCGGTCGGGCTCTATCGTGGCCTCGCTGGCTCGTTCATCATCGCGCAACTGTCGGGCGGTGCGACGTACGGCCACGTAGATCATCAGATCGGTGTGGACGTCGTGGAGAAGCACGATGACATTGCTACGCTGGCGAACGCGTGGGACATCGTCATGGGCGAGGCCATCCCGCGTCGCCAGTCGCTCGACCTGATCAAGGAAGTGGCAAAGACATGGACATGACCGGCGCCAAGTGGCGGAAGTCGACCCGCTCGTCAACCAACGGTGGCAGTTGCGTGGAGGTCGCCGACAACCTGCCCGGCCGCGTACTCGTTCGGGACACCAAGGACCGCGACGGTGGCACCCTGGCCTTCAGGCCCGACGCCTGGCGCGCGTTCGTCGGCCTCGCGAAGAGTGCCAGCTAGACCGCCGAAGGACTGCGGTGGTTTGGTCCCCTGTCAGGCCGAGATCCAGCGAGGAAGGGCCCCAGCATCACGCTGGGGTCCTTCATTTTATCCGGCCTACCCGCTTGGCCCCCCGGATGCGCTGCTTGCAGTATCGGCGTCATCGTCGTAGAAGTCGGCGTTCAGCCACGCCACCAGGAGCCTCACGCCTCGCGCGGCCCGACGCAGAACGGATCCGGTGAAGCAATACGGACGGTCGGACGAGATTCGGGAGACGTAGAGCGAAACCGGGGAGGCGAAACCGGGGAGGGCACCATCGAATGACCACCTACGAAGCGACCTGGCTTGGCATCGGCCGTGCCACTCTGGCGAGCGCGAACCCGGTCGACGCCGTACTCGCCCCGCTACACGAGACCGGGCGGCCGGTTGTGGTTGACGTCTCCGTTACCGGGACGGCAGGCCCGACGGCGGGGTACAGGTCGGCGTCGGGCACCGGGATCGATCATTCGTGCTGTACTTCGGCGAGCCAGAAAGCGGCTACGCCGTCGAACCCGGCGTCGGCCACTGGAGCGGCGACATCGAGTTCAGCTATGGCGGCCAGCCCACCGAGTACCACCCGTCCGAGACCCGAATCACCCCGGAACAAGCCTTCGAGGTCGTACGGCAACTCGTCGCCACCGACGCACGTCCCACATCTGTCGACTGGAGCGAGCAGGCTGGGGCGAGCATTGACGACCCCATGACGGAGAGCCGGAACTCGGCCGACGACCTCTGGAGCTGCCCCGCCGTCGGAAGCACCCCGTTGGTACCTTGATCGACATGATGCGGGAACCGGTGTTGGACGTCCTCCGGGGTGAGGCGGAGCAGCTCACCCGAGCACTGACCGGACTGTCCGAACAGGACTGGAACCGTCCCACTGCCTGCACCCCATGGCTCGTACGCGACCTGCTCGCCCACGTCCGAGTGGTGATCGCCTGGCTGCCGGGAATGCTGGCGGCCGAACCACCAGCCCGCGCGAATGTGGACGCGACGGCGTACTACCGGCCGGACGAGCGGTTCGCCCCGGACACCAACACGACTCGGATCAGGCTGGCCCAGGAACACGCGGCAGCGCACGACAACGGAGACGCGCTGGTCGAGGACTTCCGCACCACTTGGCAGCAGGTGGACAAGCTCTGCCGGGCCGAGCCAACGGACCGGGTCGTACGCACCCGGCACGGCGATCCGATGCTGTTGACGGAGTTCCTGCGTACCCGGGTGGTGGAGGTCGCGGTGCACGGCCTGGACCTGGCCGCGGCCCTGGACCGCCCACCGTGGCTGACCGCTTCCGCCGCCGAACTGGTCGAAGACCTGCTCGGCGGCACCACGGCGCGACGAGCCCTCGGCTGGGACCGGCTGACCTTCCTACTCAAGGCCACCGGCCGAACCCCGATCACCCCCGCCGAAACCGAGCGGATCAACCATCTCGGCATCCACTGGCTCACCCTGGGCTGAACAGAAGACGGAAGAATCACGCCCGGCGGTGCACGACCACACAGGCGAGCCCCGGTCCGGCGTGCGCCCCGACCACCGCACCCGCCTCGGTGATGTGCCGGTCGTGCAACCGGTCACCGAGGCGTACGGCCAGTGCCTCGGCCAGGGATTCCGCCCGCTCCGGCGCGGCCAGGTGGTGTACGGCGACGTCGACCGCCGACCCGTCGGCGGCGGCGACGGCCAGGTCGACGAGCCTGGCCAGTCCCCGGCTCGCGGTGCGCACCTTGTCCCGGACGGCGATCCGGCCGTCGCGGACGTGCAGGATCGGCTTGACCGACAGGGCGGTGCCGAACAGCGCCTCGGCGGCGTTGATCCGGCCGCCCCGGCGGAGGAATTCGAGGGTGTCGACGTAGAAGAAGGTGAACGTACGGTCGATCGCGTCCCGGGTGGCCCGCGCGACCTCGGCCAGGTCGCCGCCGTGTGCGGCGGCGCGGGCGGCGGCCAGGGCGGGGAAGCCGAGGCCCATTCCGGTGGACCGGGAGTCGATCACGGTGACCCGGTTGTCGAACTCGGCTGCGGCCAGGGTCGCGGCCTCGACCGTGCCGGAGAGTTCGGCCGACAGGTGCACCGACACGATCCCGGTCGCGCCCTGCTCGAACAGCCGGCGGTACGCGGCGACGAACTGCTCCGGTGACGGCCGGGAGGTGCTGACCGCGACCCGGCGCCCGGTCATCGCCCGGGACACGTCGGCCGGTGACACCTCGATGCCCTCCAGCCCCGGCACCCCGTTGAGGACGACGGTGAGTGGCACCACGGTGGGCCAGACGTCAGCGGCGACCGCCGTGGGGCCGGTGGGCGGATCCGGCAGGTAGGCGGTGGAATCGGTGGTAACCGCGACGGGCATCCCGGCACCGTAGCCGATCTACCTGGTGACCGCCGCTGGCGATATTGGTCGTGACCAGGATAATTGCCGGCAAATAACCGGTGAACGGCCGCAGAAGACAACCGAAACCGGCCGGTCGGCCACCGGTCTGTCTCAGATGGCGGCGGGGATCGGCTCGCGGGCCGCCGGACCGACGTTGTGCGCGCGAAGCTGCCAGCCGCGTACCTGGTCGTGGCGCAGCTCGGTCCAGTGGCAGTTCTGCAACGACCCGAGCGCACGCAGGATCGGCGGCCCCCAGCCGAGCAGGTGGCCGCATCCCTGCTTGGCGCCACCGCCGTGGGTGGCGACCACAGTGGTGCCGCCGGGGTTGGCGTCTGCCGCAGCCTGGAACGCGGTGCCGATCCGCTTGGCCAGGTCGTCCAGGGCTTCGACCTGGCAGCCGGGATCGGCGTCACCGTTGCGCCACCGGGCGTGCTCGGTCGGGAACCGGGCGGCGACCTCGGCCATGGTGAGCCCCTGCCACTGCCCGTAGAAACGCTCGCGCAGCCGGGTGTCGGTGCGTACCGGCAGCCCGGTCAGCGCGGCGAGGGCCTCCGCGGTGCGGGTGGCCCGTTGCAGGTCACTGGCGACGATGGCGTCCGGCTTCAGTTCGGCCAGCAGGGCAGCTGCGGCGTCGGCCTGTTCCACACCCAGCGCGTTGAGCGGGGTGTCGGTCTGCCCCTGGACCCGGTTGTCCGCGTTCCAGTCCGTGTTGCCGTGCCGCCAGATGATCAGTCGGGTCATTCGCCGTGGCCGGCGTCGGCGTCGACGAGGTCACGGTCCACGAACGGGATGATCGGGCAGTCCTTCCACAGCCGGTCGAGAGCGTAGAACTCGCGCTCCTCGGTGTGCTGGACGTGCACCACGATGTCGACGTAGTCGAGCAGCACCCAGCGTCCGGCCCGCTCGCCCTCGCGCCGGACCGGCTTGGCCTTGTCCGAGAGGGTGAGCAGTTGCTCCTCGATCGCGTCGACGATCGCCTGTACCTGGCGCTCACTCGGCGCCGAGGCGATCAGGAACACGTCGGTGATGGCCAGCTGGTCGCCTACGTCGATCAGGACGATGTCCTGTGCCTTCTTGTCAGCGGCGGCCTGGGCGGCGGCCAATGCCAGCTCGAGGGCGCGATCGGAAGCTGTCACCGTACTCCTTTGGGTCGACCATGAGACCTATCTAGCCTCTCACACGTGGCCGAGTTACGACTTGGCAGTTAGCGAACAACGGGTCGCAAACCGTGCCAAACCGTTACTGATAGAGCCGGCGTTTGGCAATGTACTGGACCACACCGTCGGGCACGAGGTACCAGACGGGCTCCCCGGCGGCCACCCGCGCCCGGCAGTCGGTGGAGGAGATCGCCATCGCCGGCACCTGGACCAGGCTCACCGAGTCGGCCGGCAGGTGCCGGGCGGAGAGTTCGAAGCCCGGCCTGGTCACCCCGATGAAGTGGGCCAGCTCGAACATCTGGTCGGCGTCTTTCCAGGACAGGATCTTGTCCAGCGCGTCCGCGCCGGTGATGAAGAACAGCTGCGCCTTCGGGCCGTACTCCTCGTGCAGGTCGCGGAGGGTGTCGACGGTGTAGGTCGGGCCGTCCCGGTCGATGTCGGCCCGGCTGACCTGGAAGCGGGGGTTCGAGGCGGTCGCTATCACCGTCATCAGGTAGCGGTCCTCGGGCGAGGAGACCGGCTCGTCGGCCTTCTGCCACGGGTGACCGGTGGGCACGAAGATGACCTCGTCGAGCCCGAACCGGTCGGCGACCTCGCTGGCCGCGACCAGGTGACCGTGATGGATCGGATCGAAGGTTCCGCCCATGATCCCGATTCGTCGGGTATCTTCCTCCACCTCTTGATCGTATGCCGGGACGGTCGGTCAACCGCCCCGGCATGACGCAGATCGCACCCGCTCGATCCCCCCAGCCGGGGTCCGGCGAGCCGGCCAGCGGCCGGCAGAGCCGTCAGACCAGCCCGGCGGAACGGGACACCAGCGCCCGACGCAGGTCGTCGGCCGCGTCGGTCACCACCCGGCGCAGCCCCGGCGTCAGGTCGTCGCGCTCCAGCAGCGCCGCGGCCAGCTCCCGGGTCCGCGGCGCGACGGCGTACTGGGGGAAGGCCAGCCTGGCCACCTGGTCGGCGGTCCAGGAGGTACGCAACCGCGCCGCCGCCGGCATCTCGGCGAAGTACCGCTCCAGATAGGACTCGGTCAGCGCCTCCTGCTCCGGCTGCCAGAACCCGCCCGCGTTCGCCTCGACCAACCGGTTCGACAGCGAGGTGTCGCTGACGATGATCTGCCAGGCCCGCTCCTTCGCGGCCGGATCCGGCAGCGCGGCCCGGCACCGGGCGGCCCGTTCCTCACCGGCCGCACTCCGGTCGGCGGCCAGTTCGGCGGCGACCTCCGCCTCGCCCGCCGCGCCGAGCACCACCAGCCGCCCGACCACCGCCCAGCGCAGGTCGGTGTCGATGGCGAGCCCCTCCGGCACGTTGTCACCGGCCAGCCAGCCGGCCAGCCGGGCCGCATCGGCGCTCGCGCCGATCAGGCCACGAGCGGCGGCGAGCTGCACCGAACCACCCGCCGGTGCGGTGCCGAGCAACCGGTCGCAGGCCTGGGCGACATAACCGAGGGCGGTCAGCCGGCGATCCGGATCGAGGTAACGGTCGATCAGCGTACGGGCCAGTTTCAGCACGTCCTCGACCACGATCACCTCGGTCTCGCCGGGCAGCGCGGCGAGGATCAGGGTCACCAGGTCGGAGACCGGCCGCTCCCCGTCGGTCACCGCGTCGATGGTCGCGGTCCAGAGCACCGCACGGGCCAGGGAGTCGGTCAGGCCGGGCAGAACCTGCGGTACGGCCGCAGCCGACGCGTCGTCGAGGCGCACCTTGGCGAACGTCAGGTCACCGTCGTTGAGCAGGAGCACCGACGCGGCCGGTTGACCGGCCAGCTCGGCCAGGACGGTCCGTCCCTTGTCGACGACGGGCTCCAGGTCGACCTCGATCCGGTCCCGTAGCACCGCCACCGGCCGGTCGGCGGAGTCCTCGGTGTCGTAGCGCCCCACCCCGATCCGGTGCGGGCGCAGCACCGGGTGCTCCGGAGGGGCCGTCTGCACCACCGCCACCTCGGTGTACGTGCCGTCCTCGGCCACGCTCACCTCGGCCCGCAGGGTGTTCACCTGCGGGCGGCGCAACCAGAGCTCGGCCCACTCGGACAGGTCCCGCCCGCTGGCCGTACTCATCGCGTCGAGCAAGTCGGCCAGGGTGGCGTTGCCGTACCGGTGGGCGGCGAAGTGCGCGTTCAGCCCGGCGAGGAAGGCCTCGTCGCCGAGCCAGGCGACGAGCTGGCGCAGTACCGAGGCGCCCTTGGCGTACGAGATGCCGTCGAAGTTGAGCAGTCCGGCGGCGGCGTCGGGTACGTCCTCCGGGGCGACGGGGTGGGTGGACGGGCGCTGGTCGGCGGCGTACCCCCAGCCCTTGCGGCGCAGGCCGAACGTGGTCCAGGCGCCGGTGAACCGGGTCGCCTCGGCAGTCACCCTGGTGCCGAGGTACTCCGCGAACGACTCGTTCAGCCACAGGTCGTCCCACCAGCGCATGGTGACCAGGTCACCGAACCACATGTGCGCCATCTCGTGCGCGATCGTGGTGGCCCGCAGTTCCCGTTCGCTGTCGGTGACCG
Organism: Micromonospora sp. NPDC004704; assembly: GCF_053601675.1. Classification (NCBI taxonomy): domain Bacteria; kingdom Bacillati; phylum Actinomycetota; class Actinomycetes; order Micromonosporales; family Micromonosporaceae; genus Micromonospora; species Micromonospora sp. NPDC004704. Next base: position 37,948 of record NZ_JBSGCD010000003.1, on the reverse strand, counting down.
CCGACCGGAAGACGTAGTCGTCGCGGATCGTCACCAGGCCGGGGTTCTCCATCGCGCCGGCGTTGAACTCCGGCACGAACGCCTGGTCGTACTTGCCGAACGGGTAGCGGACGTCGAACAGCTCGTGGAACCGGTCCAGGCACTGCTTGGTCACGGTGAAGATCTCGTCGGCGTCCCGGTCCAGGTGCTCGGCCATCGACCGGCGGCAGAAGATGCCGAGCGGGATGCCGTCGTGCTCGTCGTACCGGGCGTGGTACGGCCCGGCGATCAGCGAGGTGAAGTACGTTGCCAGCGGGGCGGTCGGGGCGAACTCCCACCGGCCACCGGTCGGCGGGTGCAGCGGGGCGCCGTTCGCGGCGACCAGCCAGTTCTCGGGCGCGGTCACGCTCAGCGTCACCGGTGCCTTCAGGTCGGGCTGGTCGAAGCTGGGGAAGATCCGGGGCCCCTCTTCGAGGAATGCCATGGCGTAGAGGTACGCCTCGCCGTCGGCCGGGTCGACAAAGCGGTGCAGCCCCTCGCCGGTGTTCGAGTACGCCATCTCCGCCTCGACGGTCAGCGTGTTCTCGGCCCTCAGCCCGGTCAGCACAAGACGGTCGTCGGCGAGCGTCGCCGGATCGATCGTCGTGTCGTTGAGCCGTACGCTGGTCAGTTGGGCCGGCTTGATATCGACGAAGGTGGTGCTGTCGGGGGTGGCCCGGAAGCGGATCGTGGTGACGGACCGGAAACCGGTGTCGCCGGCGGTCAGGTCAAGATCAATATGGTACGACTCGACGGTCAGCAGCGCGGCGCGCTCGGCCGCCTCGACCCTGGTAAGGCTCGGCATCCGCATATCCTGCAACATGAAGAGTGGAAAGGCTTTCCCATGACGGATCGCGCAGTGGAGGAATCGACGATGGCGCAGCACCCGAAGGGCGACTTCGACCTGTCCCGCGCGGTGTGGCAGCGGGCCGAGGGCGACACGTCCGAAGCGGCGGTGGAGGTCGCGTTCGTGGACGACCTGATCGGCATGCGCAGCTCCGCCGAACCCGACGGACCGGTGCTCGTGTTCACCCAGGCCGAGTGGGACGCGTTCGTGGCCGGCGCCCAGGACGGCGAGTTCGACCTGGAGTAGGAACGCCGTCGTGGGTCATCCGGTCGGTCGTCCGGATGACCCACCACGGGCGGCGGCCCCCGCATCGGCAGGCGGGTGGACGGCGCCGTCACGCGGGGCCCGGTGTCATCGCCCGTGCGATCACCGTCAGGTCGTCGCCACCGAACCCCCGGTCCACGGCCCGCCGCCACTGTGCCGCGAGACAACCGGCAACGGTGAACTCGGCCGGGTCGACCGCGTCGAGCGCGAGCAGGAGGTCCTTGAGCGCCAGGGACAGGGTGAACTCGGGTGAGTAGTCGTCGCGGGCCATCCGGTGCAGCTTCGCCTCGGCCCACGGCGGCACGATCGGGTTGCCGACCAGCGCGGTCAGCACAGTCTCGGTGCCGATCCCGACCGCCTGCGCCATCGCGACCGACTCGGCCACCCCCTCGGCCAGGAACGCCAGCAGGATGTTGTTCACCAGTTTGAGCCGGGAACCCTGCCCCGCCGGGCCGACCCAGAGGGTCCGCTGGCCGAGCGCGTCGAACAGCGGTGCCACCCGGTCCCGCGCCTCGGTCGGCCCGGACGCGTAGATGGACAGCTTCCCGGCCTCGGCCGGTCCCCGACTGCCCGCCACCGGCGCATCGACGAACACCACGTCCGGACGCTCCCGCCGCACCAGCGCGGCGAGCCGCTCGGTGCCGGCCACCCCGATCGTGCTCATCTGCGCCCAGATCGCCCCCGGCGGCAGTGCGGCGAGCGCGCCCTGGTCGACGACGATCGCGGTGACCGCGTCGATGTCGGTCACCATCGTGACCGCGATCGCCGCCCGGCCGGCCGCCTCGGCCGCGCTACCGGCCACCTGCGCGCCGAGATCGGACAGGGCCTCCGCCGACCGGGGTGTCCGGTTCCACACCACCGTCGGCAGGCCGGCCCGCAACGCGTTCGCCGCCATCCCCCGACCCATGCCACCGAGGCCGAGGAAAGCGACCGTCTGCTGCTGCGCCATGGCACCCCCTCCGCCGCCCTTCCGGGCTCGCCTCCAGGCTGCGGCGCGACCCGGTCCGGCGGGCGGGCCGTACGCGGGATCTGGGCGAACATCGGCCGGTCCTACCCGGACGGCTGACCCCACCCGCGCACTCTTGACGGCTGACCCCGCCCGTCCGGAGCCCCTACCGGAGGGGCAGTTCGGTCGCCGTACCGTCGATCTCGGTCTGGATCCGGTTCAGGTGCGCGGTCAGGCAGATCAGCCAGACCTCCAGGTCGACGAGGTCCAGCGCCGAAGCCCGGGTGCCGCCGATCCGCAGCAGCGTACGCAACCGGACCGCCAGGTCGTCGGGTCCCGGAGGCGGCGACACCGACTTCGCCCGCCCGCCCCGCCACAACTGGTCCGCGACATCCCCGTACGCGCCCCGCACCCGGTGGGCGAAGTCGTCCAACGGCCCCGCCACCTCGTCGCTCAACAGCGGGTACGGCGGTGGCCGCAGATCCCGCCGGGCCTGACCACCGCGCACCATCTCGTGTCCGGCGATCAGCACCGCGCTCCAGTCCACCCCCTCGTTGCGGCGGGCCGGCTGCTCCGACTGGTACTGGATCATCGACGCCTCGGCGAGCACCATCGCCCGGTGCGCCCGGCCCAACTCCCCCCGGTCCGGTTGGCGGCCGGTGAGCACGTCGACCGTCTCCTCGGTCGACGACGCCGCCGCGTCCAGGTAGTTCGCCAGCGACCGGCGCAGTTCCCCACCCCCACCCCGCGGCCAGAGCAGGAGACCAGCCAGCACCCCGATCACCGCGCCGACCAGCACGTCCGTGAACCGGGCCTGCACGATCCGCAGGCTCGCCGGGCCGATCTGGGCGAACAGGGCGGTGAGCAGCAGGGTGACGAAGCCCTGCCCCCAGGCCAGCCCGAGCAGCGGGCCAACCGCGAAGGCCAGCACCATGGCCACCGGCAGGACTCCCCGGTAGACCTCCGGCCGGTCGGTGACCAGCAGCAGCCCCGCACCGGCGGTGGCACCGAGCACGGTGCCGATCACCGCCGGCCGCAACGTCGTACGGGTGTCGGCGGCTGACGTACGCAACAGGGTCAGAGTGGCCAGCAGGACCCAGAAACCGTGGTCGAGGTTCAGGTAACCGGCCACCACCCGAGCCGCCGCCAGCGCCAGGGCGATCCGCGCCGCCCCCTGGAAGTGCACCGAACGCGGGGTCAGGTGCACCCGGTACCGCTGCCAGTAGAGCGCGATCATCGGACGGTGGGCGTACTCGAAGGGGTGGTGGCGCTGGCCGGGCTGCGGTGGCACCCGGGTGGTCGGCAGCCGGGCGACGATCCGGGCCGCGGTGTTCAGGATCGGCGCCTGCTCGACCACCCGCAGGACGATCGCGTCCAGCCACAACCGGCCCAGGCCGGGCTCCTGGGACGCCTCGCCGCGCGGGCGGGCCCAGATTTCCTCGATCAACCGGTGCAGCCGCAGCGGCTCCGCCTCGTCGTCCCGCCTCCCCTGCCCGGCGAGGGTACGACCGGCCGCCCGGATCTGGTCCGCACCCTGACGCAGCAGCCAGTCCAGATCGCTGTCCGGGATTCCCGGCGCACCCGGCGGTGGCGGCGAGCCGATCGGGGCGGACGCTCCCGGCAGCGCCGTGTCGACGGCCAGCCGGTCGCCGAAGTCCAACGCCTCCCGTAACGCCACCGCAGCGTCCCGCATCGCCCGGTCCCGACGGCCCGCCGACGTCGGTCGCTCGGTCGCCGGCAAGTCCTCGAACGCCAACCGGTCCACCGCCCGACCCGCCCGGGCCTGCCGCCGGGCCGTCTCCGGCCCCGGATCGACCCGTCCGGACAGCGCGTCGGCGAGCACGTCGAGGAAGTCCGCGACGGCGTCCGCCGCGACGGCGAGCCGCTTCGGATAGGACACCAGGGTCACCCGGTCGGGCCAGAGCACCAACTCGGCGAGGATCAGCAGCAACGTACTCGCGGTGATCCCGCCCAGTCGCTCGCCCAGCGTGTCGGGCGCGTACGGGCCGAAGGAGGACAGGATGTAGAACAGTTGCAACCCGGCCGCCACCCCGGCCAGGCGTGGCCCGCCGACCCCGACGAAGGAGACCACGAATCCGACCACCACCATGCCGGCCGCCGCCGCCCAGATGTTGCCGGCCAGAAGGGTGCCGGCGACCACCAGCACCCAGGTCACCGGGAGGGCGGCGATCAGCACCCGGGCCCGCTCCCTCGGGGTGGCCGGCAACTGGCCGAGCACCCCGACGGCGAAGACGGTGAAGACCGAGTAGAGCGCCAGGGTCGTGCTGTCGACCAGGTAGATGCCGCTGTAGAAGACCAGGACACCGATGAGCGTCAGGCGTACGGCACGGCGGATGATCCGGTAGCCGGGGTCACGTCGACTCAACCAGGCCACGGCGGCGCGGCTGCCCACGGATCCCTCCGATGCTCGCCGACCCGATCAGCTCCTCACGATCGGAAAAACGATCACCCGGGCACGGCGTTACGGGGCATCCGGTCCGGCCACCCGCACGAGCGGTCCGGCCACCCGCACGGGTGATCCGATCGGGTGGGTTAAGCTGGCCGGGTGCGGATGACAACAAACGGCTGGCGGGCCCCCTGACGGGCGGCCACGCATCCGCGCACCCCGAGACAGCACCACGGCCGCCCCACCCGGGCGGCCGTTGACGTATGCGCACCCGGGACGGGCAGGTCGACGTACTCCCGAAGGAGCCCCCGATGACCGCGACCCCGACGATCACCCGGACCGTGCCGAAACGCCGGCTGACCGGCCTCAAACCCACCGGCTCACTGCACCTGGGAAACCTGCTCGGCGCGATCCGCCCGGTGGTCGACGCCCAGTACCGGGCCGAGACCATCGTCTTCCTCGCCGACCTGCACGCGCTCACCGTCGCCCACGAACCGGCCCGGGTACGCGAGCGGACCCTGGAACAGGCGACCATGCTGCTCGCCGCCGGGCTCGACCCGGACCGGGCCATCCTCTACGTCCAGTCCCAGTTGCCGGAGCACACCGAACTGCACTTCCTGCTCGAGTGCGCCACCGGGGTCGGCGAGGCCCAGCGGATGATCCAGTTCAAGGAGCAGTCCGCCTCCCAGCAACAGCACGTACGGCTGAGCCTGCTGACGTACCCGGTGCTGATGACGGCCGACATCCTGCTCCACGACGCCGAGGAGGTGCCGGTCGGCGAGGACCAGAGCCAGCACCTCGAACTCGCCCGGGACGTGGCGATCCGGTTCAACACCCGCTACGGGGAGACCTTCACCGTGCCGCGTGCCGTCCACCCGGAGGTGGCCACCAGGGTGATGGAGCTGAGCGACCCGACCGCCAAGATGGGCAAGACCACCAGCGCGGACGCGGGCACCATCTTCCTGCTCGACCCGCCCGAGGTGATCCGGCGCAAGGTGACCCGCGCGGTCACCGACTCGGGCCGGGGTGTCGCGTACGACCCGGAGAACCGGCCCGGCCTGGCGAACCTGTTGGAGATCCTCGCCGCCTGCGTGGACGCCCGCCCGGATGCTCTCGCCGACGAGTTCACCTCGTACAGCAAACTCAAGCGGGCGGTCGCGGAGGCGGTCGAGGCCCTGCTGCGACCGATCCAACTCCGTCACGCCGAGCTGACCCGCGACCCCGGTTACGTCCGGCGGGTGCTGGCGGAGGGCGCCGAACGGGCCCGCGACGGTGCCACCGACACCGTGCACCGGGCCAAGCGCGCCATCGGCCTGCTCACCTGAAGAGCAGCAACCCGGTGTACGGGCCCCCGTACACCGGGTCAAGCCGCAACCAGGATCCGTTTCTCGAAGCAGGCGCTGTACGGGTTGCCGACGTACCGGCCGTAGACCGGGATCTCGGTGTAGCCGGACGAGCGGTAGAGCGCCAACGCCGACGGCAGGTACGTCTCGGTCTCCAGGCGCAACACGGAGTGACCGGCCCAGAAGGCCAGGTCCTCCAGGGCGGCGAGGAGCTGCCGCCCCACACCACGCCTGCGGTGGGCCGGTCGGACGTACATGCGCCGGATCTCGGCGATGTCGGGATCGACGGACTGGATCGCCCCGCAGGCCACCGCACGCCCGTTGACCACGCCAACCAGGTGCCGTACGTCGTCGGGGGCGGGAAAGGAGTCGTCCACCGCGCCGACGCCGACCGGCCGGTTCGCCTCACGCAGCTCCCGCTGCTGTGCGGTGACCAGGGCGACGAGTTCCGGATCGGAGCATGGACGAGACTCGATCAACATCCACTCAGGGTAATCAGGCGGCATTTCGCCCAGGTTTCCCGAAAGTGGCGCCAATAGAGCGCGAATCCGTCTAGTCGGCGGTGCTGTCCCCGCCGCCGACGGTCACCGGCGCGTCGTCGAGGTTGGCGGCAGCCGCCGCGGCCAGCGCCGCCTGCGACTCCTCGTCCGAACGCACCCGCCGGGCCTTGCGCGCGGCCAACCGCTGGGAGGCCGACGGACGCGACGACTGGGTCTCCAGCCGGATGTCGGTGCCCCGGTTACCGGGCGTGAAGTCCGCACCGGCGTAGAGCGTCGGCTGCCAGTCGAACTCGCGTACGCCGATCCGAACCAGGCTGCCCGACACGGCACCGGCCTTCGCCAGCTTCTCCTCGACGCCCAGCCGGGCCAGCCGGTCGGCGAGGAAGCCGACCGCCTCGTCGTTGTCGAAGTTCGTCTGCCGTACCCAGCGTTCCGGGCGCGGGCCGTGCACCACGAACGCCCCGTCCGAGGTGGCCTCGATGGTGAACCCGGCGTCGTCCACCGCGACCGGGCGGAGCACGATCCGGGTCGGTTCGAGCACCGGCGCCGCGGCGCGGGACTGCTCGACCAACTCCGCCATGGCGAAGGTCAGCTCCCGCAACCCGACCCGGGTCGCCGCCGACACCTCGAAGACCCGCAGACCCCGGGCCTCGATGTCGGCCCGGGTGATGTCGGCCAGGTCCTTCCCGTCGGGCACGTCCACCTTGTTCAGTACGACGATCCGGGGCTTGTCGGCCAGTCCGCCGTACTCGGCCAGCTCGAGCTCGAGGGCGTCGATGTCGGCGAGCGGGTCCCGGCCCGGTTCCAGGGTCGCGGTGTCGACCACGTGTGCCAGCACCGAGCAGCGCTCGATGTGCCGCAGGAACTGCAGTCCGAGCCCCTTGCCGCTGGCCGCGCCCGGAATCAGCCCCGGTACGTCGGCGACGGTGAAGGTGTGGTTCTCCACCCGGACCACGCCGAGGTTCGGCACCAGGGTGGTGAACGGGTAGTCGGCGATCTTCGGCTTGGCGGCCGAGATCACCGAGATCAGCGAGGACTTGCCGGCCGAGGGGAAGCCGACCAGGCCGACGTCGGCGACGCTCTTGAGCTCCAGTACGACGTCCATCTCGTCGCCCGGCTCACCCAGCTCGGCGAAACCCGGAGCCTTGCGTCGGGCGTTGGCCAGCGACGCGTTGCCGCGTCCGCCGCGTCCGCCGCGGGCGACCTCGAAGGTGGTGCCGGCGCCGGTCATGTCGGCCAGTACCTCGCCGGTGGTGCTCAGCACCACGGTGCCGGCGGGCACCTTGAGGACCAGGTCGCCGCCGTTGGCGCCGTCACGGTTGGAACCGGCGCCGCCCTTGCCGTTGTCGGCCTTGATGTGCGGCCGGAAGTGGAAGTCGAGCAGGGTGTGCACCTGCGGGTCGACGACCAGCGACACGCTGCCGCCGTGGCCGCCGTTGCCGCCGTCCGGGCCACCGAACGGCTTGAACTTCTCCCGGTGGATCGAGACGCAGCCGTGCCCGCCGTCGCCGGCCCGCAGATGCAGGACGACCCGGTCAACGAAGGTAATCACGACGCCAATCCTCTCCGCGGGGCCCATCCCCGCGACAACCACCGACCCGCGACATCGGCCCGGTCTCGTACCACGCCTGAACAAGCCTGCCACGGAACGCGTCGATCGGCCCGTGACGCGGCGTCGAGGCGCGACGCGACATCGGCCACCTGTGACGCGCGGCATCGGCCCGTGACGCAAACAGCGAAGCGGGCCGGGACACTCAGGTCCACGGCCCGCTTCGCCGATTGGAGAAGCTAACTACTGTGCCGCCGGCACGATGCTGATGACCTTGCGGCCACGCTTGGTGCCGAACTGGACCGCACCCGGGGCGAGGGCGAAGAGCGTGTCGTCGCCGCCGCGCCCGACCAGGTCGCCGGGGTGGAACTTGGTGCCGCGCTGCCGGATCAGGATCGTGCCGGCGCTGACCACCTGGCCACCGAACCGCTTGACACCGAGCCGCTGCGCCTGGGAGTCGCGACCATTGCGCGAGCTGGACGCACCCTTTTTGTGAGCCATCTGAGGACGACCTAACTTTCCGCTGGACTCTTACCCTGCCGCCGACTGCTTACTTACCGTTGGAGATCCCGGTCACCTTGACCTGGGTCAGCGGCTGACGGTGCCCCTGACGCTTGTGGTAACCGGTCTTGTTCTTGAACTTGTGGATCCGGATCTTCGGGCCCTTGGTGTGGGCGGCGATCTCGCCGGAAACCGCGACCTTGGCGAGCTTGGCCGCGTCGGTCACCAGGTCGGTGCCGTCGACGAGAAGCACCGCGGAGAGCGTCACCGCGTCGCCAGGCTCACCGACGAGCTTCTCGACCTCGATCACGTCGCCCTCGGCGACCTTGTACTGCTTGCCGCCGGTCTTGACGATCGCGTACATCGGAGGCGGACTCCCTGTCGTTGAGGCGTTGGGATGCTGTTCGCGGCTGCTCACCTCGGCCGCACGAATGCGGGGGCGGGCACGCGAGAGCTTGGCGCCAAAGGTGCGCCGCAGGCTAGCGTACGCCATGGGGTGTCGGGCGCCCAAACCGGGCCCCGACGGCTCAGCTCTGGCAGAGCTGGCCGATGCGCTCGTTCAGCGACTCGAGCTTGATCTCGTCGATCGAGTTCGCCTCGGGCTTCATCGTACTGACCTGGGTCGCCAGCTCGCCGAGGGTGCTCTTCAGGGTGGCGTCGGTGGCCTTGGTGGCGTGCCCGCGCAGCGCGGCCGTCCAGTCGGCCAGCCCCTTCTCCGCCCGACCCCGGGCAGCCGTCGCCGCGGCGGTGTCGCCGTCGCTGGTCGCCTGCATCACCGTCACCATCTCGGTGATGAAGGCCGTACCCAGGTCGGTGTTGGTCTTCAGGGCCGCCGCGCAGACCTCCTTGGCGTTGCCGCCGGCCGGGGGCAACGCCGGCGGCGGTGGCGCCGGGGCACCGGGGCCACCGGTGGGACCGCCGGGCGCCTCGCTCGAACGGGCCGGGGGCATGCCACTGGCACCGGGCGAGGCACTGGCGCCGGGCTCCGCGGAACCCGAGACGGTCGGAGCGGCCGTACCCGACGGGGCCTGCCCCTCCGACTTCGGACGCTCGGCGGCGCAGCCGGAGCCGATCAGCAGGACGGCGGTGAGGGCGGCGGTGGTGATGACGGCGGCCGGCAGCGGGCGTCGCATCTGATCTCCTCGCAAGGGGGTGCGGATGGTAAAAGGCCCCTTCCAGTCGCATTTTGGCCTGGAAGGGGCCTTCTCAGCGCTCGGCCCCTAGTGCACCGCACCGGCGCGTCGTACGCAACCGGTGCGGAGCACAAGATCGATCAGGATCGGCGCCGGACGTCGATCGGGTGGGGATCAGGGACGGGTACGCCGCCGCGTGCCACCGCGACGCGACCGCCGCCGGCCACCGGCACCACCCTCGGTCGGCTCGCCGTCCTCGTCGAGCTCTCCGCTCTCGCCCAACGCGTCCGGGTCGTCCGCACCGGCCAACCGGGCGGACCCGGTCGACCCGGCGTCGGTGTCGTCCGGCGCCTCGGTCGTGTCGACCTCGTAACGCGACAGGTCGTACCCCATGGTGTCGATCTCGTCGGAGTCGGCGATCTCGACCGCGACCCGCTCCGGTGCCGCACTCTTGCGTGCCCGGGTACGCCGGCTGACCGCCGGTGCCGCCTCGGTCGCCGGAGCGGCCGGCGCGGCGGTGCTGCTCGGTACGGTCGCCGAGGCGACCGCCTTCACCCGGTCGCCGCCGCCGTTCGCGCTGGCCTGGGGACGCTTCTCCGGCACCGGCTCGGTGTGGATGATCACGCCACGGCCCTTGCAGCAGTCACAGGTCTCGCTGAACGCCTCCAGCAGCCCGGCACCGATCCGCTTACGAGTCATCTGCACCAGACCCAGCGAGGTGATCTCGGTGACCTGGTGCTTGGTCCGGTCCCGGCCGAGGCACTCGGTGAGCCGGCGCAGCACCAGCTCACGGTTGGACTCCAGCACCATGTCGATGAAGTCGATCACGACGATGCCGCCGAGGTCCCGCAACCGGAGCTGGCGGACGATCTCCTCGGCCGCCTCCAGGTTGTTCCGGGTGACCGTCTCCTCGAGGTTGCCGCCAGCACCGGTGTACTTGCCGGTGTTGACGTCGACGACGGTCATCGCCTCGGTCCGGTCGATCACCAGGTGACCACCGGAGGGGAGGTAGACCTTGCGGTCCAGGCCCTTGAGGATCTGCTCGTCGATCCGCCGCTCCACGAAGACGTCGCCCGTACCGGTGTGCCGGTGCAACCGGGCCACCAGGTCCGGCGAGACGTGCGCCAGGTACGACTCGACCTGGCTGTACGCCTCGTCGCCCTGCACCAACAGCTCTTGGAAGTCCTCGTTGAACAGGTCGCGGACCACCCGGATGACCAGGTCTGGCTCCTCGTAGAGCGGAGCCGGAGCACCGCCCTCGGCGGCCCGGGCCTGGATGTCCTCCCACTGCGCCTGCAACCGCTTGACGTCGCGGGCGAGTTCGTCCTCGCTGGCGCCCTCGGCGGCGGTCCGGACGATCACGCCCGCGCCGTCCGGGACCAGCTTCTTGAGTACGTCGCGCAACCGCTTGCGCTCGTTGTCCGGCAGCTTGCGGCTGATCCCGGAGGCGTTGCCGTTCGGTACGTAGACCAGGTGCCGACCGGAGAGGGCGATGTGGCTGGTCAGCCGCGCGCCCTTGTGACCGATCGGGTCCTTGGTCACCTGGACCAGCACGGAGTCGCCGGAGCGCAGCGCGTGCTCGATCGAGCGGGCCCGTCCCTCCAGGCCGCTCATGTCCCAGTTCACCTCACCGGCGTACAGGACGGCGTTGCGGCCGCGCCCGACGTCGACGAACGCCGCCTCCATGCTGGGCAGGACGTTCTGCACCTTGCCCAGGTAGACGTTGCCGGCCATGGTGCCGGAGGTGGCCCGGGTGACGTAGTGCTCGACCAGCACCCCGTCCTCGAGCACGGCGATCTGGGTACGGTCGCCGCGCTGGCGGACCACCATCACCCGGTCGACCGCCTCGCGGCGGGCCAGGAACTCCGACTCGCTCAGGATCGGCGGCCGGGTACGGCGCTGCTCACGCCCGTCGCGCCGGCGCTGCCGCTTGGCCTCCAGCCGGGTCGACCCGGAGACGCCCTGCACCTCGTCGGAGGTCCGGCGGGGCTCACGGATCTTGACGACGGTGTGTACGCCGTCGTCAGTGCTTGCACCACCCTCGGGGCTGTCCCCGGCGCCCTTGCGGCGGCGGCGACGGCGACGACGGGTCAGCCCGTCGCCCCCCTCGGTGTCGTCGTCCTCGTCGTCTTCCGCCTCGGCCTCGGCGTCGGCCTGCGCCGGTTCCTCGGTTTCCTCGTCTTCGAGCTCGTCGGTCGGGCCCTTGCCCCGGCCCCGACCCCGGCGTCCGCGACGGCGACGACGGCGGCCACCGGCCTCGTCGTCCTCGTCCTCGTCGTCCTCGTCCAGGTCGACCGGCTCCGACTCACCGTCGGTCGCGGCGTCGGTGGCGGGCTCGACCAGGTCGACGACCTGCTCGGTCGGCTCCCCGGTACGGCGACCGCGCCGCCTGCGACGGGAGGTCTCGACCGGCTCGGCCTCGATCTCTTCGGCCATGATCTCGTTGTCGGTGGGCGCGACGACCGGCTCGATCAGCACCGCCGGTGGCGGGGTGGTCGGCCGCGACGGCGGGATCTCCGGCTCGGGGGCCATGAACAGCACGGTGGGAGCGGAGAGGGCGGCGCGACGACGACGGGTGCGCGGCACCTCCTCCTCTGCCGGCTCGGCGAGGTCGGGGCCGCTCGGTGCGGTCTCGGCGGTCGGCGGTACGGCGACACCCGGCGACACCTGCTCCGCGTCGGCGGCGGGGGCGGCCTGCTCGGCTGCGGGCGGGGCGACCGGCGGCGTCACCGCGGTCACCTCGGGCTCGGCGGGGATGTTCTCGGCCTCGACCGCCGCCGGTACGGCCTTGCGCCGCCGGGTACGGGTGACCTTGACCGGCGGGGTGGGCTCGGGCTCTTCGGCCGGGGTGGGGCTGTCGACCGGTGCACTGCCCGTGAGCTGGGTGGAGTCTCCGCCGGAGGCGGTCAGTTCGGGGTCGGCCTCGCCGCCCGTGCCGAGCTCACCGACAACCGCCGGTGGTTCGTCCCGCTTGTCGGCGGTGGTCGCCTTCCGACGTCGCCGGGTGACTTTCGGCGCCGGCTCGGTGTCTCCGGCGACCGGGGCGAAGACCTCCGCCTGCGGTGCCTCGTCGGAGCCGGTACGGGCCTCGCCCGGTGCCTCCACCGGAGCGCCGCCCTCCGTCGTCTCGGCGGTGGCCGACGGCGTACGCCGCCTGGTGGTACGGGTGCGCCGCACGGGCGTGGTGTCGTTGGTCTCGGCGGGGTCACCGGCCGGCTGGGAGCCGGTCCGTTCGCCGCCCTCGGGCTCGTTGTCGAGCATTGGACGTTCTCCAGTTCTGGCTGCCCCGGGCGCGGGTGAGCGCTGCCACGCAGGGTTGCCGCAAAGGTGTTTCCGGCAGCGCGTCCAGGTGCACGACTACCGAAGTCTGGCTAACACTTGAGCGCTGGCCGGAATCGATCAGCGTTCACCGATGGTTGCCCCGTCGCGGTCCGCCTCCAACGGATCCGCGATCGCCCCGTGCGCGGTCAAACTGCCCTGCGCCAGCCGGGTAGCCCTTGGCGGCACCGGCGGCTCCAGGTCGGCCACCACGCGGAGGCCGGAAAGGACGTCATCGGGTCGTACGGACGGAGTGACCTGCCGTATGACTAGGTCGAGTATCGCACACGGTACGCCCGCGACCTCGGAAGGTGCCCCAGTCTGGTCGATCACATCGAGCCTGCTGACTGCGTCCCGGGCGTCGAACGTACGCCGGCCCTGCTTGGTCAGGCGCTCGACCAGTACCTCGGACGAGGCCCGAAACTTCTCCACCGCCTGCCGTGCCACGTCGGGCCCGATCCCCGGCAACTCGATCCGCCAGTGCGAGGCGTCGATCCGGTCGGCCAGGCTGCCGCCGTGCGCGACCACCACCTCGATCACGTCGAGTCCGGGCGACAGGGAGGCGTCGAGGGCGACCCGCAGTGCCTCCGGGTCGACCTCGGCCTGCAGCCCGACCTCCAGGTACTCCGCCTCGCTCGCGGTACCGGTGGGTGCCGCGCTGGCGTACGAGATCTTGGGGTGCGGGGTGAAGCCCTGGGAGAAGGCCACCGGTACGCCGGCACGGCGCAGGGCCCGCTCGAACGCGCGGGCGAAGTCGCGGTGCGAGGTGAACCGGAGCGGCCCGCGCTTGGCGTACCTGATCCGGATCCGCTGTACGACCGGCGCCTGACCACCCTCTGGCTGGTTTTTCTTGCTGATCGTGGTGCTCCTCGGTGTGGCGGCCGAGCGGGCGTGGCCCGACCGGCTCGGATGGGTACGGCCTGCGGCGGCCGGCGGCAGCCCTGGTCAGGCGCCGGCCGGCGCTCGCAGCCCGGAGTTGAGCGGCGTGAGCGGCAGCAGCTTCTTGCCGGTCGGCCCGATCTGGATCTCGGTGTCCATCGAGGGACAGACACCGCAGTCGAAACACGGGGTCCACCGGCAGTCATCCTGCTCGAACTCGGACATCGAGTCCTGCCAGTCCTGCCAGAGCCAGTCCTTGTCCAGGCCGGAGTCGAGGTGGTCCCAGGGCAGGACCTCCAGCTCCTCGCGCTGGCGGGTGGTGTACCAGTCCAGGTCGACACCGAAGGTCGGCAGGACCTCGGCGGCGGCGGTCACCCAGCGCTGGTAGGAGAAGTGCTCGCTCCAGCCGTCGAACCGACCCCCGCCCTCCCAGACGCGGCGGATCACCGCGCCGACCCGGCGGTCACCACGGGAGAGCAGCCCTTCGATCAGCGACGGCTCGCCGTCGTGATAGCGGTAGCTGATCGCCCGGCCCAGCGACCGGTCGGAGTTGATCGCCTGCTTGAGCAGCCGGAGGCGGTTGTCGATGACCTCCGGCGTCTCCATCTTCGCCCACTGGAACGGGGTGTGCGGCTTGGGTACGAAACCGCCGATGGAGACGGTGCAGCGGATGTCCTTCGACCCCGTCGCCGCCCGCCCGGCCTTGATCACCTCGTGCGCGAGCCGGGCGATCTGGAGTACGTCCTCGTCGGTCTCGCTCGGCAGCCCGCACATGAAGTAGAGCTTCACCTGCCGCCACCCGTTGGTGTACGCGGTGACCACGGTGCGGATCAGGTCCTCCTCCGACACCATCTTGTTGATCACCTTGCGGATCCGCTCCGAGCCGCCCTCGGGTGCGAAGGTCAGCCCGGTGCGCCGGCCGTTGCGGGACAACTCCTGGGCCAGGTCGATGTTGAACGCGTCGACCCGGGTGGAGGGCAGCGAGAGCGAGACGTTGGTGCCGGCGTACTGCTCGGCCAGGCCGGAGCACATGTCGCCGATCTCGGAGTGGTCGGCCGAGGAGAGCGAGAGCAGACCGACCTCGGAGAAGCCGGAGAACTCCAGCCCGTCCCGGACCATCTGCCCGACGGTGGTGATCGACCGCTCGCGTACCGGACGGGTGATCATGCCGGCCTGGCAGAACCGGCAACCCCGGGTGCAACCCCGGAAGATCTCCACCGCGTACCGCTCGTGCACCGTTTCGGCGAGCGGGACCAGGGGCTTCTTCGGGTACGGCCACGCGTCGAGGTCCATCGTCGTGCGCTTGTGTACCCGGAACGGCACGTCCGCCCGGTTCGGCACGACCCGCTGGATCCGGCCGTCGGGCAGGTAGTCGACGTCGTAGAACTTCGGGACGTAGACGCTCTCGGTCCGGGCCAGCCGCAGCAGCAACTCGTCGCGCCCGCCCGGAGATCCCTCGTTCTTCCACTGCCGCACGATCGCGGTGATCTCGAGTACGGCTTCCTCACCGTCGCCGAGGACCGCCGCGTCGATGAAGTCGGCGATCGGCTCCGGGTTGAACGCGGCGTGCCCACCGGCCACGATCACCGGGTCGTTGTCGGTCCGGTCGGCGGCGAGCATCGGCATGCCGGCCAGGTCGATCGCGGTGAGCAGGTTGGTGTAGCCCAGTTCGGTGCTGAACGAGATGCCGAACAGGTCGAAGGTGCCGACCGGCCGGTGCGCCTCGACGGTGAACTGCGGCACCCGGTGCTCGCGCATCAACGCCTCGAGGTCGGGCCAGACCGCGTACGTCCGCTCGGCGAGCACGTCGGGCTGCTCGTTGAGCACCTCGTAGAGGATCTGCACGCCCTGGTTGGGCAGCCCCACCTCGTACGCGTCCGGATACATCAGCGCCCAGCGTACGGTCGCCGACTCCCACTCCTTGACAACCGCCCCCAGCTCGCCGCCCACGTACTGGATGGGCTTGCTCACCTTCGGCAACAGTGGCTCGAGCTGCGGCCAGATGCTGTTGCTGTGGCCGGTCGTGGTCGTCGGGACGCTCATGACCGCCAAGGGTACGCGGCGCGCCCGGCCGACCGGTTGCCATATGCCCGGCGGGCCGCGTAAGTCGCCGGGGCACGTTGAGGTTGATGCCCCGGTGGCCGTCGATGCCGCAGTGGCCCGCCGCTACTACCCTCGTACGGGCGCGCGAGAGGAGCACAACCCGATGCCGGAGCCACAGCCGGAAGTCACCCCACCGGCAGGCCAGTCCCGACCGTCCGAGCCATCGGTCCCCGCCCCGACACCGGAGCGGCGGCCCGCCGAGCCGACCGCCACCGCGGACCCGGAGCCACCGACCGGCCCGGACACCCGCCCGAACGGGACGCCAACAGCCGACGCCCCCACGGACCAGCCGCCGACAGAGGCAGAGACCCCGAAAACGTCGCCGGACACGCCCCCGACGAAGGTGGAGACATCGGAAGCCGGGGACGCACCGGCCGAGGCGGAGAAGCCGGCAGCCGGGGACGAACCGGCGAGCGGGTCGGACGAGCCGGTGACCGAGCCGGCGCCGCCGCGCTGGACCGGATCGGCGGCGGTTCCTCCACCGGCGCCGAAGAAACGCCGTTCCCTGGGCGGCGGGAATCGGGACGTGCCGGTCCCCCGCAACCCGACCCTGCGGTTACCGGCCGTCGAACCGGACCACCACGACCAGGGCCATCCGGGGCAGGGTCACCACGGTCAGGGACAGCACGACCAGGGTGGCCACGGGCACAGCCACCACGGTCAGGAGATCCCGGACCGGGACACCCCGGTCGACCCGTGGGCGGCGGCGGATCCGGAGCCGTGGGCGGCACACGTGGCGTCGATCTCGCCGGCAGAGCCGTACCAGCCAACGTCGCCGGCGGAGCCGTACCACCCAACGTCGCCGGCGGAGCCGTACCGACCGACGGCAGCGGGCGAGCCGTACCGGGCCGGGGCGCCAGCGCAGGCGTACCCGCCGGTTTCGCCGCATCCGCCGGTGCGTCCGTACCCCGCGACCCGGCCGTTCTCGGCGGGCCCGCCGCCGGCGGCGCCCGCCGCCGTTCCCCCGCCGCCGCCTCCTCCCCCGCCGGCCCGGTCCGGTCGGCCGCCGGCCCCGGCATCCGTCCCGGTGGCCAAGGTGCCGGCGAAGTCCCGGCGCGGACGCCGCGACGATCCGCCGCCCGGCCGGGGCCCCACCGCCGCGCCGCCGCCGGGATGGCGGGCGCCGCCCGGGTACGTGGCGGTGACCGGCCGGCGCCGGCGGCGCTGGCCGAGGGTGATGCTGGTGCTGTCGCTGCTCGGCGTCGCCTGCTGCTGCGGGGTGCCGGGCTGGTACGCCAAGCCGATGTGGGAGCAGTACCCGGTCACCGCCACCCTGCCGGCCGAGGTGTTCGACCTGCACAAGCGGGAGGACAGGGCCAGCGAGCAGCTCACCAACCAGCTCAAGGAGCAGATGGCCACGAGTGACCTGTTCGGCGACACCTTCGCCGGGGTCTACACCGACCCGAACGAGAAGGTCGTCACCATCTTCGGCAGCACCGGCTTCCGGTGGAACCCGGAACAGGATCTCGACGCCGCGATGGCGCAACTCGGCAACGAGTACGCGCTGAGCGACGTCCAGCCGATCGACACCGGGGTACGGGGCGAGTTCCAGCGCTGCGGCGTCGGTCAGGCCGGACGCAGTGACGTGGTGGTCTGCTCCTGGGCCGACCACGGCAGCCTCGGCACGGTCCTGTTCACCCAGCTGTCGGTACAGGACAGTGCGGACCTGCTGACGCGACTCCGGACGGAGATCATCCGTCACGAATGACCATACTTCATGTGACCGGAGACACAGTCGATCCACGGGCAGGCTACGGGTGAACTCAGCCGCGCCGTGCAGAATCGGGTGATGTCGCGGCGCTGGATCTTCGCAGACCAACTCGGGCCGCACTTCCTCGACGACCACGACCAGCAGGTACTCCTGATCGAGTCGAAAGCGGTGTTCCGTCGGCGCGCGTTCCACCGGCAGAAGGCCCACCTGATCCTGTCCGCGCTCCGGCACCGGGCCGCCGAGCTTGGCGACCAGGCAACATATGTACGGGCGGAGACCTACCGGGATGGCCTGCGGCAGGTCCCCGAACCGATCGACGTCTGCCACCCGACCTCGCGTCGAGCCCGTGACCTGGTGCGGTCCCTGGAGCGGGTGACCGTGCTGCCGCCACGCGGTTTTGTCACCAGCACCACCGACTTCACCGCCTGGGCCGACGACCGGCGGGGTGCGATGCGGCTGGACGACTTCTACCGCCACGCCCGCCGCCAGCACCGGGTGCTGCTCGACGGCGACGACCCGGTCGGGGGCCGGTGGAGCCTCGACGCCGACAACCGGCAGCCGCCGCCGAAGGAGTCCGAACCCCTCGACGTCCCCCCGCCGCCGCTGCCGGAGGAGGACGACATCGACGCGGAGGTCCGGTACGACCTGGACCGGTGGGCGGCGGAGGGCATCCGGTTCGTGGGCCGGGACGGGCCACGGCTGTTCCCCGCCACCCGGGCCGAGGCGACCGACCGGCTGCGGCACTTCCTGCGGCACCGGCTACCGAGTTTCGGGCCGTACGAGAACGCGATGCTCGGCACCGACCCGTTCATGGCGCACAGCCTGCTCTCGCCGTCGCTCAATCTCGGTCTGCTCGACCCGATGGAGGCGATCCGGGGCGCCGAGCAGGCCTACCGGGAGCAGGACGCGCCGCTATCCAGTGTGGAGGCATTCGTCCGTCAGCTTCTCGGCTGGCGGGACTTCGTCTGGCACCTCTACTGGTACTTCGACGCCGGGAACCGTGGCGGCGACCGGGTCGGCGCCCGCAGATCGGTGCCGTCGTGGTTCGGCAATCTCGACGCCGACGCGGTGCAGGCCCGCTGCCTCGCCGACGTCCTGGCCGGGGTACGGGACCGGGGCTGGGTCCATCACGTCCCCCGACTCATGGTTCTCGCCAACTACGCGTTGCAGCGCGGGTGGCGCCCGTCGGAGGTGGTCGACTGGTTCCAGCGGTCGTTCGTCGACGGCCACGAGTGGGTGCTGACCGCCAACGTCGTCGGCATGAACCCGTACGCCGACCTCGGCCAGTTGAGCACCAAGCCGTACGTGGGCGGCGGGGCGTACGTCAACAGGATGAGCGACTACTGCGGGGGCTGCCGGTACGACCCGAAGCAGCACCTCGGCGAGAACGCCTGCCCGTACACCGCCGGGCACTGGGTCTTCCTCGACCGCAACCGGGAACGCCTGCCCAGCAGTCCCCGGTTGGTCCGCACCCTGCGCCAACTCGACCGGCTCGACGACGTACCCGCGATCCGGGACCAGGAGAAGGAACGCGGGTCGCAGGCACCGTGACCCGGAGCCGGTTCGGCACCGGGCCGGACCGTGGTCAGCCGTCGGTGGGGTCGGAGGTCGGGCTCACCCGGGCCGGGGCGTACCGCGGCACGTACTCCTGGCCGGTGAGCCGTTGGATCTCGGCCATCAGCTCGTCGGTGACCTCGCGCAGCGTGGTGCGGTCGTCCTGCCGTCCGCTCACGTCGATCGGCTTGCCGAAACGCACCACGACGCCGCGGGCGTTGGGTCGGGGCACCCGGACCCCGATCGGCTGGACCCGGTCGGTCCCGATCATGCCGACCGGGATGATCGGCACCCCGGCCGCCATCGCCAGCCGGGCCGTGCCGGTACGCCCCCGGTAGAGGCGCCCGTCGGGCGACCGGGTGCCCTCGGGATAGATCGCGACCAGTTCGCCGCCGCGCAGCACCGGGATCGCCCCGTCGAAGGCCGAGAGGGCGGCCCGTCCGCCACCGCGTTCGACCCGGATCGCGCCCAGCCCGCCGATCACCGACCGGCTCAGCCAGCCCCGGAACCCGGTCCCGGTGAAGTACTCCGCCTTGGCCCAGAAGGAGATGTGCCGGGGCACCACCGAACCGAGGAAAAGCTCGTCGGCAACCGAGAGGTGGTTGCCCGCGATGATCGCGCCGCCGCTGGTCGGTACGTTCTCCAGCCCCTCGACCGTCGGCCGCCACACCAGGTTCATCGCGGTACCGACGGTGACTTTGCCGACGGTGTAGAGCAGCGGCACGCGGCCTCCCCTGGTCAGCGCCGGGCCCACCGGTCGCGACGGCCCTCGCCGCCGCACCGATGGTAGGCCAGAGTCGCTCCGACTTCAGCATCGCCAGCGTTCCATCTCACCAACCGCCGGCCAACCCCCTCCACGACCACCGCCATCGACGCCTCGCCCGGCTGCCGAGCGCGGTCGGACGGTGGTCGAGAAGGGCCCCTCCTCACCCAAAACGCGATGAGAAGGGGCCCTCCCGTTCGCCTCAGGAGCGTTGGACGGTCACCGCGACCGGCTCGCCCTCGCCGACCTCGCCGGTGAAGGCGCCCGGCAGTTCGCCGGTGGTCGCGTTGACCGTGATGAGGTCGGCGAGCACCTCGGCCGCGACGAAGTCGTGGTACGCCTCGACCGCCGCCGCCACCTCCGGGGACGCCGACAGGGCCACCCCGATCCGGTCCGACACGTCCAGGTCGGCCGCCCGACGGGCCTGCTGCACCACCCGTACGACGTCCCGGGCCAGTCCCTCGGCGGCGAGTTCGGCGGTGACCGTGGTGTCCAGCACCACCACCCCCTCGCCGCCCGGCAACGGTGCCGAGTGCTCGACGTCGGCGGCGACCAGGCGCAGCTCGTACTCGCCCTCCTGGAGGGTGACCCCGGCGGCGACCGGCGCACCGTCGACCAGCGACCAGTCGCCCGCCTTGACCGCCCTGATCACCGTCTGGACCTGCCCGCCGATGCGCGGCCCGAGTGCCCGGGGCACCACCGTCAGGACCTGCTCGCAGTAGCCGGCCAGTTCGGTGGTGAACAGGACCGTCTTGACGTTGACCTCGTCGGCGATCAGGTCGGCGAACGGCTCCAGGGCGTTCGCGTTCGAGCTGGCCACGGTCAGCGACGACAGCGGCAGGCGGACCCGCAGCCCCTTCGCCTTGCGCAGCGACAGCGCCACCGAGCAGACCGTACGGGCGTTGTCCATCGCGCTGACCAGGTCGTGGTCGGCCGGGAACTCGGCCGCGTCCGGCCAGTCGGTCAGGTGCACCGAGCGCTCGCCGGTCAACCCCCGCCAGATCTCCTCAGCGGTCAGCGGCGCCAGCGGCGCGACCACCCGGCAGAGCGTCTCCAGCACGGTGTAGAGGGTGTCGAACGCCTGCCGGTCGCCGGACCAGAACCGGTCCCGGGAACGGCGGACGTACCAGTTGGTGAGCGCGTCGAGGAACGACCGGACGGTGGCGCAGGCGCCGGAGATGTCGTACTCGTCGAGCTGGGTCTGCACGGTGCCAACCAGTTCGCCGGTCTTGGCCAGCACGTACCGGTCCAGCAGCCCGCCCCCTCCCGTGCCCGCCGATTCCGGCGCGACCCTCCTCGCCTCGTAGCCGTCGGCGTTGGCGTAGAGGGAGAAGAAGTACCAGACGTTCCAGAGCGGCAGCAGCACCTGACGTACGGCGTCCCGGATCCCGACCTCGGTCACCGGCATGTCACCGCCGCGCAGCACCGGCGAGGACATCAGCATCCAGCGCATCGCGTCCGACCCGTACGAGTCGAAGACGCCGTAGACGTCCGGGTAGTTGTTCAGGCTCTTGGACATCTTGCGCCCGTCGGCGCCCTGCAGGATGCCGTGCGCCAGGCAGTTACGGAACGCGGGCCGGTCGAACAGCGCTGTGGCCAGTACGTGCATGGTGTAGAACCAGCCGCGGGTCTGGCCGATGTACTCGACGATGAAGTCGCCCGGGTAGTGGTCCTCGAACCAGTCCCGGTTCTCGAACGGGTAGTGCACCTGGGCGAACGGCATCGACCCGGACTCGAACCAGCAGTCCAGGACCTCGGGCACCCGGCGCATCGTCGACTTCCCGGTCGGGTCGTCCGGGTTCGGGCGGACCAGGTCGTCGACCACCGGCCGGTGCAGGTCGGTGATCCGTACGCCGAAGTCCCGCTCGATCTCGTCCAGCGAGCCGTAGACGTCGACCCGGGGGTAGTTCGGGTCGTCGGACTTCCAGACCGGGATCGGCGACCCCCAGAACCGGTTACGGCTGATCGACCAGTCGCGGGCGTTCGCCAGCCACTTGCCGAACGACCCGTCCTTGACGTGCCCCGGCGTCCAGTTGATCTCCTGGTTCAGCTCGACCATCCGGTCCCGGAAGCGGGTCACCTCCACGAACCAGGACGACACCGCCTTGTAGATCAGCGGGGTGTCGCAGCGCCAGCAGTGCGGGTACGAGTGGGTGTACGTGTCCTGCCGCAGCACCACCCCCCGGTCCTTCAGCTCCCGGATCACCGGCTTGTTGACGTCGAAGACCTGCTCGCCCTGGTACGTCGGCACGAGCGCGGTGAACCGGGCGTGGTCGTCCACGGTGACGATGGTCGGGATGCCGGCGGCGTTGCAGGCGTTCTGGTCGTCCTCACCGAACGCCGGGGCGAGGTGGACCACACCGGTGCCGTCCTCGGTGGTGACGAACTCCGCCCCGAGCACCTGGAACGCGTTCGGTCCGGCCGGCTCGACCAGGAAGTCGTACAGCGGGGTGTAGCGGCGTCCGACCAGGTCACGGCCGTACACCGTGCCGACCTGGGTGTAACCCTCCAGCTCCTTGGCGTACGCACCGACCCGCACGGCGCCGACGATGTACCGCTGGCCGTCGCGCTCGAGTACGGCGTACTCGATGTCTGGGCCGACGGCGAGCGCCAGGTTGGACGGGAGCGTCCAGGGCGTGGTGGTCCAGACGCCGATCTTCTCGCCGGGTTGGCCGTCGGCGGTCGGGTCGAGCTGGAACCAGACGGTCAGCGTCGGGTCGTGCCGCTCCCGGTAGACGTCGTCCATCCGGGTCTCGGTGTTCGACAGCGGCGTCTCGCAGCGCATGCAGTACGCCAGGACCCGGAAACCCTCGTAGATCAGGCCCTTGCGGTGCAGGGTCTGGAAGGCCCACATGACGCTTTCCATGTAGTCCAGGTCGAGGGTCTTGTAGTCGTTGCCGAAGTCGACCCAGCGTGCCTGCCGGTTGACGTACCGCTCCCAGTCCTGGGTGTACTGCAGCACCGACGTACGGCAGACGTCGTTGAACTTCGCCACCCCGAGGTCGATGATCTCGGCCTTGGTGGTGATGCCGAGCTGCCGTTCGGCGACCACCTCGGCGGGCAGGCCGTGGGTGTCCCAGCCGAACCGCCGCTCGACCCGCCGGCCGCGCATGGTCTGGTAGCGCGGGACCACGTCCTTGACGTAGCCGGTGAAGAGGTGGCCGTAGTGCGGCAGGCCGTTGGCGAACGGCGGGCCGTCGTAGAAGACGTACTCGTTGGCGCCGTTGTCGCCGGCCGGTCGCTGCTCGACGCTCGCCTCGAACGTCTTGTCCGAGGTCCAGTGCTCCAGCACGCGGCGCTCGACCGCGGGCAGGTCGGGGCTCGCCGGTACGCCCGTGCCGTCGGACGCGTGCTTGGGATACGCCATCGGGGGTCGCTCTCCTCGGTGCAGCTCACTGTCAGTGGACTGCGAGGACGAGCCGAACGGTACGCCGGACAGCCGACGCGCCGCGGGACCCGCGGTACCACCCCGCTTGACGGCCAAGGATCGACCGCCCGCTCGTTCGTCGGCTGTGACGGGCCGGCCCCGTCCGGTTCTACTCCGCCGGCACCCCTCACGGGATCCCACCGTTTCTTCCGGAGGCTCCCCGGTGATAGCCAGATCATCGCCTGTCCCCCCACCCTACCCGCCCCACCCCCAACCCCGCCCCCGACTAACCCCACCCCCACCCACCCCCAGGGCGTTGATCATGAAGTTAGCAACACGGAACGATGATCGAACCGTCGCTAACTTCATGATCAACGCGCCGGTTAGCGGGGGGCGGGGAGGGTGGTGGACCAGAGGGAGTGGCCGTTGCGGTTGCGGAGGTGGACGGTGAGGGCCGCCGAGTGGGCGTTGATGGTGATCTCGCCGAAGTGTTGGAAGCCGTCGGCGGGCGAGGTGTTGGCCGCGGGCGGGGCGTTGACGAAGACCGCCTTGGGGCCGAACGTCCCGTCGAGGGCGTTCGGGCCGAATGCACCGGCGTGCGCGGGCCCGGAGACGAACTCCCAGAACGGGGTGAAGTCGCGCACCGCCGCCCGGGCCGGGTCGTAGTGGTGCGCCGCGGTGTAGTGGACGTCCGCGGTCACGAACACGATTCCGCGTACGCCGCCGCGGTGCGCTGCCCGGAGCACCTCGGCGAACTCCAGCTCACGCCCGGCGGGCAGCCCGTTGTCGCCCTGCGCCACCCCTTCCTGCGCGGTCGACCCGTCCGGTACGACCAGCCCGATCGGCAGGTCGTTGGCGATCACCTTCCAGGTCGCCCGGGACTGCTTCAGCTCCCGGATCAGCCACTCCCGCTGGGCCCGCCCGAGCAGCCCCCGGTTCGGGTCGGCGTACGTGTTGCCGTCGTTGGCGTCCTTGTACGTCCGCATGTCCAGTACGAACACGTCGAGCAGCGGCCCGTACGAGAGCTTCCGGTAGAGCCGCCCGTCGCCCGGGGTCGGCAACCACTCGTGGAACGCCTGCCGGGCCCGCCCGGCGAGCACGTCGACCCGCTTCTCGGTGTAGCGGTCGTCGGCGAGGATCTCCCCCGGGTACCAGTTGTTGGTCACCTCGTGGTCGTCCCACTGGTTGATCTGCGGCACCTCGGCGGCGAATGCCCGCAGGTGCTCGTCGAGCAGGTTGTACGCGAACTGCCCCCGGTACTCGGCCAGGGTCTCGGCGACCTTGCTCTTCTCCGGGGTGACCAGGTTGCGCCAGATCCGCCCGTCGGGCAGCGCCACCGTCTCGGCCAGCGGTCCGTCGGAGTAGACGGTGTCCCCGCTGCACAGGAAGAAGTCCGGCCGGACCGCCCGCATCGACTCGAAGATCTTCATGCCACCGAAGTCGGACGCGATGCCCCAGCCCTGGCCGACGATGTCACCGGTCCAGACGAACCGCAGGTCCGCCCGGCGCCCCGACCCCGGAGCGGTACGCAGCGACCCGACCAGCGGCTCGCTGAGCAGGCCGGGCCGGTCCAGGCTCTCCACCCGTACCCGGTAGTGCAGCCGTTCGCCGCCGGGCAGGTCACGCAGGCGTACCTTGCCGGTGAAGTCGCCGGACGGGGCCAGCAGCGGCCCGCGGATCCGGCGGGCCCCACGGAAGTCGGGCCGGCGGCTGACCTCGACGTGCAGTCGACCGGCCCGGTCCGCCCGGGTCCAGACCACCGCGGAGTCGGCGGTGGCGTCGCCGCTCTGGACGCCGTGGGTGAGCACCGGTCGCCCGCTGGGCCGCCAGGCCGGGGCGGCGGGTCCGCCGGCGGACGCGCCGGCCGCGCCGAGCAGCGCTCCGCCGGCGAGTCCGGCGCCGCTGACCAGTCCGGCGCGCAACAGGGTACGTCGATCGAGTGAGGTCATTCGATTCCTCCACGGTCGGTGGGGCGTTGACCAGGGTTGTCTATCGACCGGAGGTGGCTCCTCCACGCGGTGGAGGTGACCGATGTCCGAACTGGATACGAACGACCGGATGATCCGGATCACACCCCGGTCCCGTCACGTCCCCGCCGACCCGCCCGTCCACGAGACGCAACCGGAAGCGGTGCCGTACGGCGGTCAACGGGCCGGCGACGGCGGATCGAGGAGGTGCGGAGTGCAGCAGCGGATGGATATCGGGCGGGTGGCGCCGGAGGCGTACCGGGCGGTGGCCGGACTGGAGGGCTATGTCCAGAAGAACGTCGACCACACCGTGTTGGAGCTGGTCAAGCTCAGGGCGTCGATGATCAACGGGTGCGCGTTCTGCGTCGACATGCACAGTCGGGACGCGCTGGCGGCGGGCGAGTCGAGTCGGCGGCTGTTCGCGGTCTCCGCCTGGCGGGAGTCATCCCTCTTCGACGAGCGGGAGCGTGCCGCCCTGGCCCTCACCGACGAGGTGACCAGGTTGGGCGAGCACGGTGTCTCGGACGAGGTCTGGGACGGGGCGGCCAAGGTGTGGTCGGAGAAGGAACTCGCCGACCTGGTGGTCGCGATCGCCACCATCAACGTGTGGAACCGGGTCGCGGTGACCGTCCACGCCCAGACACCGACCGAGGTCTGAACAAGGCCCGACCGAGGGCTGAACAGGCCCGACCCGAGGCCTGACCGGAGCGCGGCCGGGTCGGCCGGATGGTCCCCTCGCACCACTCATCACCATCCAGCTCGACCCGGCCGGCCGTTCCCGGCGGTCGCCACCCGCCCCTGGCCGTGGCCACCTCCCCCGGCCTGTCGCCACCCTGCCCCGCTGTCGCCACCCTGCCCGCTGTCGCCACCCGCCCTCGGCCTGTCGCTACCCTGCCCCGCTGTCGCCAGCCGCCCCGCTGTCGCTACCCGGCGAGCACCCGGTCGAGGCGCCGGGCCTCGGTCACCAGCCGACCGCTGCCGCCGCGCGCGGAGATCCCCGCCAGGGCGGCCCGCAGCGCCCCGGGTTCGGCCTGGTGCGCCTCGCCGCCCACACTCCCGGTCCCACTCGTGCCGCCGCTCGCGCCCGTGCCGCCGCTCGTGCTCGTCGCGTTGCTCCCGCTCGTGACACCGCTCGTGCTCACGGTGGGGGTGGCGGTCGCGGTCTGGGCGCCGAGGGCGAGCAGGTCCGGTCCGCCGCGGGGAGTGGCGGCCAGCACCGCCGGCAGGGCCGCCTCGATCGCGGCCCACACATCCGCCCGAGCACCGGCCCGAGCGGCCTCGGCCAGGCCCGCCACCACCCGGGTCAGCTTGATCGTGCCGTCGGCGGCCAGCGCTCCGAGCTCCCGGCCGAGCGCCGCCCCGTCGAGGTCCCCGACGGCGGCCAGGGCGAGGAAGGCGTCGACCCCGGCGACCCGGTCCGCCTCGTGCCGCGCCGCCAGCGTGTACGCCAACGCCAGCGCGACCGCCGGGCCGACCGGGCCGGCGGACTCGGCGAGCAGCGGCAACAGTTCGGCTCCCCGCTGGTCGCAGTCGGCCAACCCGGCGAAGGCGGGCAGCGCCCAGGCCGCGATCACCTCGCGATGGTTGGGCAGCACCCCCGGCCAGAGCTGGTACTCCGGGTCACTCTGCTTGATCTCCGGCCGGTCGGCCGGATCGAGTTCGAACATCTCCTGGGCGAACGGCCCGTAGTCCACCGCCCCGGGCCGCAGCCCGACCACCACCCGACGCTCGGGCAGATGGCTCAACTCCCAGTGGTCGAAGCGCCGCAGCGGCGGCCGCCGCTGGTCCACCCTGACCGATCCCGGCTGCGGTGCCCCGCCGTCGGTGAGCCACCGGGACAGCCGCACACCGGCAGGCGTTCGTAGCCCGGCGGCCCGGCTCAGCGCGTCGCCGTCGATCTCGCGGGGCAGCCGCAGCAGGGCCTGCTCCAGGTCGAACCGCCACGGCTGCCAACCCGCCCGCTCGGCTTCCGCGAGCCGTTGCACCAACACCGTCGCGTCGAGCTGACCGTTGGCCCGGGTCGGTGTCGACACCAGCATCGGGATCGGCCTGTGCCGGGTGTAGACCGCCGTCTCGGCGATCCGGAGGGCGAGTGCCTGCTGCGGCCCCGGCCCGTACCCGGTGACCGGCAGGTCGGCCGGTGGACCGCCGAGCGCCGCCCGGACCATGCCGACCCCGCGCTCCCAGCCGGAGAGCCTGTTCCCGGGGCGTACGGCGGCTCGGATCACCTCACCGAGCAGTTGCCGCAGCCGGGGGCTGCCCCACCAGGTCTGCCCCGGCCGGAACTGCACCTCGTACCGGTCGAGGATCGGCACGAGCGCGTCACGCAGCAGCACCGGATCGTCGGCGTGACAGGCGACGATTCCGGCGAGCACCCGCTCCCAGCCGACCATCGAACCCTCGTCGTGCAGCAGCGCACCGATCTCCTCGGCCAGTTCGGCGACCCCCGTCACCGGCGGCGGCATGGGTGCCACCGACGGCATCGGCACCAGCGCCCACCCGGTCCGTACGTCGACGGCCACCGCCGCCACCGGCTCCCCGAGTACGGCGGCAGCCCGCCCCGGCAGGTCGCCCGCCAGTACGCCGGCCAGCTCGGCGAGCCGGGCGCGTACCGGCGGCTCGGTCCGGGCGATGTGCCGGAGCACGATGGTCAACGCCCGCTCCTGCACGTCGAGGGCGTCGTGTCCGAAGGCGACCGCGACCGTCTCCAGCACCTCGCCGACCCGGTCCGGGTTGCGTTTGGCGACCCGGTCCAGCCAGCTCAACTGTGCCTTGACCAGCAATTTCTCCGGGCGGGCGAGGAGTTGACGGCTGCCCTGCAACAGGGTGTCGAGTTCCAGCCGGCCGTTGTCCTCCAGCCGGCGCAGGGCCCGCTGGGCGAGCCCGGCGACGGTGGAGTGGGCGTCCGGCAGCAGTCGGACGTAGCGGACGACCCGTGCGGTCAGCTCGGCCTCGGTCGGTGCCAGTTCGTCGTGCAGGACCACGAAGGCGCGCAGGGCGGACACCCTGTCCCCGCGCAGGAACCGTCCCAGTACGCCGTCGAGCAGCACCGTCCGGTCGACGCGTCCCTCGGCGGCGAGCGCCACCAGCACGTGCGGCACCGCCGGCCGGTGGTCCCAGCGTCGTTCCTCCTGGTGCCAGCTGCTGCGGGCCAGTTCGACGCCGAGCCCGTCCACCTCGAACATCCGGGGCAGCAGGGCGTCGAGGTACGGGTCGACCC
Organism: Micromonospora sp. NPDC004704; assembly: GCF_053601675.1. Classification (NCBI taxonomy): domain Bacteria; kingdom Bacillati; phylum Actinomycetota; class Actinomycetes; order Micromonosporales; family Micromonosporaceae; genus Micromonospora; species Micromonospora sp. NPDC004704. The sequence continues at coordinate 9,558 of NZ_JBSGCD010000003.1, read as the reverse complement.
GCAGCCGTTCGAGCAGCGGCTGGCGCTCGTCCTTCGGCTGCCACGCCTGGAGGTGTGCGAACCATCCCCGGACGAACGCGTCGTCGGTGGGCGGGGCGACGCCGGCCTCGGTGAGCAGTCCGGCGACCAGCCTCCACTGTCCGTCCCGCCCCTCACGGGGGAGTTTGGCGGCGAGCCGTCGGGCGAGGTCCCCCAGCCACTGCAGGTCCCGGGCGCGGGACATCTCGATCAGTTCGCCGAGCGGGATGTCGCCCCACCGGTCGCGCACGTCCCGACGGGTGAGCAGGGCCGAGGTCCGGGCGGCCGACGGCAGGCAACCGAGGGCGGCGACCGCCACCGCGGCGGCCCGGTCGCGGTTGCTCCACCAGCGCTCGGGCGGCAGACCCTTGACGTACGCCTCCAGCTCCGGGCCGAACGTCCGGCGCTGCTCCTCGGTCCCGCCGCGCAGCAGCTTGCCGATCACCTCGACCTTGCCCAGGTCGATCGCCTGCCGCAGGTCGGGCCAGTTCAGCTCGGGCTCCCGGTGGATGACACTCACGCCCACACCTCGGCCGGTTCGGTGGCGGCGGTGGTGACCAGCCGAACCGCGAGCGCGTGTTTGCACGGCCCCCGGCCGCCCCGGTACTTCGCCCACCAGGGACAGGTGCAGGACGACGCCGCCCCGGTCCACCGGACCCGGTACGTCTCCTCCCCGCTGCGTACGGTCGCCAGGTCGCCGTCGACGGTCACGCAACCCGCGTCGACCAGGGCCCGCGCGCCGACCAGCCGGGGGTTCATCCGCTCGGCGGCGGCCCCGTCGTACGGCAGCACCCGGTGGAAGTAGCCCGCCTCCGCCACGTCGTAGCCGACCCGTCCGGCGGTGCCGAGCTGGGTCAACGCGGCGCGTACCCGGTCGACGGGGAGGCCGGCGGCGGCGGCCAGCGCACCGACGTCGATCGTCGGGTCCCAGGAGAGCAGCGCGCTGACCAGGTCGGCGTCGTCGCAGACCTCGTCTCCGGCGAGCGCGGCGAGGACCGCCCCCTCACCGGAGAAGCCGCGGTGCGGTTCGGGTGACAGGGTCAGCGACAGTCGCAGTGCCGGTGTGCTCAGCTCCCAGGTGCTGGCGACCGGCCCGCTGCCCGTCCGGACCGCCGGCCCGTAGACCCGCAGCCCGGTGGCGAACCGCAGGAACGGCCGCAGCGCCACCAGTCGACCGGCTCCGGGCAGGCAGACCGCGCCCGGCACCGCGCGGGAGGTCAGCCGCAGGGTCCGCCCGGCCGGCACCACCCACAGCACCGAACGGTCCGATCCGCTGGGCAGGCGGCGCAGGAACGCGGTCGCCTCGGCGCCGCTGACCTCGACCCGCGGCTCGAACGGGGCGGTGATGACCTGCGCCTCGGCGAAGCCGCGCAGCCACCGGGTGGGCAGCGGCACCTTCCGTTCGACGAGTGGCCCGTCGTCGATGGTGGTGACGGTGAGGTCGTCCGGCCCGACGGCGACGTGCATCGGGTCGTTGTCGCCGATGCCGGCCAGCGCCTGGCGCAGCGGTGGGTTGACGTCGACGTTGGTGGTGCCGTGGGTGGTGATCTGACCGTCGAGCCCGGCCGGCAGCACGTCGAGCCGGGCGTAGACCCCGCAGCAGCCGGAGAACGACTCGAACCGCAGCCGGTCCAGCCCACCGGTGACGACCGGGTCGAGGCTGGCGGGGCTGACCGGCTGGTAGTAACGGGTCCTGGCCACCTCGGCGACCGCGAGCAGGCCCACCGCGGCCGGCTCGGGGGTGGTCAGGAAGCCGTGGAAAAACCTCGGGTGGGCCGAGGGCCCACCCGAGGTCTGGAGGGTCAGTTGCCGGTCGTCGGGGGTGAGACCGGAGGGGCGCAGATATGAGTACGTCGCCAGCGTGGCCATGCCGGAGAAACTAGCCGCCCGGTACGACAACCGAACGCGTTCGCCACCCCTTTTGTCCGCCTCGACGACACCAACCCGAAGGTCAGCCCAGTACGGGGAACCAGAGCCCGATTTCGCGCTTGGCGCTGTCGACGGAATCGGAGGCGTGCACCAGGTTCTCCCGGTTGGACAGGGAGAGGTCGCCGCGGATCGTGCCGGCCACCGCCTTGCGGCCGTCGGTGGCACCGACCAGCCCGCGTACCACCTCGATCACCTGGTCGCCGGAGAGCACCAGCGCGACCAGCGGACCGCCGGTCATGAAGTCCTTCAGCGGCGGGTAGAACGGCTTCTCGACGTGCTCGGCGTAGTGCTGGTCGGCGAACTCGCCGTCGATCGTGCGCAGCTCCAGCGCGTCGATAGCGAGGCCCTTGCGCTCGAACCGCGAGATGATCTCGCCGACCAGGCCGCGGCGAACCGCGTCGGGCTTGATCAGAACGAGAGTGCGCTCGTCCTGGCTGCTGGTGGACACGCTGTTTTCCTCCTGAGCGGGACCGGGTACGGCTGGACCAAGGTCAGCCTAGCGAGCCGGCCGGTGGCTCCCGACGCCGGCCACGTCTCACGGCCCCGCTCTTTCCAATCCTGGCGGATCGGGCCTAGCCTGGCCTTAACCAGGGAGGTCCACTGTGGCAGACGGTGTTCGTCGATCGGTCGCGCCCGTGCGCAAGCTCGTCGCCGGAGTGCTGGGCACCTTCGCCACCTTTGTCATCCTCTTCGGCTGCGGGATGCCCAGTTGGGCGATCGTCGCCCTCGGGGTGGCCCTGCTGGTGCTCGCCGTCGGGCTCGGCCTGGTGACCACCGTACGCAGTGGTGCCCGCGCCTGGGTCTCCGGCATCGCGCACGTACACAGCGTGTCGGAGCCGCCCGCTTCGTCGGTGTTCGGCCGGTGCGAGTTGCAGATCGTGCTGGATGCGCCGGGCCTGCCGCCCCGGTCGATCCGGGTCCGGGATCCGAGGGTGCCGGTGACCAAGTGGCCGGCACCGGGTACCGCCCTACCGATCATGGTCGCGATCGACGACCCCCGGCACGTACGGATCCTCTGGGACGAGGTGCCCACCCACGCGGAGGCCGCCGAGCGGATGGACCTGCCGCCGGAGTTCGACGAGAACCTCGACCCGCTCGGCGACGACGTGCTGATCGAGGAGGACGTCCCGCCGTGGGTACGCCGAGGGGCCGGCGACGGCTACCGGACGCCCTCGCCGGGCGGTGGCCCGGTCATCGCGGACCTCGACGACGATCTGCGCGACCTGCGGGAGGAACCGGTGGTGGTGCACCACACGCCGGGCGGGACCATCGTGCTGGAGGGTCACCTGGTCGAGCCGCCGGCCGCGGTGCCGCTTCCGCGCCGGGCGAAGCCGACCCCCGGCCCGACCCGGCGCACCGGCGGCGCCGGTGGCGGCGACCCGTACCCCGACGCACCGCCGTACCACGAGCCCACGGACCGGTTGGACACCGACTTCCGCGACCGCTACCCCGACGACCGGATCGAGGACCGCGTCGACGAGCGGACCGAGGACCGGGTCGACGAGCGTTACGACGACGTTGACGCTGACGACGACAACCGCGGCGACGATCACCGGCCCCACCCGTACCCGGCCGCGTCCGGGCCGGTGGTGGCCGCTTCCGGACCGGTACGCCCAGCGGACGACATCGACCTCGACCTGGACTTCGACGACCCGGTGGCGCCCCGGGACCGTTCACCGGATGCCGAGGCGTCCGACGATCGACCCGAGCCCGCCGATGACGCCGACCTGCTCGCCGGGCTGGTCACCACACCACCGAGCGCCGAGGTCGGCGGCGGGGGCCCGATCCACGGGGTCGGCATCACCCTGCTCGTCACCGACCTCGACCGGTCGGTGACCTTCTACCGGGACATGCTCGGCTTCTTCGAGATCGACGGCGGCGACGGCAACGCCGTACTCGCCTCGGGCGCGACCCGGATCGTGCTGCGGGCCATCCCGGACGTCGCACCGATCAACCGCCGCCTGGTCCACCTGAACCTCGAGGTCGGTGACGTCGAGGCGGTGTACGAGGACCTTCGGGCCAAGGGGGTGCGGTTCACCTACGCGCCGAGGGCGGTCAACCGGGGCGCGAAGCTGGAACTGTGGGCGGCGGCGTTCCGCGACCCGGACGGGCACGGCATCGCACTGACCCAGTGGCGCGGTCGCACGGCGGCCTGACCGGTCCGGTGCCGGGTCCGATCAACCCAGGATCGTCCGGCGTACGTGCAACACGTACGCCCAGACCAGGGCGAAGATGAGCCCGAGCACGCCCAGCGACCAGTGCAGGAAGCTGGACAGCAGCAGCAGTCCCTGCAGGACGGTTGCCGCGTGCCAGGCCCACGCTCGGGCCAGCATGCCGCTGAGCAGCACCGCGACCACTGCCAGCGCGACGATGGTCCAGATCGCGGTGCCGCTCAGGTCACCGCCGACGATTCTGATCGGCTGGATGGCCAGCAGCAGCACCAGCATCTCGATGACCAGGGTGCCGGCACCGAGGCCGCGTACCGCCCGGACCGGGTTGCGCAGTCCCGACGGCCGCTCCGCCGCCCCCGCGACCGCTGCCGGCTCGACCCCTCCCGGTTGGACCGCTGCCGATTCGACCCTTCCCGGTTGGACCGCTGCCGGTTCGACCGCTGCCGGTTCGACCGTCGCCGTCCCGGCCAGTTCCGGTTCGCCCGCTTCCCGTTCCGGTGTCATCGTTCCTCCGGTTCATCGCTTCAGTAGCCGCCGCGCGTCGGCCACGGTGACCACGGATCCGGTGACGAGTACCCCGACACCGCTCAGCTCGGCCTCGGGGTTCGATTCGGCGAGTTCCACGGCCAGCTCGATCGCGTCCGGCATGTCCTCCGCCGTCGCGACCCGTTCCGGACCGAAGATCTCCTCGGCCAGCTCCGCCAGTTGCTCGACCGGCATCGCCCGGGGTGACGTGTTGCGGGTGACCACGACCGTGTCGACCACCGGTTCGAGGAGTTCCAGCAGCCCGGACGCGTCCTTGTCGGCGAGTACGCCGAGCACCGCGACCAGCCGGCTGAACGCGAACTCCTCCTGGAGCGTGTTGACGGTGGCGGCCATCCCGTGCGGGTTGTGCGCACCGTCGAGCAGGATCGTCGGGGCGGACCGGACCCGTTCCAGCCGGCCGGGCGAGCTGGCCTCGGCGAAGCCCTCGCGGACCGCGTCGATGTCGAGCTGCCGGTCGGCACCGGCGCCGAGGAACGCCTCCACGGCGGCGAGCGCGACGGCGGCGTTCTGCGCCTGGTGCGCGCCGTGCAGCGGGATGAAGATCTCGTCGTAGACGCCGCCGAGCCCCTGGATGGCCAGCACCTGGCCGCCCACCGCCACGTCCCGCCGTACCACGCCGAACTCGCTGCCCTCGCGGGCGATGGTGGCACCAACCTCGGCGACCCGCTCCAGCAGGGGCCGGGCGGCCTCCTCCGTCTGGTTCGCCGTGATCACCGTGGCGCCCTTGTGGATGATGCCGGACTTGGCCAGCGCGATGTCCTCGATCGTGTCGCCGAGCCACTCGGTGTGGTCGAGCCCGATCGGGGTGATCACGGCTACGCCAGCGCCGAGGACGTTGGTGGAGTCGTCCGCCCCGCCGAGACCGACCTCGACCACGGCCACGTCCACCGGCGCGTCGGCGAAGATCGCGAACGCCAGCGCGGTGGTCATGTCGAAGTACGTCAGCGGCTCGCTGGCCTTCACGTCGACCAGTCGGGCCAGCGGCAGCACCTCCCGGTACGCGGCCACGAACCGTGACTCGCTGACCGGCTCCCCGTCCAGGCTGATCCGCTCCCGGACGGTCTCCAGGTGCGGGCTGGTGTAACGCCCGGTGTGCAGCCCGAACGCCCGCAACAACCCGTCGATCATGCGGGCGGTGGAGGTCTTGCCGTTCGTGCCGGTCAGATGGATCGACGGGTACGCCCGCTGCGGGCTGCCGAGCAGGTCGAGCAGTTGCTCGATCCGGCCCAGGTCAAACACCATCCGGGTGAAGCCGCGCGCCTCCAGTTCGGCGTCCACCTGGTTGAACTCGTTACGGTCGCTCACGCGAGTGCCTCCAGCGCGGCGGCGATCCGGGCCAGGTCGGCCTCGGCGACGGCCAGCCGATCCTTGATCTTGTTGACCACCGGTTCCGGTGCCTTGTCCACGAAGGCCGGGTTGCCGAGCTTCGCCCGGGCCTGGGCGGCTTCCTTCTCCGCCGCCGCCCGGTCCTTCTCCAGCCGGGCCCGTTCGGCCGCCAGGTCGATCGAGCCGCGGGTGTCCAGGGCCACGTTCACCCCACCGGCGACGGCCAGGGTCGCGCTGGCCGAGAAGTCCGGTCCACCGTCCTCCAGCCGCACCAGCGAACGGATCAGGGGCTCGTGCCCGACGATGCCCGCCTCGGCCAGCCCGTCGAGCCGGGCGGCGACCCGCTGGGCCGGGCGCAGCCCCTGGTCGGAACGGAACCGGCGGATCTCGGTCACCACCCGCTGCAGCATGACCAGCTCGGCCTCGGCCGCGTCGTCGACCAGCGTCGGCTCGGTCACCGGCCAGTCGGCGGTCTGGATCGTCTCCCGACCGGTCAACGCGATCCACAGTTCGTCGGTGACGAACGGCGCGATCGGGTGCAACAGGCGCAACACCTGATCGAGTACGTGCCCCAGCACCCGACGGGTGACCGCGGCCGGCTCACCCCCGGCGGCCAGCACCGGCTTCGCCAGCTCGACGTACCAGTCACAGACGTCGTCCCAGGCGAAGTGGTAGAGGGTGTCACAGATCTTGGCGAACTCGTACGCCTCGAACTGCTCGTCGACCTCGGCGACCACGTGCTGCAACCGGGACAGGATCCACCGGTCGACCGGGGAGAGTTGGCCCGGCTCCGGCAGCGGTCCCTCGACGTTCGCCCCGTTGATCAGGGCGAACCGGGTCGCGTTCCAGAGCTTGTTGCAGAAGTTGCGGGACCCCTGGCACCAGTCCTCGCTGACCGGGACGTCCGCACCCGGGTTGGCGCCCCGGGCCAGGGTGAACCGGGTCGCGTCGGCGCCGAACCGCTCGATCCAGTCCAGCGGGTCGATCACGTTCCCGAACGACTTCGACATCTTCTTGCCGTACTGGTCACGGACCATGCCGTGCAGCGCGATGACCTCGAACGGCGGCTTGCCGTCCATCACGTACAGGCCGAACATCATCATCCGGGCGACCCAGAAGAAGAGGATGTCGTAGCCGGTGACCAGGACGCTGGTCGGGTAGAACTTCTCCAGGTCGGCGGTCCGCTCCGGCCAGCCGAGGGTGGAGAACGGCCACTGGCCGCTGGAGAACCAGGTGTCGAGTACGTCCTCGTCCTGCCGCCAGCCCGGCCCCGTCGGCGGTTGCTCGTCCGGCCCGACGCAGACGACCTCGCCGTCCGGGCCGTACCAGACCGGGATCCGGTGGCCCCACCAGAGCTGGCGGGAGATGCACCAGTCGTGCATGTTGTCGACCCAGGCGAAGTAGCGCTTGGACAACTCGGCCGGCTCGATCCGGACCCGCCCGTCCCGGACCGCGTCACCGGCTGCCTGCGCCAGCGGGGTCGTGTTGACGAACCACTGCAGGGAGAGCCGGGGCTCCACCGTCGTACGGCACCGCGAACAGTGCCCCACCGCGTGCACGTACGGCCGCTTCTCCGCCACGATCCGGCCGTCCTCGCGCAGCGCGGCGACGATCGCCGGCCGGGCCTCGAACCGGTCCAGACCCTCGAACGGCCCGGCAGCGGTGATCACACCGCGCTCGTCCATGATCGTGAGCGAGGGCAGTTGGTGCCGCTGGCCGATCTCGAAGTCGTTGGGGTCGTGCGCCGGGGTCACCTTCACCATGCCGGTGCCGAACGTCGGGTCGACGTGCTCGTCGCCGACAATCGGGATCATCCGGCCGGTGAGCGGCACCTCGACCTCGGTCCCGATCAGGTGCCGGTACCGCTCGTCCTCCGGGTGTACGGCAACCGCGGTGTCACCCAGCATCGTCTCGGCCCGGGTGGTGGCGACCACCACGTCGTCGCTGTACCGGATCGAGACCAGTTCGCCGTCGTCGTCGGTGTGCTCGACCTCGATGTCCGACAGGGCGGTGAGGCAGCGCGGGCACCAGTTGATGATGCGCTCGGCACGGTAGATCAGGCCGTCGTCGTACAGCCGCTTGAACATCGTCTGTACGGCCCGCGAGAGACCCTCGTCCATGGTGAAACGCTCGCGTTCCCAGTCGACCGAGTCGCCGAGCCGGCGCATCTGGCCGAGGATCGCCCCACCGGATTCGGCCTTCCACTGCCAGACCCGTTCGACGAACTTCTCCCGACCCAGGTCGTGCCGGGACAGGCCCTGGGCGGCGAGCTGCCGCTCGACCACGTTCTGGGTGGCGATGCCGGCGTGGTCCATGCCCGGCAACCAGAGCGCTTCGAAGCCCTGCATCCGCTTGCGCCGGATGAGGGCGTCCTGCACCGTGTGGTCCAGGGCGTGGCCCATGTGCAGGGAGCCGGTCACGTTCGGCGGCGGGATGACGATGGTGAACGGCGGCTTGTCGCTGTCGGCCGACGCCCGGAAGTGGCCGGCGGCTACCCACTGCTCGTACCGTCGCTGCTCTACCTCGCTCGGCTGGTACTGCGCGGGCAGGGACGGGACGGCCGTACGTTGGGTATCCAGTGTCTCGGTCACCCTGAAAGTCTACGGAGGCCCCGACCGGGACCGACGTGGACCACCTCCGCTTGGGCTACGGTGTCGGTCATGTCCGACGCGAACCTCTCCGATCGCCCTTCGGCCACCGATCCGGTGCCGGTAGACGTCACCCCGGAGCCGTACGACATCACTCCCGGTTTCGGTTTCGATGACGATCCGGAGGAGGAGCGGTCGGGCCCGCCGTCCCGCCGTCGGCTGATCGCACTCGGGGCTGCACTGCTTGTCGGGGTGGCCGGCGCGGCGGTGCTGGGCACCCTGGGTTGGCGGGTCGCACAGGAGAAGGACGCCACCCTGGCCACTCCCGACCAGGTTGCCGGCCTCACCCTGGACGGCAGCGACCGGGCGAGGACCACCGCGGACTATCTGCGCAACGGGTTCCTCGCCGACATCGAGGTCGACCAGAGCATCGCAGCCGTGTACGCCGACCCGGCCCGGCCCGAGCGGTCGGTCCTGCTCTTCGGCGGTACGACGTTGATGTGGCAGCCGGAACAGGATCTGGACCGCCTGTTCAAGCTGGTGGCGGACGACTCCGGTCGGATCGACGAGCTGCGCGAACTGCCGGCCGGTGAACTCGGCGGGGTGCTCAAGTGCGGCACCAGCCACCAGGGCGACGCGTTGACCGTCTGTGGTTGGGCGGACCACGGCAGCGTCGCGTTGGCGATGTTCCCCGGCCGTACGGCCGACGAGGCGGCACCCCTGATGTTGCAGATCCGCTCCGAGGTACAGACCAGAGACTGACCCGAAGGTCGTCGGGTGCGGTGTCTTTCCCCGTGCCCGGCGCCGATCAATCAGGCCCGGAATGCAATCAGGCCCGGAATGCAAGTTAGGGCCACCCCGAAGGGTGGCCCTAACTCAAAAGAAGTCCGGCGGCGTCCTACTCTCCCACACCCTCCCGAGTGCAGTACCATCGGCGCTGGAGGGCTTAGCTTCCGGGTTCGGAATGTAACCGGGCGTTT